>PMTL01000092.1 GCA_003168075.1 Acidimicrobiaceae bacterium
GGCGGCGTGCGGTCGAGGGTCACCTTGACGGCGTCGACGATGGCCTGCACCGGCTCTTCAATGGCTTGGCGAACCTGCTCGGTTGAGATCACGACCGTCTTGGGAAGGCCCGTGACGAGGTCGCGGCCACGGATTTGGGCCTGCATCTCTTGCTGAAGTGGGTAGGCCGAACCCATCTGAATCTTGATCTCTTCCGCCGTGCGCTCACCGAGGGCGAGTTGAAATTCCTTCTTGACGTACGCGACAATTGCGTCGTCGAGCTCGTCACCGCCGACGCGGATGGACTGACTGGTCACGATGCCACCGAGCGAGATAACGGCGACCTCGGTGGTACCTCCGCCGATGTCGACGACCATGTTACCGGTGGGCTCGTGAATCGGCAGGCCCGCGCCAATCGCCGCGGCCATGGGCTCTTCGATGATGTAGGCCTTGCGCGCTCCGGCGAACTCGGCGGCTTCCATGACTGCTCGCTGTTCGACGCCGGTAATGCCCGAAGGGACGCAGATGACCATGCGCGGCTTGGCGAAGCGGCGTTGGTGCACGCGATGGATGAAGTAGCGCAACATCTTTTCGCAGATCTCGAAGTCCGCGATGACACCGTCCTTCAGGGGGCGAATCGCCTGGATATTGCTCGGGGTGCGTCCAATCATCAACTTGGCCTGGGCGCCCACCGCGAGGGGCTTGCCGTCCTTTATGTCGACGGCAACCACCGAAGGCTCGTTCAGAACAATGCCGCGACCTCGCACGTAGACCAAGGTGTTGGCGGTTCCAAGGTCCACCGCCATATCGCGGCCCAGTAGTGAAAAACGAGAATCAACCATAAGAACCCTTAATGAGAGCCCGAGAGGTACTCTCCTACCCCTCTAAGGCTACGACACAACGGCTCCGGACACCAAACAAGTGTCCCTAGTCTAGAGCGGGGAAGAAAATCGCAATCTCCCGCGTCGCCGATTCCGCCGAATCTGAACCGTGAATGAGGTTTTGCTGCATCACCAGGCCCAAATCTCCGCGTATCGTGCCCGGCAGCGCCACGGCCGGGTCCGTCGGCCCCATCATCGCGCGAACGACCTGCCACGTGTCACTTGGTCCCTCAATCACCAACGCCATCACCGGTCCGCGGGTAATGAAGTCCACCAGACCGTCGTAGAAGGCCTTTCCCACGTGTTCGGCGTAGTGCTGGGCGGCGATCTCGCGATCGAGAGTGCGAAATTGCGCCGCCACGAGACGAAGTCCGCGCCGCTCGAAGCGACTCAGAATTTCACCAATTAGACCGCGCTCGACGCCGTCGGGCTTGACCAGTACCAGGGTTCTATCCACGACGAAGAAATCTACCAGTCTCAGTTCTGGTGGTGAGAAGCGACGTGCAACACGTCAGCGCGCACCTGGGCTACGAGGTACAGACTTCCCGCGGCGACGATGAGGTCATCGTCGTTCGACCGCTCTCTCGCGTGCGCGAGCGCGGTCGAAACGTTCGAATGCTCGTAGGCGACTCCTCCGGCACGACGCACCGCTTCAGCGACGACGTGAGCGCTCATCGCACGTGGCGAGTTCGGCGCGCAACAATGGAATTCGGTGAAGCCCAGCGCCACCAGCGGCGCCACCATGTCGTCGACGTCGCGACCGGTCAACATGCCCAGCACGCAGCGCCGCTCCCCCGACACGTGAAACGCCCCGTCGAGCGCGGCGCACAGTGCTCGCACGCCCGCGGGGTTGTGCGCCCCGTCAACGACGATGAGCGGGTGACGACTCAACATCTCCATGCGACCCGGCATGGTGGCCTTGGCGAGTGTCGAACGCACGACACTCTCGCCGAGTGCGCGACCGAGAAACGCCTCGGCGGCCACAATGGCCGTCGTGGCGTTGACGCCCTGGTGGATGCCGTGCAGCGAAACCAGCACATCGTCGTAGGTGGCGTAAGGGGTCCGCACCGTGATGGCGCGTCCGCCCACCGCCAGGTCGTTGCGCTCGAGCGAGAAGGAGCCCTCGATCAGCCACAACGTGGCGCCGAGCTCGACAGCCTTCTCAGTGGCAATCTCGACGACAATGGCATTGGTGGTGGAAAGTACCGCAGTGGCCTCGGGACGAAAGATGCCGACTTTGTCACGCGCGATGGCACCAATGGTGTCGCCGAGCACCGCGGTGTGGTCCAGGTCCACGTTCGTCAGCACGGTGACGTCGCCGTCGACGACGTTGGTCGAGTCCCACGTCCCGCCTAGTCCCACTTCGACGACCGCAACGTCCACACCCTCATCAGAGAAGTGAAGGAGGGCGCCCACCGTGAGCAGCTCAAAGCGCGTCAAGACAATGCCGCTCACTCCCTCGGCGTCGTAGAGGCGCGCCATGACCGACGTGAACTCCTCATCACCGATCGGCTCGCCATTGAGGGCAATGCGCTCGTTGATGGCGTGCAGGTCGGGACTGGTGAAGGTGCCTACCCGAAGTCCCGTAGCACTCAAGAGAGCGCTGGCCAACGTCGTCGTGGTCCCCTTACCATTCGTCCCAGTAATGTGCACGACGGGATAATCGCGGTGAGGATCCGCGAACAGCGCCAACGTGTCAGCGATTCCCTGGAGCGACGGATTCTCCCGATGTCCCGGGGCGAGACGCTCGTAATCGACGTGCGATTCCAGCCACGCCACCGCGTCGCCGTACGTAGAAGGCCGCACGACTAGCTGGCGCGGCGGGTGCGCGTCTTCCTAATTTCGTAGATGGGCTCGGCCTCGTTGCGAACCGCGGCCGCGGTGATGACGCAACGTTCGACGTCACCACGAGAAGGGACGTCGTACATGGGCTCGAGTAGGACATTCTCGAGGATCGAACGCAGTCCTCGTGCGCCGGTCTGACGCTCCAGAGCCAGCTCGGCAATCGCCTCAAGGGCTTCCGTGTCGATGACCAACTCCACGCCGTCGAGGGCGAGGACCTGTTGGAACTGCTTGACCAGTGAGTTCTTGGGCTCAGTCAGCACTCGAATCAACATCTCACGGTCGAGTTGCTGAACGGCGCCGACGATCGGCAAGCGGCCGATGAACTCCGGGATGAGTCCGAACTTGACGAGGTCTTCGGGCAGTGCGTGGCGGAACAATTCGATGTCGCCGCGGCGCTTGGACTCAACGGGCTGATTGAAGCCCATCGACTTCTTGCCGAGGCGACGTTCAATTATTTGCTCGAGGCCCGCGAACGCGCCACCGCAGATAAAAAGAATGTTGGCGGTGTCGATAGTGATGAATTCTTGGTGCGGGTGCTTGCGCCCGCCCTGGGGCGG
>PMTL01000141.1 GCA_003168075.1 Acidimicrobiaceae bacterium
AGGAGTGGCTCTTTCGTGGCGTGATCTTTCGTGCGTTAAGCGAGGGCGGCCGTTGGGGCGGTTCTCGTGCGAGCGTGATCTTCGGTGTCGCACTCAGTGCGGCGCTCTTCGCCGTCGCCCACGCCGAACCACTGCAGTTCGCGGGGCTGTTCGTGCTCGGCATAGTGCTGGCGACGTTGGTGTGGCGAACCAAGCGTCTGATACCGAGCATCGTGACCCACATGTCCTTTAACGGCGTCGCGATCGCCGCACTCGTCCACCAGCGCTCGGGACATTGATGCGCGACTGGATCGAGCGCCATAACACTCCCGGAGCCCGCATCGACGCGCTCGTCATCATCGCGGTCATCTTCGTCACGATGTTCGAGTTGCATCCGTCGCTGATCTTCTCCAACACGCTCCTGACCGGCGGGGACACCGGATCACACTTGGTGGTGCCGGCCTACCTCCGTTCGGTCGGCAACCCCTTGAATCTGACGCCGTGGTATCCCGGCTGGTTCGCCGGGATGCCGGCCTACACCTATTACTTCGTGCTGCCCGACTACTTCGCGGTGCTCGGCAGTTACCTCATCAATTTCGCGGTGGCCTTCAAGCTCGCCACCATCATGGGTTCGGTCCTCATGCCCGTTGGCGCGTACGTCATGGCGCGACTCTTTCGAGCGCCCCGCCCGGTACCGGCGGCGCTGGCGCTGGCCACACTGCCCTTCCTCTTTGACGCGAGCTACACGATCGACGGGGGCAACTTGTTCTCCACCATGGCCGGCGAGTACGCCTTCTCGTTGTCACTGGCCCTCAGTCTCATCACTATTGGCCTCTTCGCGCGCGGCGTGCGCACCGGGCGCGGGTACTGGTGGGCAGCGATCTCGCTCAGTGCCACCTTGGCCTCGCATCTCCTGCCCTGGATGTTCTCGCTCTGCGCCATCGGCGTCGTCGTCGTAGTGGAGTTGTTGCAGCGTCGCGGTTTCGGCGATCCGCGCGAGGAGCGCGTGCCCGGTGACTACACGCGGCCGCTTCGATTCGCCATCGGCGCGACGCTGATCTCTTTGGCGCTGTCGGCGTGGTGGTTGGTGAGTTTCGCGGCCACCCAGAATCTGACGAATTCAATGGGTTACACCAACGACCCGACGGGCACGATCCACCAGATCTTCAGCACTCTGGGGTGGTTCACGAGCACCGGAGGGGCCGCCGGCGACCGCTGGGTCATCGTGATGGCGGCCGCGGCGGCGGCGGTGGCCGTCGTGGTTCGCGACCGACTGGGCGTGGTGCTCTCGCTCCTCACCGCGGGGTCCTTCGCGGCCTTCGTCATCGACCCCCAGAGCGTGATCTGGAATGAACGTCTCATCCCGTTTTGGTACCTCGGTATTCACCTGCTCGCGGGCTGGCTGGTCGGATACGGCGCGTGGCGCTGGGTCGAACGCCAACGACGATTCGACTTGGCGATGCAATTCAGCGACGAGTTCAGCGACGACGAGACGCTCGCCGCGCCGACGTGGCGCCACGAGTGGAATGAGCGCATCCACCGCACGCGACTGGTCAACGCCACGTCGAGCGTCATCTTGGTGGGTCTGCTCTCGACGGTACCGGGTCTCATCCCGGGGGTCGCCACCGCACTGCACCTCAACACCAGCGGTAACGAAGTCACCAATTGGGCCGCGTACAACTACGCCGGGTACCAGGGTCAGGCGGCCTGGCCCGAGTACCACGACCTCATGACCACGATGTCCTCGGTCGCCCAACGCTACGGGTGCGGCCGCGCGATGTGGGAGTACAGCGCGGGCGAAGGCCGCTTCGGTACGCCCATGGCCCTGATGCTCCTGCCGTACTGGACGAACAACTGCGTGGACTCAATGGAGGGCCTCTACTTCGAGTCCTCGGCGACGACGCCGTATCATTTTCTCGACCAGTCGGAGTTGAGCCAGTACCCGAGCAATCCCCAAGTGGGGCTCAACTACGGCTCGCTCAACGTTCCCGAGGGCGTGGCGCACCTGCAGATGCTCGGGGTCAAGTACTACATCGCCTTCTCGCCGGAGGTGATCGCCCAAGCCAACGACGACACGTCGCTGCAACTGGTCGCCAAGACCAAGGCCTGGCCCTCACCGGGCGCGCAGTGGTATGTCTACCGCATCAAGAACAGCCCCATCGTCGAGGCCCTCACCCATGACCCGGTGGTGGTCTCGGGTCTCTCGAGTCGAGTCGCGTGGCTGAACGCGAACACGACCTGGTGGCTCGACCCCACGTCGTGGAAGGTGCCACTGGCGAGCAGTGGGCCCACGCAGTGGCCCCACGTGAGTACGACGGACCTCGCGTACAAGTCGGTGGTGCTGCCCACCGTGGCCGTGAGCGTTCTCACCCAGACGTCGCAGTCAATCAGTTTTCACGTGTCGCGCATCGGGGTGCCGATGCTGGTGAAGATCTCCTACTACCCGCGCTGGCACGCCAGTGGTGCGACCGGGCCCTACCGGATCAGCCCCAACCTGATGGTGGTGATACCCACGTCGACGTCCGTGTCGCTCGTCTACGGCGCGAGTTCCGCGGTGACGTGGGGCAACGTGATCACTGACGCCGCCGCCGCTTGCGGTCTGGCCGTTGCGGTACTAGCCCTTCGAAGGCGGCGCCGAGCCCGAAGGTAGGATTGGTGGTCATGGACACATCGCTGATCTTCAAGGCTTACGACGTTCGCGGTACCTACCCTGATCAACTCAACGAAGACGTGGCCCGTGCCACGGGGTCGGCCTTCGCGACGTTCGTGGGCGCCCCGTCCATCGTGGTGGCGCGCGACATGCGCCCGTCGGGTCCGAGCCTGGTCGAGGCCTTCGCCGAGGGAGTGCGGCGCGTGGGTGTCGAGGTCGTCGACATCGGCCTGGCGTCCACGGACCTGCTCTACTTCGCCTCGGGCCACCTGAACTCTCCCGGTGCGATGTTCACCGCCTCGCACAATCCCGCTCAGTACAACGGAATCAAGTTGTGCCTGGCCGAGGCCAAGCCGATTGGTCTGGAGACGGGCCTCGCGGATATCGAGCGCATGACCAATGAGTTCTTCGTTGCTCCCGCCGCCGGCGAGCTCGCGGCGATGAGTGAGAGCGACGTCACCAGCGCTTGGGTCTCGCACGTGCATTCGTTTATTGACACCGCGAAGCTGCGTCCCCTGAAGATCGTCTGCGACACCGCCAACGGCATGGGCGGCTACGTGGCGCCGCTGATCTTCGCCGGCCTGCCCTTCGACGTCGAGATCATGTACGCCGAACTCGACGGCACCTTCCCCAATCACCCGGCGGACCCGCTCAACCCCGCCAACGTCCTGGACTTGCAGCGTCGGATTCTCGAGGCCGGCGCCGACATCGGCCTCGCCTTCGACGGCGACGCCGACCGGGTGTTCCTCATCGACGAAAAAGCCCAAGGGATCAGCGGCTCGACCACCACGGCGATGGTGGCCGCTAGCTTGCTCGATAAGAACCCCGGCTCGACCATTCTCTATAACGTCATCTGCTCCAAGTCAGTCCCGGCGGTGATCGCCGAGCACGGTGGAATCGGTGTGCGCACCCGGGTGGGGCACAGCTACATCAAGCAGACGATGGCCGAGACCAACGCCATCTTTGGTGGCGAACATTCGGGTCACTATTACTACCGCGACAATTATCGCGCGGACTCCGGGATCATCACCGCCATGGTGGTGCTCGAACTCCTGAGCGCTTTCGATGGCCCGTTGTCCGATCTCGTGGCCCCCTTCAATCGATACGCTGTCTCGGGTGAGATCAACACCGTGGTGACGAACCCCCAGGCCACCGTCGCGGCGATCTCGGCGCAACTCCTCAACTCGGGCACCATGATCGACGAGCTCGACGGGACGACGGCCGACTACGGCAGTTGGTGGTTCAACCTGCGTCCCTCCAACACCGAGCCGCTACTGCGACTCAACGTCGAAGCCCTGACTGATGAGGAGTGCGCTCAGCACGTCTCCGAAGTCGTCGAACTGATTCGCGCGAACTGATCATGGCCCTCGACTCCTTCCTACTTGAACTCTTAGAAGACCCGGCGGACCACGGGACGTTGCGCTACGTGGCGTCGCTCGAGCTTCTCTACAACCCACGCACCCACAAGGTCTACGAGGTGAAAGACGACATCCCGGTCCTGCTCACCAGTGAGACCCGCGACGTCGACAACGCGGAGCACGAGAAGATCATGAACGATCCCACTGGTCGCGATACGGGTCGTCCCTAGATATCTCTCGTTGAAGCCACCGCCGAGCCGGCAATCGGACTACAGGTTCTCGGCGAGCTTTGCGAGCGCCGCCAGTTTCGACTTCGAGAGATTCTTGGTCTCCACGCTCGCTCCGAAGTAACGCGTACCGCCGAGGATCCCGGTGATTCCCTGACCCGTGATACCCGCCTCGGTCAAGCTGAAGTAGTAACCAGGGACGCCGAGGCCGGAGTACGGGGTGAACTTGAACTTGGCGAAGGTGCTCACCTTGGCGATCGACGCTTGCATCTCAGCTGCCGTGATGGGCTTGGAGAGGACGTCGAACGAGAGCGTGACGGACTTGAGGATTTCGGCCATATTCGTCTCGGCCCCGTACGTGCAGAATGTCTCCACCGCAGAGGTTTCGTAATTCACCTTCGTTGCCTTGACGTGAAGGGTGTCCAGGGTGCCAGACGGAACCTTGTAGCCGATGATCGACGAGACGGACGATGCGCTCGCCTTGTTGCAGATTGACGACGACAGCGATCTGAGAGTACGCGCAACGGTGGTGTGCCCCGTGGTCGTGACTCGCGGGCGTGACGTTGCCTGGGCGACTGCCGGGACCCCGACGAGTGTGACAGCGCACGCGACCCCGAGGAGTAGGGCGCGCGACCGCAGTGACCGCAAGAGCGAGTGGGTGTGATAATGGCGAGCGGTGCGGTCCATCGCGGAGCCTCCTGTGCCTGGTGGCTCTCGCCACTCGAAGTGAACGCTACAACGTCGGCTGCGACCGAATTGTCCCACCGTATCGCACTATCGAGTACAAATGCGTCGTCAATGGGGAAGAAGGTAAACGTCGCACGTTGAGTCCCAGGATATTGGGATGCACGTACTCGCACGAGTAGCGACGTCGGAACCACGTGCACTCACCGCTGGCGTTTGGCGAGTGCAACTAAATAGCGACACGGTTGCATTGTGTGATTCACGAACGAACAGTGCGCCGGCTCTCCTAGTTGGAGACAATCTCCTCGTGAGAGTTCGTGGGCGGTATCCCCTTCGATAAAACGCAGACGGCCACTGAGCACCCATATCTGTTGGTGGATGAAGGCGAATGTGTCGGCCGGCATCGACACTTGGGCGCCGGCGGGAAGCTCCACTTCGACCAGTTCGAGTGGGCTGCCAGTCCCGGGAGAGACGGCGCGACGCGAGTAGCCACTGTCGGGGTCCGACCACACCTCTTGATCGGCGGCTCGGGACAGACGACGATCGTCGCCTTCGGCGTGGGCGATCAATTCCGAGAGCGTTATCTCGAGGGCGCCCGATAGCCGAGCTAACAAGGCAGCGGTTGGCTGGACTTCTCCGCGTTCGATCTTGCTGATCATGGCCCTCGATACCCCGGAGATTTCCGATAATTCACTGACCGAAAGTCGCCGGTCGGACCGAGTAGTACTCACTGCTGCGGCAAGGCGATGAGTGAGCGAACTGACCATAATTGTAAATATATCGGCATTTTTGCCTACTATTGTTTCCAACGTGGCTGAATTGATGATTCGTACGGCAACAACGAATGACGCCGCGGCGTGTGCGGAGATCTACGCCCCCTACGTGACCGACAGCGTGATCAGTTTTGAAATGGTGCCGCCAACTGACGCGCAGATGGCGATGAGGATTGCCGCCGCGTTGGAGAGGCACGCGTGGCTCGTGTTGGAAGATGAGGGCCGCGTCGTTGGTTACGCGTACGCCCACGCCTTCGCGGAGCGCGCAGCGTATCGCTGGGCCTGCGAGACCAGTATCTATCTCGAGTTGGGACGCCGACGTACCGGAGCCGGGCGCCTGCTCTACGAGGCGCTCTTTCGCCAACTAGCGCAACGTGGATATCGATGGGCTATGGCCGGAATGACGATCCCTAATGAGGCGACCAGCGCACTGCACGCTGCTCTGGGGTTTATTCCCATCGGGGTCTTTCAGCAGGTTGGATGGAAGAACGGTTCGTGGCACGACGTGGCGTGGGCACAAAAGGCGATCCTCGCCGTCTCTGACCCCCCCGACGAGCCCCAGTGAACGGCGCCGTGGGAGTCGTGCAAGAATCCCCGGGCCTCTTACGGTGCCATCGCGGAAGTCGCTCGGTTCCAGAACCCACTGTCGAATTGCGTCTCGCCGTTTCAGATCGCAGGTGCAATGAGAGTCCGCCGGGTGGCTAACCTTCGTGTACGAGGTGACGTATGACGCTGACGACCAAAATGACGGGAGGGTTCTCGGAGCACATCACGTGCCAACTGGACCCCGGACAGTCCGTCTTCGCTGAAGCCGGAAAATTCCGATGGAAGACGACCAACGTCACCATGGAGACCAGGCTGTCTACCCCTGGTGGTCAAGCCGACCAAGCAAAGCAGCAAGCGCAACAAAGCGGCGGTAGCTTCCTCAAGGCGGCGCTCGCTACGGCAACCGAGGTCGGCAAGCGGGTTATTTCGGGACAGAGCATGGCCTTCCAATGGTTCACGCCGAGTGGTGGTTCCGGACTGGCGTCGTTTGCCGGTGACGAACCAGGGCAAGTGCGGGCCATCGAAATTGAAAATGGAGTGGGGTGGCGCGCGGAAAGTCGGGCACTGATTTGTGCCGAAGGGACCGTCCACTACGACATTGACTGGGCCGGCTTCAATCTCGGTCGTCGATCGAAAGAGGGCTATATCTTCGAGCACTTCACCGGTGACGGCACGGTCATTGTCGCCGGCGGTGGCAGCCTCATGGACATGAATCCGGCCGACTACGGCGGTAAGATCCAAGTTCACGCTGGGGCGGTGGTGGCGTTCGCTGATTCGGTCAACTTCAGCGTGGAGCGTATCGGCGCGCTGAACGCCCAGACGATCATGACCGCGGCCTTCGGTGGCACCGGCATCAATCTGATAACGCTCAGTGGCGACGGACCGGTTGTCCTGCAGTCGACACTGCATCGGCAGTTCGAGCATGAGGACCGCAACGATCAGCGCAACGACAACCTACTTGGTCGTATCTAGAAGGGAAATAGTTATGGCATTGATGGACAAAATGAAAGCGCAAGCCGCCCAACTCGCTCAAAAGGCGCAGGAGGCGGGTAAAGCCGGGCAGTCCAAGATTGGAGAGGTGCAGGCTCGACGTCGCGCCGACGGTCTCCTGCGCCAACTCGGCCAGGCGGTCTACTCTCAGCACGCGGGCACGGCTACCGACGAGACGACAGCACAAATCGACAGTTTGATCGCCGAACTCACGACGTACGAAGCCGAGCACGGACCGCTGAGTGCGATTGACGGCGACGACGACGCTGCCAGTGGCGGCGCCGCGCCCGACGACGGTGAAGCACCGCCCGAGGGTGGCTTCAAACTGTAGGTTCCGGCGACGTCGGCAGTACCTTGGACGACGTCTTGACGTCTGCGCACGAAGTGCCGAGAATTTGGTGCATGGAGTCTCTCCACCGTTGCACCGTTATGGCCACGCGGGTCGACGTGCGGCGAGGATCATTTCTGGCATTTCGATGGGCTCAATGAAACGCTGATCGTGGCGCGTGTTCACATCTTCTGTCGCGTCGAGCGAACGGCGTGGCTAGTCGAGGCGTTCGATGACCATCGCCATTCCTTGACCGCCGCCGACGCACATCGTCTCGAGCCCGTAGCGGGCGCCAGACTCCTCGAGGGAGTGAAGCAGCGTCGTCATGATCCTCGCGCCGGTCATACCGAAGGGGTGGCCAAGCGCGATTGCTCCGCCGCGCACGTTGAGCTTCTCCAAGGGAATGCCGAGGTGCTTGGCGCTGGGTAGAACCTGTGCGGCGAACGCCTCGTTGATCTCCACCAGGTCAATGTCGTCCATCGTGAGTTGCGCTCGCGCGAGCGCCTGGCGACTCGCTTCGATGGGACCGAGGCCCATGATCTCTGGATTCAGACCGCTGACTCCCGATGAAATAATCCGTGCGCGAGGGCGTATTCCCAATTCTCGCGCGCGCACGTCGCTCATGACGACGACTGCCGCGGCACCGTCGTTGAGGGGACAGCAATTGCCGGCGGTGATCGTTCCGTCGGGTCGAAAGACCGGGGTGAGCGACGACAGGCGCTCGAGCGTCGTGTCGGCGCGCGGTCCATCGTCGGTGTCGATGACGCCGCCATCGGCGCGGGTGACGGCGATGATCTCACGAGCGAAGAAGCCATTTTTCTGGTGCGCGACCGCCAGTTCTTGACTGCGCAGGGCGAACTCGTCCATCTGCGCGCGACTCACGCCCTCGAGTTGTGCCACGTTCTCCGCCGTCTGGCCCATGGCGATGTAGATATCGGGCACGCCGATGGGCGGCTCCCACCCGACGGCGTCCTCGAGAGAGCGTTTGGCGCTGCGCTCACGAGCGGAATCGAAGAGGGGATTGGCGGCGGTGTCGATGTCGGACATCCCTGAACCGAAGCGCGAGATGGTTTCAACCCCGGCGGCCACGAAGACGTCGCCTTCCCCGGCGCGAATGGCGTGCGCGGCCATGCGAATGGTCTGCAGGGACGACGAGCAGTAGCGGTTCACCGTCACGCCGGGCACGTCGTCGAGTCCGGCGAGCACCGCGACGACGCGGGCCAGGTTGAAGCCACCCTCACCGGCGGGCTGACCGCAGCCCACCAAGAGGTCCTCGACCATGTGGGGATCGAGTTCGGGGACTTGCTCGAGTACCTGGCCCACCACGTAGGCGGTCAAGTCATCGGGCCGTTCGTTGACCAGCGAACCCTTGAAGGCGCGTCCAATCGGCGTGCGACCAGCGGCGACGAGTACGGCCTCGGCCATGGCGACCGCCCTACTTCAACTGCAGCGGACCGGCGTCATCAAAGCCTTGACGAATACCCTGTCCGGCGCGACGGCGCAACTGCTCGGGCTCGAAGAGCATCCAGTACGCGTTGCGCGCGTGTTTGCGAGAGCGGTTCTCGAAGACGCTGGCGAGCACTTTGGGGTCCGTTGATTCATCCTCGTGCACGAAGACTTCGATAATGGGCGTCGCAGTAAGGAGCTGGGCTTGCATGATGCCCATCGCGGCCTCGTGGGCGCATTGTTTGTCAATCGGTGCCGAGCCGGGCATGCCGAGCGCGACCACGATGGAACAGCCGTCTTGTTCGATGAGGTTCATGGCGGCGACGGCGAGGTCCTTGAAGCCGGGTACGGTCTGGGAGATGACCTTGAAGGTCTTGTTGTAGCCGGGGCAAATCGCCAGTTCGTCACAGGCCGCCTGACCCATGTCGTAACGCGCGAACATCGTGTCGACGACGCCGATGCGTACCTTGGGCACTTTCTTCGAACTCTTCTTCGATTCTTTTTTTTTGGAGTTCTTCTTCGCCATCATGCTCCCGTCGTCGAATGTAAGTCTAGAGAGAACGGGCCTCAAACTAGGTAATTGGTGCCGTGGGATTTCGGCAGCGTGAATCCGCGGCGCTCGAGGTCGTGTTCCCAGCGTTTGATGAGCGTTTCCAGGACGAAGACCCGGGCGAAGTGCTTGTCTTCGGCCGCCACCAAGTCCCAGTGCGCGTGGGGGTGATCGGTCCACTCGAGCATGTCCTTCACGGCGCGCACGTACTGCTCACGCAGCGTGCGATTGTGCCAGTCCTCGGCGGTGAGCTTCCACTGTTTCGCCGGATCGATCGCGCGGCCGTTGAAGCGCAGGAGCTGTTCCGCATCGGAGATCTGCAGCCAGAACTTCACCAGAGTGACTCCGTCGTCGACGAGCGAGTCCTCGAAGTCCACGATCTCCTTGGCCGACCGCTTCACGTCGGGGGCGCCGATGAGTCCGTCCACGCGTTCGACGAGCAGCCTCCCGTACCAGGAGCGGTCGTAGACCGTCATGGAGCCTCGACCCGGCAGGGACGGGGCGAAGCGCCAGAGAAAGTGGTGCTTGAGCTCTTCGGGAGTCGGCGGGCCTATGGGGACCACCCGCACGTGGCGCGGGTCCAGCCCGCTGGTCAGGCGCCGGATTGCGCCACCCTTGCCGGCGGCGTCGAAGCCCTCGAAGAGCACCAGGAGGCCCGGAGCATTGGGTGCGGGTCCGAGCAGGCCCGCGCTGAAGAGTCGCAGGTGCAACAAACGTCGTTGCGCGGCCGTGATGCGCTTCTCCGACTCGTTGTGCGAGAGGGACTGCGAGAGGTCGAGATCATCGAGACGGTTGCTCACGACCTCAGTCTGGCATCACCGGATGGTATTCGATTGTCGAACCGTAGAGCCGCAGGGTTTCGGGAAAATACGGATCGACCAGCGCGCCAAACACGTCCCAGCGGCGCACAAAGAAGTTACGGTCCGCGAGCGGATCGAGACGGCCCCTGGTCGAGCCCGCGAAGTGCGTGAGCTCGACGTCGGCCAGCATGACGACGTGGCGACCGCCCACCTGGCTGCGTAAGCACAGGTCCACGTCGTTCATGACGACGGCGAGCCTCTCGTCCATGCCGGCGAGTTCCTGGTAGAGCGCTCGCGAGATCATCTGGACCGCACCCGTGACCGCCGCCACGTCTCGGCGGGCCAGTACGTACTCGTCCTCGACGAGGTAGTTGACGCCGCGTCGCAGGTGCTGGGGATACGGCGCGATGACGATGCCGTCGTGCTCGTGGCTCTCGTGCTGGTCGATCAGCGTGACACCGACGATGCTGACGTCGTCGAGTGCGGCGACCCCGACCATCTGCTCGAGCCAGTCGGGCGTGCGCACGACGGTGTCGTTGTTGAGGGTGAGGACGTAGTCTCCGGCGCACTGCGCGACGCCACGATTGATGAGGGCGGCGTAGTTGAAGGGCCCGGGACACTCGACGATGCGGTGCGAGGTTGCCTTAAAGAACGCCAGCGTCGCGGGCTCGAGCGAACCATTGTCCAAGATGGTGATCGAGAAGTTCGGGTACGTGCTCGCCTCGACAGACGTGATGCAGCGGCGAAGCAAGTCGACGCGGTCGCGCGTGGGGATGATGACGTCAATTGACGGCCACGACTCGGGCAGTGGCGACCACGTCACGACCGACGGCTTCGACGTCGGTCTGACGCGCGCGGTGATACCTCGTCGTAACAGGGCCTCGGCGACGACGCGCTGGGTGTCCTCGCTCAGTGCCTCGTCGTGGCGCTCCTCAGCGGAGCGACCGTTCAGCACGACCGGCACGTGACGAAATTTCGCGTGGGCGTCGAACAGGCGGAGGTAGAGGTCGTGCTCGGTGGCGCGCCCGGACTCGACCTGCAGTCCGCCCACGCGAGCCACGGCGTCGCGACGTAACAACGCGGGTCGGCCGATCACGTTGTAGCTGAGCAGAGTATGAGGACCTACCTCGTGGGGCTTGAGCAGGGGAATGGTGAGGACGTCACCCGTTTCGTCGCCGTAGACGACGTCAGCGTCGCCACGGTGCGCCAACAATGTCGCAGCGACGGCGAGGCGAGAGGCCTCATCGTCGCTGGCGCTGGCGACGATCAGCCATTCCTTTGACGACGCGAGGGCGACGCGAGATTTCTCGACGAGTTCTGCGGGTTCGAGAGAATGCAGGAGAACGAATTCGACGAGATCTTCAATCTCTGACGTCGCCAGAACCTGCGACGGCTGCGTCGCGACGTAGTTCACGGGAAAGCAGTCGACGTGGTTGGCCGTGGTGGGTGCATCGACCGGAGTATTGGGTCGTAGTCGTTCCGCGAGACGTCGGCGAAAGGTGCCGTCGTCGCCGAGTAGGGGACCGATTACTCGCGCGAAGGGTGAGGAAGAAACTCTGCGAACGTCGCGGTGAAAATCGCGCCATCGTCGCGCTATCTCGCGAGGCGCGGCGGTCTGGCCGTTGAGGTCGAAGCGTTGAAATGCTGACACGACGACCTTTCGCTGAACCGATGAATGGGATCCGACTCGAGCCAAATTTACTAGAGAATCTTGGGCGACACCGTCGCGTGCACGGACTTCATGCCGGGGAAACCAAGTGGACCTCTCCGCCCCATCGCTAAAGGCTATGTTGAATTCCACATTTGCGAAGTGCTCAATTCAAGGTGCTATCCACAAGAAAGAGGTTGTCGTGACCGACACCGTCGAAACGAACACGTCGGGCCCGCCCGAGCATTCACTCAAGTCGGGGGTTCTCGGCCTCTTCGACTCGGCGATTATGGGTATCGCGGGTTCCGCGCCGGCGTATTCCATCTCCGCCACCACATTGTTTCTTTTCGGCGCCGTGGGACTGGGTGGACCGGCGTCGTTGCTCTACTGCGGCTTCTTCATGTTTGGCATCGTCTTCGCCTTCAATTACCTCTCGAAGTCGGACACGAACGCCGGTGCGACGTACTCGTGGGTTCGTCGTGCTCTTCATCCCTTCCTCGGCTATTTGGCGGGCTGGGCACTCATTGTCTCGGCATTGATCTTCATGGTGATCGCCACCTTCCCGGCCGGCTCCAACATCCTCGACATATTCCGACCCTCGCTAGCGTCGAACAAGACGTTGATCACCATCCTTGGAGCGGTGTTCTTTCTCCTCATGGTCTACGCCGTTGCCGCTGGAGTAACGGTGACCGTGACGGTGCAGATCATTATGTCCTGCACCGAGATCGCGTTGTTGCTCCTCTTCGCCGGACTCGCGATTTTCCACTCCCACGTGACACCCTTCTCGTGGCACTGGTTCTCTCCATCGATCTTCACCCGCGTCCACTCCAATACCTTCTTTGCCGGTGCACTCCTAGCGGCCTTTTACTACTGGGGTTGGGACGTGACGGCCAACCTCAATGAGGAGACCAAGGTGGGCGAGGTGAACCAGGAGAAAGCGACGCAGACGTCAACGTCNNGGCATGGGTGGCATTTTGGGGACCATCGTCGTCTTTCTCCTCTTTGAGGTCTTCACCATTGGGGCCAACATGGTGATACCGGCGAAAGACATGGGTACCAATTCTCAGTACTCCGCCGATATCTTGGCTCACCTTGGTCAACTGGTGGCCCCGGGCTGGTTTGGAAAGCTCATCGTGGTGGGTGTGTTGTTGTCGACCATCGCGACGTTGGAGACGACCCTGATCCAGGTCACTCGCACGCTGTTCTCCATGGGACGCGACAAGACTCTGCCGTCCGCCCTTGGTCACGTCCACGCGCAGCGCCGCACACCACTGGTTGCGACGGTGACGGTCACGATCATTTCGCTGGCACTCTTCGTGGGTAGTCAGTACATCGGTTCGGTGTACAACATTCTCCAGGACGGTTACTCCGCCATTGGTATCCAGATATGTATTTACTACAGCCTCGCCGGCTTTTCAGTGGTGATCCTCTATCGACGCCAGCTGTTCAAGTCGGCCAAGAATTTTATTTTCATGGGCCTGTGGCCTCTGCTGGGTGCCGTCTTCATGATGGTCGTCTTCATTAAGGTGATCCCGTCGCTCAATACCACGACGAAGATCGTGGGCCTGGGCTCGATGGCGCTCGGTCTCATTCCGATGACGTATTACTGGTTGAAGAAAGCCCCCTACTTCGAGATGCCCACGAAGGAAGATCGCCACGCCATCCTTCAGGAAATCCAGCAGAACCTCTAGTCACTGATGTGGGCCGCCCTGGGCAGCAGGCCGCGTCAGAGCAGTTCGATGGGCTGAAATCGCAGGATGCTCGTGAAGATCGCGAGGTCCACGACGGCGAGACCGGCGAAGGCGTAAGGGATGACGTGCACTCCGAAGTGCCCCACCAACAAGCTGACCCCACCGGGTCCGATGACGCCGCCGGCCATCATGGCGAACAAGATGATGGTGATTCCGTCACTGTCGTGGGGAAGCAGCCGGGTATACCAGAGGATTCCCATCGGAAAGACCGAAGCGAGGATGAGACCCAGCACCGGATAGGACACGAGGGCCACGTGGTTCGACGTCGCGGACAGGTCGAGGCCAATGGCCAGTACGAGACCGCCCAGAACGAGCTTGCTGTCGTTGAAGATACGGTGCAGCGGTCCACCCAGGCTGCGGCCGATGGTCATTCCCATCCAGAAAGCAGCCGTGATGAAACTCCCGACGGAGGTGGAAAATCCGCCGCGTTGAAGTTGGGAGGACATCCAGCCGGACGCGGCCGTCTCGAGGGCCACGTAGAACACGTAGGCCGCGACGAAACTCAACAAGATGGGCATTCGCTGCGCCCTATGCGCGCTGATCTGGCTCTGGAGCACTTCGGCCTTGAGGGGCGGCGCGTGCACCCCGCGGTTGAACGTCGAGAGGAGAATCGCCACCACGGCAATTCCGACGAAGACTCCGGGAAAGTTCCTCGGGTGCGCGAGGACGATGATGAGCGGACAGATCACTGCGCCCAGTCCGTACCCCGCGTTGACGAAGCTCAGTCGGTGGGCTCGTCCCTCCTCAGCCGTTCGCGAGAGCAGCACGTTGAGACACATGTCGAGTGATCCGAATCCGAGTCCCAAGACGAAGAGGCTGACGAGAAAGACGTTCCACGAGTGTGCGAGACCCGAGGCCAGCGTGCCCGCGGCGACAGCCACGAGTGACGCGGTGAGTACTCTTCGACCCGTGGAGTGCTTGAGGCCCCACCAACCCGGTAAGACACCGAAGAGCGCGCCCACGAAGTAGACGCTCAGCGTCTCGCCGGCCGTGGCCAGTGAGACCGAGAAGTGGTGAGAGAACGTCACGAGTAGTGGCCCGAAGAGCGCCGACGTCGCTCCAGCCAAGATGAAGATACCGGTGAGGTTGGCGAAGGCTGGAGCGGTCAGTTCAACCTGGGTGGCCGCTTCAGACGACGTTGACTCGGGTGACACGAACTCTCCTCGGGCGTTGACGCGGTGGACTTCGACGGTATCGCCGGGCCCCGGCTCACTACACTTCGCCAATGGCCGAATCCGTGACCACGCTAGGCGGACCCATCCTCGCCGTCGACATTGGTGCCACGTCGATCAAATTCTGCTCGGTTGACGTACGGGGTCATTTGTTAGGTGAGGTGTCTCGTATCGACACGCCCTATCCGTGCTGGCCCGCGACGCTGGTGGACGTGGTGGCGCGAGTCATCAACCAGAGCGGTCGCTCACGCGCCGGCGTCGGCTTTCCCGGCGACATGGTCGACGGACGCGTCATCGAGCCGGGCAATCTGTCGCGAGCTGGCGGCATTGCCACGCCGGTCGACGAGTCAATCCACCATAAATGGCACGGTTGGGCCATTGAAGACGATCTGCAGGCGCACTGTCGTGCGACGGTGCGCGTCGTCAACGACGCCACGCTGGCCGCGCACGGATACGCCCTCGGAGTGGGGCGAGAGCTCATTTTCACCCTCGGGACGGGACTGGGCATTGCGTTGGTAATTGACGGGACGTGGCAGAAAATTCGCGACGTCGGGGAGGCGTCGTACCGCGACCTCGGTACCTACGACGAGGTGTTCGGTGAGCCGTCTCGGGCTCGCGACATGCCCCTTTGGCGTTCTCAGCTCGCCGACGCGATTACCACGTTCGTACGTGAATTCTCCGCCGACTTGGTGCACGTGGGCGGGGGCAATGCCCGCCATATTCGCGCACAGGACCTCGCCGGGGTGGGCTGTCGCGTCGACTTCAATGACAATGAAGGTACGCTGCGCGGAGCCGCACAACTCTTCTGTGACGGTTAAGACGACCGGCGGGTCAATTCTCGGCCCACTACGCTACGGGCGTGTTGACGACGTACATGGAATCAGTGAGGTCCCACGATGACAATCTTTGAAGACGAAATTCGTTCCCAGGGTGGACTGCTGCGTGCTCGCGAGCAGGCCGGGGCCGCCGAGGCTCGTCGAGCGGCCGAGTCGTGGCGCGACGTCACACATCTATTGGTGGCCGCTCGTGGCTCGTCGAACAACGCCGCGGTCTTCTTTCAGTACCTGGCTGGCCAGGAACTCGGTCTCCTCATCGCGCTGGCGGCACCCTCCCTCTACGAGGGGTCACAACAAGTGAACCTCGAGGGCGCCGGAGTCCTCGCGATCTCGCAGTCCGGTCGTACGCTGGGTATGTTAGAAGTTCTCGCCCAGGCCAAGGCCCAGGACTGTGCGACGGTCGCGATCACCAATGACTCCACGTCGCCCCTCGCGCGCGCGAGTGACACAATCATCGAAATGCGAGTCGGACCCGAACGGGCCCTCGCCTCGACGAAGACCTTCTCCTCGACGTGGCACGCGCTCGCCCAGCTCGTCGAAGCGTGGAGCGGTGAGCCCCTCGAAGGTATGGACGGCCTGGCTGACGTGGTCGATCACGTGGCGTCGTGGGTACTCGACCAGCCGCTGCCCCTCGAACTTCTCAACGTGAAGGGACTCACCATGGTGGGCCGCGGTGTCGGATTGGCCGTGGCGGCGGAGATTGCCCTCAAGGTCCGCGAGGTCACCGGCGTGCGCGCGGAGTCGTATTCGGCGCCGGACTACCTGCACGGACCGATCGGCGCCGACGGCGAGGGATGCACCGCCGTGGTCGTCGTGACCGATGAACTCACCGACGACGTGTTGCGCGAGTTACTGCAGGGTTGTCGCGAGTCGGGCATGGCGACGTTGGTGATTCGTCCCTCGACGCGTGACGCGGTGTCGGGTGACGCCGAAATCGTGTTGCCCGAGGCCGGAGCGAATTGGGTCGTGGGGCTCAGCGAAGTAGTAGTGGGCCAGACGATTGCGCTGCGGCTGGGGGAAGTTCGTGGACGTCCGATTGACACGTCGCCGCGCCTCACGAAGGTCACGCTGTCGGCCTAAGGGGTGCTCCGACGCACCGTTTGGGGAAAATCTGCGAGTGGAGGCACCCGCCGTTATGGTTTCATGTTGATTAATTCTCTCAAAATGTGAAAATTTCTCACAAAATGTTTGATGGATGTTAAAAATTCACATAATGTGACCACGTGAGTCCGAAACCGGGCCGATAGGACGCGTGAGCGGGTTGTCGACTTGGCCAACGGTTCCACAGTGAAGCGGGGACTGACGCGGTTCCCTTCGGGAGGAGTTGTTGTGATGAAAAAGTACAAGGTAGGTCTCGCGACCTCGGCCCTCGTGCTCGTGGCATCCACGATCACAGTTGTGGGTCCGTCGGTCGTCGGTCTGACCGTCGCTAACGCAGCGCCATCGCAAGCGCCGCTCAATCTCGCGAACGAACAGGGTGCGCTCTGGTCGTGTGCGTTCAATCCATTTGTACCGGCGTCCTTGCCGTATTCGTTCGGGCTCACGTACGAGTCGCTCGATTTCGTCAATGCGTTGCAGAACGGCAAGGTCACGCCTTGGCTCGCCTCGGCGTACGCGTGGTCGAACAGCAACAAGACGTTGACCTTCACCATCCGGTCGGGCGTCAAGTGGACCGACGGCGTGGCGTTGAGCGCGGCAGACGTGGTGTACACCTTCGACCTGCTGAAGAAGAACCCCGCTCTGGACCTCAACTCGGTCTGGTCGGTGCTGACGAGCGTCACCCAATCTGGCAGCAAGGTCATCTTGAATTTCAAGTCGGCCGCGGTCCCGTACTTCTTCTACGTCGCGGGCCAGGTACCGATTGTTCCCGAGCACATCTGGAGCAAGATTGCCAACCCGGTCACATCGATCATCTCCAAGCCTGTTGGTACCGGCGGCTACATCATGTCGAGTTGCTCGGGTGAGAACATCCAGTGGAAGGCCAACCCGCACTACTGGCAGAAGGCTGACGCTCAGATCAAGGTCGTCAACATGCCGTCGTTTCTGTCAAACAACACTTGCAACGAGTACTTGGCGCAGGGTAAGTCGGCGTGGGGTTCGCAGTTCATCCCGAACATTAAGAGCTATTACGTCGCCAAGAAGGCTGGTAACACCTACTGGTTCCCGCCAGTCGCCAACGTCGTACTGTTTCCGAACCTCACGGTTCCGGGACTGAACGACGCCAAGGTGCGCCAAGCCATCAGTTACGCCATCAACCGCTCGACGATCTCGAAGATCGGCGAGTACGGCTACGAGCCGGCGGGCAGCCAGACCGGCATCGTCACCCCGACCTTCTCGTCGTGGGTCTCCTCGTCGGCGACGTCGGCCATAGGCTCGAGCTCCGGGTACGACACGACCAAGGCGGCGGCGATTTTGACGGCCGACGGCTACAAGAAGGGTTCCGACGGCATCTGGGCCAAGGGCGGTAAGAAACTCGAGTTCACGCTCACGACCAACGGCGGTTACTCCGACTGGATTGCCTCCATGCAGGTCCTGAGCCAGCAGCTCACCACCTTCGGCATCAAGATCACCCTGCAGACGCCGGCCGCGAACACGTTCTACGCGAACCTGTACGCCGGTAAGTACCAGTTGGCCTACAACGCTGAAGCGGGCGGCCCGACACCTTTCTACGAGATGCGCCAGTGGCTCTTCTCTAAGAACTCGGCACCCATCGGCACGGCGGCGTCATCGAACTGGGAGCGTTACTCCAACCCGACGACCGACGCCCTGTTGGCCCAGTACGGCACGACGACCAGCGTGGCAACGCAGAAGTCGATTGTTGCCAAACTCGAGAGCGTCATGGTGAACCAGGCGCCGGTCATCCCGGTCCTGGAGGAAGTCGACTGGTTCCAGTACAACCCGACGACGATCAACAACTTCCCGACCTCGACCAATCCGTACGCACAGCCCGGCCTGTACAACCAGCCGGACTGGGGCTACGTGTTGGACAAGCTGGCACCCAAGGCATAGTTAGGAAATAGGACAGAGTCGGGGAATGAGGTTTTTAGTTCGACGCGTTGGTTTCTTGCTCATCGCATTGTGGGCGGCCCTCACGTTGAACTTCTTCATTCCCCGACTCATGCCCGGCAATCCGGCCGAGGCCATCATGGCCCAGTACCACGGTCGTTTGAATCCGAGTTCGCTCAAGGCCATTGAAGCTGCGTTCGGCGTCGGTGGTCATCAGAACATCTTTGTTTCGTATGTCCAGTACTTCGCCGACACCTTCCAGGGACGTTTCGGGATCTCCACGAGTTATTTCCCCGTTCCGGTGACCACCGTCATCTCTCGTGCCTTGCCCTGGTCACTCGGTCTCGTCGGGGTGACCACGATTCTGGGCTTCGTTTTGGGAACCGCACTCGGGGCAATCGCGGCGTGGCGTCGCGGTCGCATTTTCGACAACGTCCTGCCTCCGGTTTTCGTTATCATCTCCGCCTTCCCTTATTTCTGGGTCGGCCTATTATCGATCTGGCTTTTCTCCCTGACCCTCAATTGGTTCCCCACGCTGGGCGGATTCACCGAGACGGCGACGCAGGCGTGGACGTGGGGCTTCGTGGGCGACGTGCTGTGGCACTCGGTGTTACCGGCCTTCACCATTCTCATCACCGCTATCGGCGGCTGGATCCTTACGATGCGTAACAACATGATTACCGTCGTCGCCGAGGACTACGTCACGATGGCCAAGGCCAAAGGCCTGAAACCCCGTCGCGTCCTATGGCAATACGCCGGGCGCAATGCCCTACTTCCGAACTTGACCGGATTCGCGATGTCGCTGGGCTTTGTCATCTCCGGGGCGATCCTGGTGGAGTACGTCTTCAACTATCCCGGCGTCGGTTTTCTTCTCTTAAATGCCGTCAACTCCGAGGACTACCCCTTGATGCAGGCGCTGTTCCTACTCATCACCGTCGCGGTGCTCCTGGCGATATTCGTGTCGGATATCGCAACGGCACTGCTCGATCCTCGAACGAGGAGCGAAAGATGAGATTCCTGCGAACTTTTCTGCGGGGCCTTGCCAAGTCGTGGGAATTCATCCGACGTGACAAGAAGGCGATGGCCGGCGCAATTATCTTGTTCATCTTGCTGTTGATCTCGGCGTTCCCGAGTTGGTTCACCCCCGACAATCCGACTGCCTACGCGTACACCCCGGGTATCGGGCTCTCCTGGGCGCACCCGCTGGGCACGGATTCTTTCGGACGCGACGTTTTTTCACAATTGATGGCGGGAACGCGCCAATCGGTGATGATCGCCCTCGTCGTGGGATTCTTCTGCACGATATTGTCGGTCGCGATTGGCGTCACCGCGGCGTACTCCGGCGGCGTCATCGACGACGTCTTGTCGCTGGGCACTGACGTCATCTTGGTGATTCCCACGTTCCCCCTCGTGATCGTGATCGCGGCGTATCTGAAGGGTGCGTCGTTCTGGACGGTGGTTTTCGTCCTGGTGATTACCGGCTGGAGCTATGGCGCGCGCCAACTCCGAGTGCAGGCGCTCTCTCTTCGCAATCGCGATTACCTGCTGGCGGCCAAAGCCCGCGGCGAGTCGAGTTGGTACGTCATTTGCGTGGAATTACTTCCGCCGATGACGTCGCTCATCGTCGCGAACTTCCTCGGCGCCGCCCTCTACGCCATCATCGCCGCCTCGGGGTTGCAGTTCGTTGGTCTCGCCAACGTCAACACTCAAGCCTGGGGGACGATGCTCTACTGGGCTCAGAATAATGAGGCCCTACCCGCCGGTCTTCCCCTGTGGGCGCTCGCACCGGGCATCATGATCGCCATCTTCGGCAGCGCCCTGGCGTTGCTCAATTACGCCTTCGACGAAGTATCGAACCCGGCGCTGCGTCCGGTGGCCAAGAAGCGCCGCAAGAAGGCACTCGCGTGACGACGCCCATCCTTGAAATTCGCGATCTCAAGGTGCAGTACACGACCTCGGCGGGTCCGGCGGAGGCCGTCAATGGTGTCTCGTTCGACCTGGGCACCGGAGAGTTCCTCGCCATCGTCGGCGAATCAGGGTGCGGCAAGTCGACGATGCTGTACTCCATCGCGCAGCTCCTGACCTACCCCGCCCAGACGGTCGGGGGCACGGTCAAGTTCAACGGAGTGGACCTCACGTTGCTCTCACCCGAGGAACTTCGCCAACTCCGCTGGCGTGACATCTCGGTCGTGATGCAGAGTGCGATGAATGCACTTAACCCCACCTTGTCGATCGGCGCACAGCTGGCCGACGCGTGTCGGGCGCACACTGACTGGGACGACCGGCAGATTGCCGAGCGTTCGGCGGAGGTGCTCTCAATGGTGTCAATTGACGTGACGCACCTGAAGAGCTTTCCGTTCCAACTCTCGGGTGGGATGCGTCAACGCGCGATGATCGCGATGGCGCTCCTGCTCGAACCGCAGTTGATCATCATGGATGAGCCGACCTCGGCGCTCGACGTGGTGGCCCAGCGCTCCTTGATGCGCCAGATCGAGAACTTGCGCCACCGCCTCGGCTTCGCGGTGCTCTTCGTCACNNCGCCTGGCCGTCATGTACGCCGGGGAATTTGTGGAGCTCGGCGCGACGCGCGACGTTTTTGACCGGCCTCGTCACCCGTATTCGAGTGGTCTGATGGACGCCTTTCCTTCTCTCGTGGGCGAGGCGAAGATATTGACGGGAATTGCCGGCAATCCGCCGTCGCTCGTCAATCCTCCGGGCGGATGCCTCTTCGCGCCGCGCTGTCAGTTCGCGACTGACGAATGTCGCAGCGTGCGCCCGGAGCTCATCACCGCCGATGGGCGTGCCGTGCGCTGTCACTTGGTCAATCCGAGGAGCCACGCGTGAGCGACACCATCTTGCAAGTTGAGAACCTCAGCCGTTATTTCCGCGTCGGAGGTTTCCGCTCTTCGGGGACCCTGCACGCCACGGACGAGGTGTCGTTCTCCGTCGCGCCCAGCGAGATTGTCGCCCTGGTGGGCGAGTCGGGGTCGGGCAAGTCGACCATCGCGCGCCTCCTGGCGGGGCTCTATCCGCCGACCTCGGGCACCATCACCTTCGAAGGCCACGTGCAGGGTAAGAAGTCCAGTCGCCAGGTGCGCGGGCGCATGCCGATGGTATTTCAGGACCCCTTCGGGTCGATCAATCCCGTGCTGCGCGTCGGACACAGTCTCGAGCGTTCGCTCAAGTTGCACCGGCCCGAGCTCGACAAGGCCGGTCGCCGAGCCGAAGCCGTGGCCCTCGTCGAGCGTGTTGGACTGCTGCCGGGAGCTGAAGTCCTGCGCCGCTACCCCCACGAACTCTCGGGGGGACAGCGCCAGCGTCTGGGTTTCGCTCAGGCCCTCGCGTCGAGGCCGTCGCTGATCCTCGCCGACGAGCCGGTCTCCATGCTCGACGTCTCGATCCGCATCGGACTGCTCAACGTGATGAAGGGACTGCGTGACCGTGAACACGTATCGGTGCTCTACATCACCCACGACCTGGCAAGTGCGCGCTACGTGGCCGACCGCATGATCGTGCTCTACGCGGGTCGAATCGTGGAAGAGGGCACGACCGACGAGGTGATCGGCGCACCGGCGCACCCGTACACGCGCCTGCTCATGGCGACCGCTCCCGACCCACGCTTGCCGCTCTCGCACGACACTGACGTCGAGGACCTCGGTGAGCCTCCGAAAGTGATCAATCCCGGTCCGGGGTGCCGCTTCGCACCACGTTGTCCGCTCGCGATGGACCAGTGCCGCGTGTCGACGCCGGCGATGGTGCAACTCTCGCCCACCAAACGCGTCGCCTGCTACGCCGTCAAGCAGCCGTGACCCTTTCGCTGGTGCCCCAGCCTCGAGAGGTCCGGGGGCACCAGGGCTTCTTCGCCCTCACCTCGCCGCTGCGCGTGAGCTACAACGACGAGTGGAGTGACGTCGTCGACGTCTTCGCGGCTGACGTGATGGCGAGTGTCGGCTGGGCAGTCCACCGGGTCGCTTCGGGTGAGGGGAGTGACATTCGTTTGAACTACGACGCGACACGGGCCGCTGAGGGCTACACGGTGCACGTCGGCGACCAGGTCGTGCTCGGGGCGTCAAGCAGTGCCGGTTTCGCCTACGCCCTCACGACGCTGCGCCAGATGGGACCGTCGCAGTTGTGGTCGACGAGTGTGACGACCCTCGAGAGTTGGACTCTCGAAAGCGTCGTCATCGTCGACGAACCGGCGTTTGGTTGGCGCGGGGCGCACCTGGACGTTGCGCGCCATTTCTTTGGAGTCGACGTCGTTCTTCGATTCATTGATCTTCTCGCGGCGCACCGGATGAATCGCCTGCACCTGCACCTCAATGACGACCAAGGGTGGCGAGTGGACGTGCCCGCCTGGCCTCGCCTGAGCGAGATTGGTTCGGTGCGCTCGAGCTCGCCGATCGGACACGAGAGTGAGAATCGCCGTGACGACGTTCCCCACGGCGGGTACTACAGCGTCGACGACGTCGCCGAAATCCTCGAGCACGCGCGTCGACGTCACGTCGAGATCATTCCCGAGATTGACCTGCCCGGTCACGCTCAGGCGGTGCTTGCGGCGTATCCGCAGTTCGGTAACACTGATGATCAACTTCAGGTGTGGACGAACTGGGGGATCTCGGAGTACGTGCTCAACGTCGAGGACGTCACGCTTGATTTCGTCGAGGACGTCGTGCGCTACGTCGCGGGGCTTTTCCCTGGCAGCCCCGTGCACATCGGGGGTGACGAGTGCCCCACGGCACAGTGGGAGGCCAGTGACGCCGCGCGCACGGTGATGCAACGCCACGGCTTCGAACACGCCAGCCAACTCCAAGGTCTCTACACGCGACGCCTGGCCGAGGTGCTGCAGCGTGATGGTCACGCCGTGCTCGCCTGGGACGAGGTACTTGACGCTGAGGTCCCCCAACGGACGACTATTTGCGCCTGGCGTGGCGTGGACAAGGGCGTGCAAGCCGCTCAACTGGGACTCGACGTCGTGATGGCCCCCATGCAGTATCTCTATTTCGACTGGCTGAGCAGCGACTCACTCGATGAGCCCGTCGCCGTGGCACCGGTGCCCTGCTTTACGACCTGGGAAAAGGTATACGGCTTCGAGGTGATTCCCGCCGACCTCGATCCGGCGCTCACGCACCACATCCGCGGGGCGCAAGTGCAACTCTGGACCGAGTACATTGACTCGACCGAGCGTCTTGACTACATGGCCTTTCCCCGGCTCTGCGCCTTTAGCGAAGTGGTCTGGGGCACCGCGGACGACGTCGACACGTTTCGTGCCCGACTCGAGCACCACCTCGAGCGACTCGACGCCTTCGGTGTGGCGTATCGACCGCTCGATCGCGCGACGAGGGCATGAACGACACGCTCGGCGCCATGGACGCCGTCCTGGGTCCGGCGACACCAGAGGGACTCGAGCGGGTGCGTGCAGTCGACGCGAACGATATGGCGTCTCGCCTGGAGGATCTCTTCTTGAACCACGACGTGGTCGAGGAGCTCGTGGTGCGGTGGGATGAGGTCCGAAGGTCGCCGCGCTGGTCATCGCTACTGGCGGCTCTGGTCACCCGCGTCGAGCGCGATCGCGGACGTATCGATGCCGACCTCGCGATCTGGGAGGATCTGGACGAGTACGGCCCCAGCGGCCGACTCCTGTACTACTACCTCTTCGCCCTCGTGGGCGATGGACTGCGCGAGTATCACCGCGCCCACGGCGTACCCGAGGACGTGAGCGACGCGACAATGTCGGCTCTGGCGCGACACGGCGAGACCCATCGGCTCAAGTTCGGTACCAGCGGCGTCGACGCGGGCTGGTGGATGCTGCCGATCCTCGGCGGCGAGATCCTGCAGGTCGGCAGTCTCAAGTTTCATCTGCACGACCTCGAAGTGGGGCCGCTCGCGCCGTTTCCGTGGCTCGACGCGATCTCGGCGGACCGGCTCGGTGAGGGTTTTCGCCCGGGTGATCTCTCTCTCGGCGTGCACATTCCCTCACGAATCGATTTGTCACCGGCCGCGCTGGACACCACGTTCGCGCGGGCTCGCGAGGTGCTGTCAGTGGTCTGGCCGACGTCGACGCGGCGCTTGGCCACGTGTCAGTCCTGGATGATGGATGATCGCCTTCTCGCGGCGCTGGGTGAGAGCAGCGACATCGTGGGATTCCAGCGCCGCTTCACGCTGATCGAACCGTACGCCGATGACGTCGACAACGTGATTGAATTCGTCTTTCGCCAGCCCGGGACCGACATCACAGACTTGCGTGGCACCTCGCGGCTCCAACGTGCGGTGCTCGACGTCCTGGCCAATGGAGGCACCTGGCATAACCGCACCGGGTGGCTGGATTTTGATTGACGGGTGCCCCTCGCGGTGGTCCGGTTCGTGCTGTTGGTTTTCTCCGGAAATCTCTCAATACCTGTGATTTCGTCGCCAATGAGTGTGAAATTCTCTCATCGGTTGATTGATAAATGTGAAAAATTCACATAATATAGAACACGTGGATTCCAAGACCCGCCGATCGACCATCGCCGAGCGCTTACGAACGCAAGGTGAGGCCTCGATCGTGGAACTGGCCGCCCTCTTTGGAACGTCGGAGATGACCATTCGCCGCGACCTTGATCACCTCGAGGTCGAGGGACTCGCTCGCCGGGCCCGCGGTGGGGCAATTTCGGTGCAGAGTCGGTCGTTCGAGCCGCCCATCTTGCAGCGTGCTGCGCAGTCCTCGGACGCCAAGCGAGCCATCGGCGCCGCAGCCGCGTCACTACTGCGCGAGAACGAGACGGTGTTCCTCGACGTGGGCACCACGACGCACGAGCTGGCCAAAGCTATTCCGCCGGACCTGCCCATCACCGCCATTACCAGTTCGTTGCTGATCGCCATGGAGCTGTCCACGAAGCCCGCCGTCAAGACGATCGTCACCGGGGGCGTCATTCGCCAGGGTGAGATGAGCCTGATCGGACCGCGTGCGCAGGTCTCCTTCGCGGACCTGAACTTCGACGCGGTCTTCATGGGTGTGGCCGGTGTCAGCGACACGAAGGGACTGACCGAGTACAACCTTGACGACGCCGATGTCAAGCGTGTGGCGATGGCGACGGGTCGTCGCGCCATCGTGCTCGCGGACGAGTCCAAGATCGGTCGCGTCGCTCTCGTCACCTTCGCGCCCATCCATTCGGTCGACGTCCTCATCACCGATGCTCCGGCGTCGCACCCGGGGATTCGTCACATCCGTGATCAGGACGTCGACGTCTTGCACGTGTCGTCCCCAGAGAAGGAGTACTAGCCATGTCGCGTTTTCGCACCATCTTCGCGGGGGTCGACAAGCCCCTCATCGCAATGGCCCACGTGCCACCGCTGCCCGGGACCCCGTTGTTCGATGCCGCCGCCGGAGTGCTGGGGCTGATCGACCACGTCAAGCGCGACATGGCGCTGCTGCTCGATGGCGGTTTTGACGCGGTGCTCTTTTGCAACGAAGGCGACCGTCCCTACCAACTGCACGCCGGACTCGAGGCGTCGGCGGTGATGACGCGCGTCGTTACCGAATGCAAGCCCGACGATCGCCCCTTCGGCGTGGACTTCCTCTGGGACGCCCAGTGCGCTCTGGCCATTGCCGTGGGCTCCGGAGCGCACTTCATGCGCGAGGTCATCAACGGTTCTTGGGAGTCGGACATGGGACCCTGGAATCCCGACGCGGCGACGTTGCTGCGAGACCGGAGGAACTTCGGCCGTGACGACCTGGCCATCTTCGCCAACATCACGCCGGAGTTCGCCTCGCCAATTGGCCAGCGCAGCGCGGCCCAGATGGCGCGATCGACGGTGGTCTCGAGCCTGGCTGACGTTATCTTGGTGTCGGGCCCCATGGCCGGCGCTGAGCCCGACGTGCAGACCGTGGCCGACGTTCGCGAGGTGGTCGATCCGAGCGTGCCGGTTCTGCTGAACACTGGGGCCAAGGCGGCCACCATCGCGCAGTACCTCAAGTTCGTCGACGGCTGCATCGTTGGATCGGACCTCAAGCGCGACGGCTACACCTGGAATGAAGTCGACCCCGAGCGCGTCAAGCGGTTCGTTGACGCCGCACGCAGTGCCTAAGCGAGGCGAGCTCCTACTAGGCATTGACCTGGGATCCTCGAGCGTGAAGGCCACGCTCGTGAGCGCCGAACACGGCATCGTCGCGAGTACGTCGCGGGAGGTCACGCTCTACAACGATTATCCGGGCTGGGCCGAGGCGGACCCGGCCGAATGGTGGGCGGCAACGTGTGAGGTCATCGCGCGACTGCTGCTCGACACGGGTTTCTGCGCGGACGACGTGGCGGCGGTCGCGGTCTCGGGCATGGTGCCCGCGGTCGTGATCTGTGACGAAAAAGGTGCCCCGCTGCGTCGAGCGATACTGCAAAATGACGCACGCGCGACCGACGAAATTCGAGAGCTCCAACGTGCTTTAGAACACCTGGACCTCCTGCGACTGACCGGTTCGGTCTTGTCGCAACAGTCCGTCTCTCCGACGGTATTGTGGTTGGCGAGAAACGAGCCAGAGTTGTGGTCCCGCACCGCATCGGTACAGGGATCCTACGACTGGCTCGCGCGTCAGCTGGGTGCTGCGCCGCACGTGGAGCAGAACTGGGCCCTCGAGAGCGGTCTCTACGACCTCAACCTGCGACCACTGGATTCGGTGCCCGAGGCCACGAGGATCACTTGGCCGGAGTTCTTACCCGTGTTGCGGCCCGGCACGGTGGTCGGAGACGTCACGTCCGAGGCCGCGCGTCAGAGCGGATTGCGCGAGGGGACGGCGATTGTGGTCGGCGGGGCCGACCACGTGCTCTCGGCCTTCGGCGCGGGACTAGTGAAGACGGGTGACGCCTTGATCAAACTCGGGGGAGCGGGCGACATCTTGGCGGTCTCGAAGCAGGTCTTTCTTGATTGGCGCCTCTACCTCGACGCGCACCCGATTCCCGGCTTGTGGTTGCCCAACGGCTGCATGGCCACCAGCGGCTCAGTCCTTCGCTGGGAGCAGGCCCTCTTCGGGGGTGCGTCGCTCAGCGACTTAGACGAGGAGGCACGCAATTCGACGCCGGGCGCCCTGGTGTCGTTGCCGTACTTCTTGGGTGAGAAGACGCCGCTGCACGATCCCGATTTGCGTGGAGTGATCGCAGGGCTGCACCTAGGTAGCACCCGCGGCGACCTGCACCGCTCATTCTTGGAGGGCATCGCCTACGGATTCAAGGCCCACGTTGACGTCTTCGCCGAGGGCGGTCTGATACTGGGTGACGTGCGCGTCACCAACGGGGGATCGCGCTCGCGCTTATGGCGCGAAATCCTCGCCGACGTGCTGCACCGCGACCTGATCTCGATCATCAATCATCCCGGTGCCTCCTACGGCGCGGCGGTGATCGCCGGCATCGGTACGGGTCTCATTCACGACTGGTCCTACGTCGCCGGTGCCCTGGAAAAGGGCGAAGTCATCTCGCCCAATCCCGAGAACGTCGCCGTCTACGAGGAGCGCTACCAGCAGTTCATGCAGCTCAGTGAGAACACCGCGACGATCTCTCATTCTCTCGCAAGGAGTCCTCTATGAGCTTGCCCCTCGCCGCCGTCACCGGAGCGGGATCGGGAATCGGTGCGGCAATCGCGACCGAGTTAGGTCGGCGCGGCTATCACGTGGTCGTGACCGACATCGACGTCGCGGCGGCCCGGCGCACCGCCGACGCTATCGCGAGTGCCGAGGCCCACCAGCTCGACGTTACTGACCCCGCCGCGTGCGAAGCAATCGTACAGAAGATCGTGGGCGTGCACGGTCGACTCGACGTGTGGGTGTCCAACGCCGGGATCTCCAAGATGCAGCGCTTCATCGACGTCTCGGCGGCGGACCTGGCGCGCAATTTCGAGGTCAATACGTACGGCGTCTTCTACTGCGGCCAGTCGGCGGCGCGCGCCATGATCGACCTCGGCACTCCCGGGCGAATCATCAACACCGCCTCCATGGCCGCCAAGCAGGGTGGCGTACCGTTCCTCGCCGACTACGTTGCCAGTAAATTCGCCGTGCTGGGCCTCACCCAAGCGATGGCCTTTGAACTCGCGCCCCACGGCATCAGAGTGAACTCGGTGTGCCCGGGATTCGTCGCGACTCCCATGCAAACCCGCGAACTGGCCTGGGAAGCCGAACTGCGCGGCGTCGACCCCGAGACCGTCAAGCAGATGTGGATCAACGACACCCCCTTGGCACGACTGCAGTCGCCGCACGACGTCGCCAAGGTCGTCGCCTTCCTGGCGTCGGACGACGCGGAGTTCATCACCGGCGAGGCACTTTCAGTCAATGGTGGCGCTTTCATGGATTAGGCGAATTCCGGGTCACATCGCCGTTACCAGGACGAAATACTCCGTACACATAGCCGACCTAGGTTATGAGAATGGGAGTCGTATTTGAGGGTGACGCATCGGGCGCCTGGAACGAAATGTTCTCCGCCCCTGGTCAGCCCCGCCCTATCTACGAACGGCTTTTGGCCGATCTCAATGCGTATCAGCCCCAGGAGCTGCGCGTGCGTTCGGACCAACTCTCTCGGACGTTTATTGAGCGTGGGGTCACCTTCGCGCACAGCGGCGAGGAGCGCCCGTTCCCCCTGGACCTCGTCCCGCGCATCCTCGGGGCCCTCGAGTGGGACCGGCTCGCGCGCGGTATCGCCCAGCGCGTCCAGGCTCTCGAGGCGTTCCTAGCCGACGTCTATAGCGCGGGCAAGATCTTCGACGAGGGGCTCATGCCGCGTTCAGTCATCACGTCGAGCACGCATTATTGTCGAGCGGCCTTCGGCATCTCGCCGCCCAACGGTGTGCGCATCGCCGTGGCGGGTATTGACCTCATCCGCGACGAACACGGCAACTTCTGCGTGCTCGAAGACAACGTACGCATCCCCTCGGGGGTGAGTTACGTCATCGAGAACCGCCGAGCCATGACCCAGGCGTTCTCGGCGCTGTTCTCGGACCACCGGGTGCACCCCGTCGACTCGTACCCCTCGCGGCTGTTCTCGGCGTTGCTCTGCGCCGCTCCTCGCAAAGCGGTCGATCCGGTCATCGTGGTCCTCAGCCCGGGCGTGCATAACGCGGCCTACTTCGAACACGTGCTGCTGGCGCGAATGATGGGTATTGAACTCGTCGAGGGACGTGACCTGGTGTGTCGCTCCAACCACGTGTACATGCGCACCACCAACGGCGAACGCGCGGTGCACGTGATCTACCGCCGAGTGGACGACGAGTGGCTCGACCCGTTGCAGTTCCGGCCCGACACGGTGATCGGCGTGGCGGGACTCGTCAATTCGGCGCGCGCGGGCAACGTCGTGATCTCCAACGGCATTGGCAACGGGATTGCCGACGACAAGCTGATCTACACCTACGTACCCGAGTTCATTCGCTTCTACCTCGGCGAGAAGCCGCTGCTCGACAATGTCGAGACCTACCGGCTCGACGACGCCGAGGTCCGCGCCGAGGTCTTGTCGTCGCTGGCGAAGTACGTCGTCAAGCCCGTCGACGGCTCCGGCGGCAAGGGGATCATCATCGGCCCCCAGGCCACGAAGACCGAGTTGCGAGCCCTGCACAAGGCCATCACTGCCGCGCCGCGCAACTTCATCGCCCAGCGTCCCGTCGCGCTGTCCACACACCCGACGTTCGTCGGTGACGCGATTGCACCGCGGCACATCGACCTGCGGCCCTTCGCCGTGAACGACGGAGAGGACGTCTGGGTCCTGCCCGGGGGGTTGACCCGAGTGGCCCTGGGCGAAGGCGAACTCATTGTCAACTCGTCGCGCGGTGGGGGATCCAAGGACACCTGGGTGCTCAACGACGAGAGCATCCCCTTTCGCGGAGCGGTGCCGCCGGCGAGCGCGCGCTCGCGCCGTTACTCGCCGCCGGCTCGTCAGAACGACGAGTTCGTCTATCACCAGGGCGAGCAATGAGCGAGCGCGGCATGCTCTCGCGGCTCGCCGAGTCGCTCTTTTGGATTGGACGCTACATTGAACGCGCCGACGACACCGCGCGCATCGTGGACTCCTACGTGCACCGCATGGTGGAAGATCCCTTCAATGACGAGAGCGCGACGTGTAAGTCGCTCTTTTCGATTCTGGGCATCGAAGTCGAGTCCGAGCGCCTGCGCACCCACGAGACGTTGCAGACGATCGTGTACGACGTCGACAACCCCAACTCCATCGCCGGAGCGCTCAATGGGGCGTACGAGAACGCGCGGCGCAGCCGGGACCACATCTCCTCAGAAATGTGGGTGGCCCTCAACACCACTCGCAACGAGTTACCGCACCGCGAAACTCAGGCTCGCGATTTCGGACCCGCGACGTACCTGCAGTACGTTCGCGAACGCACGTCGCTCTTGGCGGGCCTCACCGACGTGACCTTAAGTCACGACGACGGCTGGCGCTTCCTCGTGCTGGGACGCAACTTGGAGCGCATCGACATGACCGCTCGACTGTTGCGCGGACGCGTCGTGAGCGACGAGAACGCTCCGGACTGGATGGCGTTCCTGCGCGCCTCGGGGGCGATGGAGGCCTTCATGCGCAACACTCGTGAGATCAACAACGCCAATGGCGTGGCGGCGTTCCTCATGCTCGATCGGCTGTTCCCGCGGTCGGTGCTGTACTCGCTCAACCTGGCCGACGAGTGCCTGGTTGAGATCCAACCCGCGAGTCAGCGCATCAACGCGGGCGACGCTGCACGCCAGGCCCTGGCGCGCGCGAGGGGGACGCTCGAGTTCATTGACCCGCGTCAGCTGATCGACCAGTTGCCCGAACTGCTCGAGATGCTCGAGTCGTCGTGCTTTCGCATCACCGACGCGGTGACGGACCGGTACTTTCGCCGCGAGGACGCGGTGGCCTGGTCCATCGAGGAGGGGCTGTGAGCGAGCGCCTCGGAATGTCGATTCGCCACCACACCGGTTTCACCTACGACGGTGTCGCCAAGGCCTCGTATAACGAGGCCCGCATGACGCCACGCTCGCTGGGCACCCAGCAGGTCCAGACCTCCAAGATCGCGGTGCGACCGGTCGTGCCGGTGAGCACCCACATCGACTACTTCGGCACCATCGTGACGGCCTTCGATATCCAGGAGACCCACCCCAAACTCGAGGTCGAGGCGGTCTCGCAGGTCGAGAGCTGGGCGGCGACGTTGGAGACGCCCCTGGGCTGGGGTGATCTGCGCAGTGAGCGCCTCACCGACCGTTTCTCGGAGTTCCTCCTTCCCACTCACCGCACCGCGCTCGTCGGTTCGGTGCTGGACGACATCACCGCGTGGCAAAAGCTCGCCGACGTGCACCAGTGCGCCGAGGCGGCGTCGGACTACGTGCGCAACGAGGTGTTCTACGTGCCCGGGGCGACGACGGTGTCGGCGACGGCTCAAGAAGCCTGGGACCGTCGAAAGGGCGTCTGCCAGGACATCACCCACGTCACCATCGGACTACTGAGGTCCATGGGCATTCCCGCGCGCTACGTGTCGGGGTACCTCTACCCGGAACAGGAGCCGCTGATTGGCGACATGGTCGAAGGTGAGAGCCACGCCTGGGTCGAATACTTCTCTGGTTCGTGGACGGGCATTGACCCCACCAACGGCGTGCGTGAGACCGAGCGCCACATCATTGTCGGCCACGGTCGCGACTATGACGACGTCGCTCCCCTCAAGGGCGTCTACCAAGGTCCCGAGTCGACGCAGCTGGGCGTAGTGGTGGAGATTCGCCGGACGCACTGAGTCTGCTCTGGCGCCGTGGGCGCCGCTTTCTAAGATGGCGTCATGGACTTAGAACTCGCTCATCGCACCGTGCTCATTACCGGAGGAACTGACGGACTGGGTCTCGCCCTCGCCCAGCGACTGGTTGACGAGGGCGCCCAGGTCGCGGTGTGCGGACGCGACGAAGAGCGCCTCGAATCCGCGCAACAACAACTCGGCCCCGACGCCCTCTGTGTTCGGGTCGACGTCACCAAAGATGTCGATTGCGACATGTTCGTCGAGACCACGATGCAGCGCTTCGGCCGACTCGACGGCGTCGTGAACAACGCGGGCCAGGCCTCGTCCGCCACCATCGCCACTTCGACCGATGAGCTGTGGCGAGACGACTACGAACTCAAAGTCATGGCCGCGCTGCGCATCTCGCGTGGCGCACTGACACACCTCGAGGCGCACGGTGGGGCGATCCTCAACGTCTTGGCCATCGGGGCCCGAACTCCGCTCGCCGGCTCGACGCCCACGACGGCGTCACGCGCAGCAGGTCTCGCCCTGACGAAGGCCTTGTCGAACGAAGCCGCGCCGCGGGGCATTCGCGTCAACGCGCTGCTCATCGGGCTCATCGAATCGGGTCAGTGGGTGCGCCGCGCCGCGGCGGCGGGTCAGGACATCACTGCCTTCTACGCACAATCGGCGAAGGACGCCAATATTCCACTCGGGCGATTCGGACGCGCTGAGGAGTTTGCGGACGTGGCGGCGTTCCTCTTGTCGCCCCGGGCGAGCTTCGTGACGGGAGTCGGAATCAGTGTCGACGGCGGCATGTCACCAGTGATCTAATTGGTCCGCCGTGCGGCGGCGATGTCGATCTCGGCAGCTGGGCGACGACGATACTCACACGGACGTTGAAGGCCGTCATCGGTTTCCTTCGTCGTAGGTCTCACACGCGCCCGCGCCTGTGACTTCTCGTCGCACGTGATGTCATTTATCGGTTCCTCGGATATGAGCGGGGTGCCGGAACCGCGCCCCGACGAACGACCCAAGCAGATCGCCGAATCGGTGCGCGGGTCCCTACCGCCGACGGCGGGCGCGAACGCCGTTCGGGCGCCACCAACTCAGCGAAGTTATGACGGGGACGCTTCTCGGATCGCTTGATGCCGAAAGTCAGGCAGCGGCCTCGGCGAGGACGAAGGGGTGGTAGTACGAGTCGGGCGAGTGCGGCCACCCACCTCGACGATTCCTATAGTAAGAAACGAGACTTCAAGGAGCACGCGCCGGTCTATGCGTCCTCGGAGGTAAATGGTGACATGAGTCAGGTCTGGCGCGTCGCCTGGTATCGCTTCCGGGCCACGTTCGGTCGACGGTGGCCGGGCTACCTGGCCATCGTGTTGCTCATCGGTCTGATCGGCGGGACCGCGATGGCATCGATCGCCGCCGCCCGGCGCACCCAGGCATCGTTCGCCACGTTCCTGGCGAGCACGAACCCGTCGGACCTCTCGGTCAACGTGTTTCCGTCAAACGAGGCCACCGTCTCCTCCGCAGTCAGCCAGATGCGCGTGATCAGCAAGCTGCATGACGTCAAGAGGGTGGAGAGCTGGGTCGGACCCCTCGGCGTGCCACTCGGACCGAAGGGGGTTCCACGCCTCGGCACCCGTTCAGACCTGACCATCTTGGCCAGCGTCAACGGTCTCGGCTTCAACCAGGACCGAGCGGCCGTGGTCGAGGGCCGCATGGCCGACCCCGCGAGCGCCAATGAGTTCGTGACGACCGCGGCGGGAGCTGGGGCGGCGGGATGGCACGTCGGCGAGGTCGTGCCGTTCGGCTTCTACACGGCCTCCCAGATCAACGCACCACGATTCGCCTCGGGGGGCGTCGTGCCGGTCGTCACCGTCGACGCCAAGCTGGTGGGCCTCGTCACTCTGAGCGAAGGCGTCGTGCAAGATGAAGTCGATCGCTTCCCCACGTTCGCGTTGTTGACGCCAGCGCTTACGAGAAGGCTCATCGACAGCGACACCGCGGCGTTTGTTTTCGACTACGGCCTCCAGCTCGTCCATGGAGGCCGGGATGTCCCGACGGTCGAGCGGGAGATCGTTGCGGCGCTCCCGCCGGGCAGCGATCTGCAGCCCCACGTCACCACCGAGACCGCCGCGCGGACCGACCGTGCCATCCGCCCCGACTCCATCGCCCTCGGCGTCTTCGGCTTGATTGCGGCGCTCGCCGCGCTCGCCATCGCCGGCCAAGCCATCTCGCGCCAGCTGCGCGAGCGCCAATCCGATCTCGAGGTGCTCCGCGCGCTCGGTGCCGGACCGACGACGACGACGAGCGACGCTCTCTTGGGCACGTTCGGCGCGGTGATCCTCGGGGCCTTCCTCGCGGCAGGCGTGGCGATCGCGCTCTCGCCGATCGGCCCGATCGGTCCGGTGCGACCCGTCTATCCGACGCGAGGGATCGCCGAGGACTGGGCAGTCCTTGGCCTCGGCGTCGGTGGCGTGATCGTCCTGCTCGGCACGGTCGCGGTGGTGCTCGCGTATCGTTTGGCGCCACACCGGGTCGCGGGGCGTCGTGCCGGGGCACCGGTTCGTAGCCATGTCCTCGCTAATGCGGCCGCCAAGTCCGGCCTGCCGGTCCCGGTGGTCGTGGGCGTGCGGTTTGCGCTCGAGCCGGGGGGCAGCGGGGGCGCCGTGCCGGTGCGCTCGGCGTTCGCAGGGACCGCGCTCGCGGTCATCGTGGTCGCCGCCACCATCACTTTCGGGAGCGGACTCAATACCCTCGTCTCGCACCCGCCGCTCTACGGGTGGAACTGGACCTACGCGCTCGCATCCGAGACCGGACCGGACGTCCCCCCACAGGCGGCAGAGCTGCTCGGCCACGACCCTAATGTCCTTGCCTCCTCCGACGCGACGATCGCCGACGCGCAGATCGACGGCCTGACCGTCCCGATCATCTTCGAGGCGCCAGGCGCCTCGGTGGTCCCGCCGATCCTGTCCGGCCACGCCGTGGAGACCAACCACGAGATCGTCCTCGGTGCCGCCACGATCCAGGAGCTGCACACCCGCGTCGGCGGCACCGTGACCGCGACCTACGGCAGCCCCAAGACCGCCCCCTTCTACGTCCCGCCGACGACGCTTCGCGTCGTGGGAACCGCCACCCTGCCGGCGATCGGGTTCCCGAGCACCGAGGGCGATCACACCTCGATGGGCACGGGCGCGCTGCTCTCGTCCGGGATCATCCCCGCCGCGCTCAAGAAAGCCTCACAGAGCCCTGATCGCACGCTCAATGGACCGGAGTTCGTCTTCGTCCGCATGCGCGCGAACCTGACCCACGTCGCGGCGCTCGCCGACATCGATCGCATCGCTGGCGTGGGTGACAGGGCGTTCGCGCAGGCCCCGAACGGCGACGGCGCCGGTGACACCGTCATCGTGTTCAACGACCTATTGCCGGCCGAGATCGTGAACTACCGCTCGATGGGTGCGACGCCGGCGGTGTTGGCTGGAAGCCTCGCGGTGGGTGCGGTCGTCGCCCTCGGACTGACCCTCGTCGCCTCGGTTCGCCGGCGCCGGAGAGATCTCGCGCTACTAAAGGCACTCGGATTCACCGGCGCACAGGTCTCAGCCGCGGTCAGCGTCCAGGCCACGGTGGTGGCGACCGTCGGGCTCGTCGTCGGGCTCCCGCTCGGCATCGCGCTCGGACGCTGGCTCTGGATACTCTTCGCCCATCAGATCTACGCCGTTCCCACGCCGACAGTGCCGGTGGGCGGGATCGTGCTTGTCGCCGTCGCGACCATGGTGCTCGTCAACCTCATCGCGGTCGCGCCCGGCCGTTCGGCTGCGCGCACGCCGCCCGCGCTCGTGCTGCGGGCCGAGTAGTGGACCGCGCGGGCCCACGACCGCCGCCCGGCACATCCGTCGCTTCTGGGTCGACATCGGATGGCTCTGGCGGGTCAGTTCCCTCAAGCAGTGGATTGCGCGATCCAACCGGCGCGGCACGGGACACAGAACGTGGGCGCCTAATACTGTTTCCGGTTCCGACGGTTGCCGCTCCGAACGAAGGTTATTGCACGCTCCTCAGATTCCATCCGCTGGCCACCCGAGCCATCACAATCTCCACGCACCCTGCACATATCCGAAGTGTCATTTATCTCCTCGGGAACTGCGCTGGCACCATGAATGCCGTGCGGGCCATACAGCGTCGCTCAACGAGTTCCTGAGGGTGTCTCTTTGCGGCGAGGAGTTCAGCGCCGCAGGCAGCAGTGTTAGGCGATCGTCAAGAAACCGTTGGTGATGCACAGCCCGAGGGCATTGACAATCACGAAACTCGCGATGATCACCCCGATGGCGATTTTGGCGCCCTTGCCCCGGTGCGAACCCGACGGCGTTGGCATGTACCAATCGGGCAAGAGTCCTGTGAAGGCGTCGGCCACCGGACGCCAGGGTGCGACGTGAGGGTCAATCGTGGGATGAGGATCGGCGCTGAGGGCTAGTGCGGTGAGGTCGTCGTCGGAGATTGTCGACGCACTCAAATTGGTGTCATCATTCACGCGATAATCCTTCACAACTTGTCCCACTGTGAAGTTAGCGGCTCGGCGAGGGAACTGAGTCTCCTATTCTGAGATGTCGCGCAGTCCGGCGTCGAGGAATTTCTGGCGCAGGCCGAAGAGGTCAAGTGTGCCTTCACCCGCGGCGAGCAGTTTGCGATGGGCCTGCTCCTTGGCCTCGCGTACCCGGCATTCAGCGATGACCTCGAGGGCGTCTTCGCGAGCGACCACCACGATGCCGTCGTCGTCGGCGACCACCACGTCGCCCGGTGAGACGGCGATGCCTGCGCACACCAAAGGCACCTGCACGTTGCCCGGCGTCTCCTTGACCGTGCCGCGCGCGCTAATCGCGCTCGACCAAACAGGAAAGCTCATCGTGGTGAGGTCGGCCACGTCGCGCACCCCGGCGTCGATCACCAGAGCCACGACTCCTCGGGCCACCATGTGGGTGGCGAGTAACTCACCGAAGTAGCCGTCGTCGCAGGGACTCGTCGGCGTCACCACCAACAAGTCACCGGGCCGAGCGACGTCGCCGGCGACGTGAATCGAAGAATTGTCGCCCGGCGACACTTCACAGGTCAACGCCGTGCCGGCGATACGCACGCCCCGAAAGAGTGGACGAAGACGCGACTGCATCAGTCCGGTGCGCCCCTGGGCTTCGTGGATGGTCGCTACACCGAAGGTCGCCAAAGTGTGCACGTGCGAAGGATCAGCTCGCTTGGTTGTGCGATCAACGACGGCCACCTTGCTCCTTCACGACACCATTGACGCCGATTCCCGACCGGCAACGTGTTCTCTGGTGCGAGGTGGGCGTAGTGAAAGTGATGCTACCCCAGCGGGATTACGAGGCGCGATGCATCTAGTGTGATGGACCGAGGTAGTGAGAGAGGCGAGAGAGAATGACAGTAACCAAGCGCGCGCGGGTCCTCGTGATTTCGCTGGGTGGCACGATTGCCTCCACGTCGACGCCCGCCGCTGGCGCGGGCGTGGTTCCTCAACTGACCGTGCACGACCTCATCGCCGCGGTACCAGAACTCGTCGACGTCTGCGACATCGACGCCGTCTCGTTTCGACAGGTGCCCTCGGGCGACCTCACGTTCAGCGACCTGGTCGCTCTGGCCCGGGTCATCGACGAATACTTCGCTCAAGGGTTCGACGGTGTGGTCATCACCCAGGGCACCGACACGATTGAAGAGGCGTCCTTTGCCCTCGACGTGTTGATCAGTTCTCCGGCTCCCGTCGTGGTGACCGGAGCGATGCGCAACCCGACCCTCGCCAGTCACGACGGACCCGGTAATCTCCTCGCGGCCGTCAGGGTCGCGGCGTCGCCGCAAGCACGAGGACTCGGGTGTCTCGTGGTGATGAACGACGAGGTGCACGCCGCTCGCTTCGTACGAAAGACGCACTCGTCGAGTACGGGAGCCTTCCGGTCGCCCAACAACGGACCGATTGGCTGGGTGGTCGAGGAACGGGTGCGCATCGTCGCACGGTTGGCGCCGCTGGCCACCATCGAAGTGCCGTCGCTCGACGACGCGCCCGCGGTGGCCCTAGTCAGCTGCGCCCTGGACGACGATGGTCGTATCCTTGGTCGCCTCGAAGAGCTGGGTTTTCGCGGTTGCGTCGTTGATTCCTTTGGTGCAGGTCACGTACCGTCGACGATGGTGGGCGCTATTGAGTCGTTGGCCTCCGCCATGCCGGTCATTCTCTGTTCGCGAACGGGCAGTGGGGAAGTGCTCTCTCACACCTACGGTTTTCCCGGCTCCGAGTCAGACCTCTTGTCGCGCGGAGCGACGTCGGGCGCAATGCTCGACGGTCGCAAGGCGCGCGTCGCATTGACGCTGGCGCTCGCGGTGTCGAGTGACTCCGCTCAAGCCCGTGAACACTTTGAGAGAGTGCGCGACTCGCTGACCGCGTTATTGACGACGTCCGAAGGGTTCGACAACGATGCACGCGGCGCTTAGCTCTGCGCAGCCTTTTGCAGGTTGGACTCCACCGCGCCGAGGTGGCGCAACATCGCTTCGCGAGCTGCGCGTCCGTCGCGATTCGCGAGCGCCTGAGCGATCTCACGGTGTTGTTGGCGATAGTGTGCGCGACGCTCCGTGGAGTCGCTACGCCGTTTCAGGCTGCCCCACGTCACGCTCAGTCGAGCCTCGGCAATGAAGTGGTACATGTTCTCGATCAAGGGATTGTGCGAGCCGCGTACGAAGGCCTGGTGCAGCGCCAGGTCCCATTTTTCGAACTCGTCGAAGTCCACGGCGTTGTCACCTCCCGTGAGGCAGCGCTCGATCTCTTCGAAGTCACTGGCCGTGGCGTTTTCTACGGTGGCCGCGAGAGCCGCCGGTTCGATCAACAGTCGTGCGGACATGACGTCCGCGGGACTCACGTTGCCGACTACCGACGACGCGACCGGTTGTCCAATTTCGAAACTGAGCACGGAGTCGGGGTCGCGTCGAAGGAAAGTACCGCGGCCGACTTCACGCGACACGACTCCTTCACTCTCGAGCAACGCCATTGCGTTGCGGATCGTCGTGCGCGAGAGTTTGAGAGCTTGAGCGAGTTCACGTTCAGTCGGCAGTCGGTTACCGTTGCGCAGTCCCGTGTGGGTGGCCAACACCAAGATGTTGTCGGCGACTTCGCGCATCTGATCATTGGAAACCGTTGTCATCGTCAGCCCCCCATCGGATTACCCAAACGCCCGTCGTCGCGCCACGTGAATGGTTTGCAACGTCCTCACTATAGCGACCAATCCTACCAATATGACGATGGTGTTACAAGAAACTCTGAAACGTTTTCAGAAGTGATTGACAATCCCTGATGCACGCCTTATAGTTCGCATACGTAGAAACAACCAATTCAACCAATTTGGTTGGAATCAACGGGGGGAAACCAATGAGGTTTGCGACGATCAGGACTTCACGCGGCCTTCGACTGCACGTGAAGGGGAGCGAGGGGTACGTTGACCTCGCGGACGCGACGGGTAATGAGACGCTCGCGACACTGAACGGACTCGCCGAGGGCGGCGACGCCGCGCGCGCG
>PMTL01000177.1 GCA_003168075.1 Acidimicrobiaceae bacterium
AGCATCAAGCTGCCGTGCATGGTGAACAGCGCGTTGTACTGCTGGAAGCTGAGGAAGGAGCTGTCGGGCGTGGCGAGCTGCGTCCGCAGCGCCAACGCCATGAGCCCGGCGAGGAAGAACATGATGACCGACGTCACCATGTAGTTCATCCCGATCAGCTTGTGGTCCGTGCTCGTGAGCCACTTCAAGAGGCCCGTGGGCCCCTCGTGGTGTTCGTGCTCGTGCTCGTGAGTGACCGGGCGATCGGCGAGAACGGTCATGCGGCCGCCTTCGTGGTCGAGTTGGACGTGGACACGGTCGATGCGGACTGGGCGAGCTTCTGTTGCGAGCTCAGCCACGCCCGGAACTGGTTGGGCGGAAGCGCGACCACATTGAAGAACATGAGCGAGTGGTACAGCCCGCACAGCTGGGTGCATTGACCGAAGAACGTTCCGGTGTTCTCGGCGCGGAAGGTGAATTGGTTCACCACGCCCGGAAGGGCGTAGCGCGAGAAATTGAAGTCGTGCACGTAGAAGCCGTGGATGACGTCGGTCGACGTCAAGTTGATGTGCACGTTCGTGTTGACGGGCATCTCCATGATGGGATCTTGCGTAGTCTGACCGTACACCAGGGCATTCGAGTCTGGGTACGTGAACTGCCAGCCCCATTGAAAGGCGTTCACGTTGATGATGACGTCGGTCGCGGGGTTGGACGTCTCCTGATTCTCCACCACGAGCGTGGCGCCGAAGAGGCCAAAGACGATGAGAATCGGTATCACCGTGTAGATGACCTCGAGTGGCAAGTGGTATTGGTGCTGCTCGGGGATTGCGTCGCCTCGGCGGCGATAGCGCACGACCGCATACACCATGAGTGCGGTCGTGATCCCGCCGACAATCACCGCGCCGATGGAGAATCCTTGCCACAGGTGATAGACCGATTTCGAACTTGACGTGTCGCCGGCGCTCGCGCCGAAACCCGGCACGGTACAACCAGAGAGGACGAGTGCAGCCAGGGGGAGCGCAGCGGCTCGGCGTACGCGACGCCAACGGCGCGACCGATCCGGTGCACCCTGAGGGGGCAGGGCGGGTGTAGGCACGCCTAAACCTTAGCCAACTTTTATGCGCGCGCTCTAACGGCTCGTGGGCGCGACAGTCGGGTCATCGGCGACACTCCCCGCCCGGCGATTCAGCTCGGAGTGTCGGTATCTTTGGGGGCCGAAGCGGGGGGTGTGTCGGTCGGCGCCGAGGTCTCGGCGTCAGTCTTGGAGGCCTTGAGCCCCTTTTCGAACTCCGTCTTGGCCGAACCGAGGTTGCGCGCCAACTTGGGAATCGCCGTACCGCCAAATATGAGGACGAGCACTATTACCAAAACGATGATGCCGTCAGGTCCATCGAAAGCTGCTAGTAACACGGTCTACTCCTTTGACGTGTCGTGCCTCCAGAGTAGTCCTCCCGGCGTTGGCGGGCGCCGAAGAGTCCTTGAGTAGATTGCTCTAATGCCTCGCGTGTCGCGTCGAACACTCCGCGACGCTCTGAGCGTCGCCGTCACCGTCGGCGCCTACGGCGTGGCCTTCGGTGCCGCCGGTGTGGCGGCGGGTTTCTCGGTCCTGCAGACCTGCCTCTTCTCGCTCGTGACCTTCACCGGAGCCAGCCAATTTGCCGCCGTGGGAGTCGTGGCCGCCGGGGGCGCGGGGCTGAGCGCCGTGGTCGCAGCGTCGCTGCTCAGCACCCGAAACGCCCTGTACGCACTGCAGATGGCGCCACAACTCGAGGTCACGGGATGGCGCCGGATACTGGCCGCCCAGATCACCATCGACGAGTCGACCAACGTGGCCTTGGCCCAAGCCCCCCACGGACCGACGGCGGTGCGACACGGTTTTTGGATCACCGGATCAGGGGTCTTCGTGTTCTGGAACATTTTCACTCTCCTCGGTGCCCTGGGGGCGAAGTCGCTCGGTAATCCCGCCGCGTGGGGTCTCGACGCCGCCGTCCCCGCCGCGTTCTTGGGACTGCTCTGGCCCCGACTGAGTGATGCTCGGCTGCGAATCATTGCCGTGGCGGCGGCCTTCTTCGCCCTAGTCATGACCCCCATTTTGCCCTCGGGAACACCGATCATCGCCACGGTCGTCGTGGCCATCGCGGCGGGGTGGCGACGGTGAGCAGCTTCACTATCTGGGTCGTACTGATAGCGACGAGTACCCTGTGCTTCGCCATCAAGCTGGTGGGCTACTTCGTGCCCGCGAGATGGCTCGCCAATGAGCGACTGCAGCGAATTAATTCCCTGATTCCGGTCGTTCTCTTGAGTGCGCTGGTGGTGGCACAGGCCCTGGCGGTCAAGACCCATATTGTTCTCGATCACCGCGTGGCCGGAGTGGCGGCGGCGATGGCGGCATTGGTCGCCAAGGCCCCGTTTCCCGTGGTGGTGGTCAGCGCCGCGGTGACCTCAGCGCTGGTGTACCGATTGCACTAGCCCGCGAGGGCGACGCCGAGTATCAAGGCCAGCATCGTCGCCAGGGTGCCGAGCCCGGCGTATATTCCTCGTGCACGCGGCGTCGTCGCCTTGGTGTGCATGAACGTGCCGACTCCCGCCACGACGACGCACAGCATTTTGATGCCAAAGGCGGTGTTCCAACTCGAGGACATGGTATTGCCGTGCACGGCCGCGTAATTCCAAAACCCCGTGAGGACCAGCACCCAAAACGCCGGCCAACTCAGGCGTCCGAAGGCCTGGGCCACTTTGCGCGGCGCGTCAGCGCCGAAGGAGCGAACAGTAGGCAGTAGTCCGGCGACGACGATCTGCCCACCCAGCCAGACGCAGGCCGCGAGCACGTGCAGGCTGAGGCGAATTGTGGTCGACGCGGACGCGAGATGCATGGTGGCGGCGAGCATGGCTATCGACCTTGCCATACGGGCGCACGCTTTTCGGCGAAGGCAATGGCGCCCTCGAGGGCGTCGGAACTGGCGGCGATGGTGCCGAAGGCGGCGTTATTGAGTTCCCACCCCTCCTCTTCGTTCACGTCCATGGCGTCGAGCATCACCCGTTTGGATGTGCGTACCGCGAGCGGCGCGTTGGCGCAGATTCGCTGGGCGAGCGCGAGAGCGGTCGGCAGTACCTGCGCGGAAGGAACCACGCGGTTGACGAGGCCGACGTCGTACGCGCGACTCGCACTGAGCGGCTCAGCGGTCAGGGCCATCTCCAGTGCCACCGCTCGCGCGATGCGCTGGGGCAGGCGAATGAGTCCGCCGGCTCCGGCGATGAGCCCGCGCTGGGCTTCAGGAATGCCAAAGACCGCGTGCTCGGCGGCGACAACGAGGTCACAACTGAGCAGCATCTCAAATCCGCCCGCGAAGGCCGAACCGTTGGCGGCACAGATGAGCGGCTTGGGAAAACGGCGCTTGGTCAGTCCGCCGAATCCCTGGTCGGTGGCGGGGAATTCACCACGGGCGAAGGCCTTAAGGTCCATGCCGGCGCTAAAGGCCTTGTCCTCGGCACCCGTCAAGACGACGACCCAGACGTCGTCGTCGTGCTCGCACTCGTCCAGTGCAGCGTGCAACGCTTGAGCGGTCGCGAGGTTGATGGCGTTTCGCGCCTGGGGTCGATTGATGGTGAGTACTTCGACGTGTCCTTCGCGACTACGCAGCAATTCATCAGCCATGGCGTCTCCTCCTGGTGGCTCTCGCCGGTGTCCGACGGTCGTTGGCCAAACGCTACCGGACGGGTCGTCACGTGCGAAACTGTCCCCGTGTCGACGAGCCCACGTGTCCTGCTGTCACTTGGCGGTTACGCGTGCGAGGGCGGACTTGACGGTCGCTATCAGCCCGCGACGTGCTATTCGCCCACCATTGCCCTAGGTCGCCACCCCGGACCTGGCGGTGCCGAGGGTCTCTGGGAGGACTACGAAGTCGTTCTCGATCTCGCCGGTGAAATGGCTCTATCGGGCGTATGTCTGGAGGTCTCGTGGGCTCGACTTGAGCCGCACCGTGGACAGCGCGACGAGGCCGCTCTGGCACGCTACGCCGAGGTCGTCGCCCACGCGCGCCGCCTCGGACTGTGGGTCAGTGTCGCGGCCATTGATGCGGCCTGGCCGGCGTGGTTGGGACTCGAAGCGTGGCTCATGCCCTGGGTGACTCCCGTGGCGATCAATTACGTCAGTTGGCTGACCTCGTCGCTCGACGCTGACGCGTTCAGCGTCTACGCATCGCGGGCGTTGCTCACCCGAGGGTTTCTCGTCGAGGACGCCGGCCCGCCGTGGCGACGCGGTGCGCGAGACGACGCGGTCAGCGCGGCGAAGAACCTCGAGTTCATCGAGGAGGCCGTACGAGCCGACGCCAACGTCAACTTCGTATCCAGCGTCAACCTGGAACTCGACGATGCGCGAGACATGTCGTTGTTCGACGTCGACGAAGTCCACCTGCAGTCGTTGGTGCGTGGGTCGGGGCCTTTGGCCGGCACTCGCGGGCTCGTGGCGCTTCGGGGAGACACGTGGGTGGTTGCCGACGTCGAGCTCGCTCGAGAACTGAGAATTCGGCCCCAGGACTCGGTCGCAGACTCGGTCGAGGACTCGGCTTAAGGCTCGGACTGCGGCTCTGACCGGGGCTCAGACTCGGGCGGCGACGCGGACTCGCGGCGGCGTCGCCGCGCACGACGACGCACGATGTCAAAGCCCACAATCGTGAAGACGATCGTGGCGACGATCGCGACAGAGGCCCACCCCGAGTACCTCTCGATCTTCGGAAGTTGTGATCCGCCGAAGTAACCAAAGAGGGAGAATGCGACACCCCATATCAGTCCACCGGCCGCATTGGCGATGAGGAATCGTCGGTAGTGCATCCGACTGATTCCGGCTAGGCCGGGCATCACTGCGCGTAAGAACGCGGTGAAGCGCCCAAAGAACACGTAGATCGGACCGCGGCGTTGCATGCCGGCGAGTGCCCCGTCGAGTTCCTCGCGGTGCTTCTGGAGCACCTTGAGCGACAAGAGCCGATCACCGTAGTGGTGGCCAATGGCGTATCCCACCGAGTCGCCAACGATGGAAGAGATCACGACGAGCACGCACAGCGCGCCAATATTGATGCTGCCCTGGCTCGCGACGACGCCGGCGACGATCACTGTTGTCTCGCCGGGCAAGACGAAACCGACGAAGAGCGCGGTTTCCCCAAACACCAGGAGTGCCACCAGGCCATAGACGAGTGGCCCGGGGAGACTGTGGATCTCGTGCAGGACGAACGAGATGATTGACGCGCTCATCATCAGGACATCCTTACCTGCGAACACGAAGCGGTGCGCATCTATTAGGGCCAGTTTAGAATCCAGAGATGCCGCCTCCCGCACCACCGACGTCGCGGTTCACGCTGAGGCCACCCGTGCGTGCGTGGGCACTCTCGGAGTGGGCGCTGGTGCCGGTGCGCCTCTTTCTGGGTGTGACGTTCACCTTCGCGGGTCTACAGAAACTCTCGAACCCGGCGTTCTTTCAGGCGACCTCGCCGACGTCAATCCAGTCGCAAATGGCGGGCGCGGCTCGACTGAGCCCTATTCATTCTTTCCTACACGCAATGTTGCCCCACGCCGTCTTGATCGGTTGGATTATCGCCTACGGCGAATTGGCCATTGGACTGGGTACGCTCCTCGGACTCAAGACGCGCATCGCCGCCATCGCGGGCGCCTTCCTCAGTCTCAACTTGTTCCTGGCGGTGAGCTTTCACTCCTCGCCCTACTTCACGGGCGCCGACATAGTCTTTTTGTTCGCGTGGATGCCCCTCATCATCGCCGGTGGCGGATCGCGATTCAGCGCCGACGCACTGATCGCGCGCGCCGCGGCCAAGCAGTCGGGCTTCGGGATGTCGCCATTGGTGGCGCTGCCCTTTGAGACCGTGCAGAACTTCTGCGGTCACTACCATGAGGGATCGTGTACGGCGCGCTCGGGCGACCCGTGCGAGGCGTCGCAGTGCCCAGTTCTCCTTTCTCGCGCTCCCCAGGTGACACCGGTGGACATCACGACATTCAAACGCCGATCAGTCGTGATCGGGGGAACCACCGCGGCGGTCGTGGCCGGAGCCGCGGTCGTGACTGGGTTCTTGACCACCGCCGCCGGCCACCTCGAGGCCAGTGCCGCCTCGGGCGAAAAGTCCACGACGTCGTCGACGCTGCCGGGGGGTGGGTCCAATGCCGGCACCGGTGGGGCGGCGGGCACGCTTCTGGGACCCGCGAGTTCGGTACCGATCGGGTCAGCTGCCACGTTCACCATCCCCTCGTCGGGTGATCCGGGCATTATTTTTCAGTTGAGTAAGGGGACTTTTGTGGCCTACGACGCGGTCTGTCCGCACGCGGGCTGCACCGTTGGCTACGCGCCGTCGGCCAAGATCATGGTCTGTCCCTGCCACGGATCGGAGTTCGTGGTCGCGACCGGACAGGTGATTTCCGGGCCGGCTCCGCACGGTTTGACACCACTCACCGTTTCTGAGTCGTCCAACGGTAACCTCTACTTACAATGAGCGATGTCCCGCGCCGAGTCCTGGTCGTGGAGGACGACGTGGGCCTGGCTCAGGCGATTTCGGATCTCTTGGGCGATGAGGGTTTCGACGTCGAGCAGCGTCACGACGGCGAAGCTGGTCTCGCCGCCGCGCTCGAGTCTGCGTTCGACATCATCGTGCTCGACCTCATGTTGCCCAAGCGAAATGGATTCAGCGTGTGCCTCGAGATCCGTCGAGCCGGTGTCCACGTGCCGCTGTTGATGCTGACCGCCAAGAACGGCGACCTCGACGAGATCGAGGGACTCGAAGGTGGCGCCGACGACTTCTTGCGTAAGCCATTCGAGTGGCCCATTTTGCTCGCGCGCATCAACGCGCTGTTACGACGATTCGAGCGAGGACAGAGTCGCAAGGTGGTGGTCGGTGACGTGGTGCTCGACACCATTAGCCGCCAGGTCTCGGCGTCGGGTAGGGAATCGAAACTCACGTCGCGCGAGTTTCGCGTGCTCGAGTGCCTCATGGAGAGTGTGGACCGGACGGTGACCAAGGCGGAGATCCTCGACGTTGTCTGGGGAGCGGACTTTGAAGGCGATCCCAACGTGGTCGAGGTCTACGTGGGGTACCTGCGACGAAAGCTCGACGTGAAGGGCACGATGTCGCGGATCAAGACCATCCGTGGTGTGGGGTACGTGTTCCCGAGCGGGGTATGAGGCGTCTCCACCCGTCGATTCGGTCCCGCCTCACTCTCATCTTCGTCCTCGCTATGGCCACCGTTCTTCTGGTGACCGGGGTCGCCATCATTGTCCTGGCTCGCCGGTCCAATACCGCCGAGGCCACCAGTCGGATCAACCAAGCCATGTCGGCGGTGGAGGACCGCGACGGCAAAAACATGGTGCCCGGCTGGTTGCTGACCCTCTCCACCACAAATGACGTCGTGGTTCAAGTGACGAACCTTGGTGGCGATCAGGTCTGGGCGGCCAGTAGCTCCATCGTCAAGTTCGGGGTCATCTCGCACGAAGTGGCGAGTGTGAATGCCGTCAACGACTACGTCGTCCAGTTCCAGAGCTGGGTCAGGCACAGCAAACTCAAGGGCGAGCTCTCTCTCGGCCAAGCTCAGAGCATCTCGACTCCTCGCGGGGCCGGTTTGGTGGTGGGATTTATCTACGGGAACTCCATCTCGCGGGCCAATCGCCTGCTCCTCACCATTCTCATCGTGGCGATTCCGCTGCTGTTGCTCATCGTGGCCTTCATTGTGTGGTTCTCGGTGGGATTGACCTTGTCGCCGATTGAAGCCATTCGACGCCGCGTGGCCACCATCGCGGCGATTGACCTGACCCAGCGCGTCCCCGAGACGGGGGGCGACGACGAAGTGGCCCGAATGGCCAAGACCCTCAACGCGATGTTGAATCGACTCGAGACCAGCACCCGTATCCAACAAGAGTTTNNGTCTCCAACGCCTCGCACGAGTTGCGCAGTCCCCTCACGACATTGCTCGCGACGGTGGACCGGGCTTCAAATCATCTCGAAGAGACCGACTGGGTCGAATTTACTGACACGATCCGACGAGAGGGACGCCGCATTGACTCACTGGTGGATGATCTGTTCTTCCTGGCGCGCAGCGACGAGCGACGTGAGGAGATGCGGCGAGAGGAAGTCGACCTCGATGACATCCTCGACGAGGAGGCGCGCCGGGTGCGCCAAATCACCACGCTGCGCATCTCGACCTCGGGGGTGCAGCCCACCCGGGTGTGGGGCGATCCGCCGATGCTGCGCCGACTGGTACGAAACGTCGTGGACAACGCGCTGCGCTTCGCCAATGAAGAAGTGTCCTTCTCGACGCGCTACGTCGGTCCGATGGCCGAGATTTGTGTGCACGACGACGGTACGGGCGTTGACGTCGCCCAATCCGAACGTTTATTTCAGCGTTTCGTCCGTACCGACGCCGCTCGTTCGCGCGCGTCGGGCGGGACGGGCCTGGGGCTGCCGATCGTGGCAGAAATTACCCTGCGACACGGGGGAGAGGCTCGCTTCATCACCGTAGAATCGGGATCGACGATGCGTATTCGTGTTCGGCGTTATTAGTCTGAGGTGATATCTACTTGCGTCGCCACCGAGGCGAGCCAGTGGCGAAGTGAGGCACCATGAAGGAAAGCACCGCCAAGGTCATGCGGTGGTCACTGCTACGTCTCTTAATCCTCGGAGCGATTGCTGAGACCATCTGGACGGTCTACGTCGGGGCGGAGCTGCCGCGCCGCTACGTTGCGAATCATTGGGATATCGCTTGGGTCGGTCTCGACGTCGCCCAGGTGATCATGCTCGCCGCCTCGGCCTGGGCGGCGTGGAAGCGCAGCACCTTGCTCGTCATGTTCTCCACTTCCAGTGCGACGCTGTTGCTACTGGACGCCTGGTTCGACGTCACGACGGCTCGTCACGGCGATGTCTTTCAGAGTATTCTGCTGGCCTGCATCGTGGAAGTCCCCTCCGCCCTGGTGCTGGTGTGGGTGGCGCATCGGGTGTTGAGTCACACCACGCTTCTGCCCTCTGGCAATACGAACGAACTGAAGAAGCCGACGACGTTCGAGGTCCAAGACTCCGGTGAGATGATCTAGACGCTCACGCCCTCGAGCGTGAGGAGGTAGCGCTTCACGTCCTCACCGCCGCCGTAGCCGCCGAGGCCGTGCGAGGCTACGACGCGGTGACAGGGCACGATCACCGGCCAGGGGTTGGCGTGGTTGGCGTTGCCGACCGCCCGCGCGGCCCGAGGTCGGCCGGCGAGCTCGGCCACAGCTGAGTACGTCGCGACGCTGCCGTAGGGGAGCGACTGCAGGACGCGCCATACCTCGTGCTGAAAGGACGTGGCCGAGGTGACGGCGAGGGCGACGTCAAATTCTGTACGCGCGCCGCGAAAGTACTCGTCCAGTTGACGTGCGGCGAGGAGCACGGGAGCGCTCGGCGACGCCGAGGCGCCCGGGGCCTTCTCGTGGGGCAGGTAGACCCTCGTGATGCCCTGGGCGGTGCCCTCGACGGTCCACGTACCGACGGGGGAAGAAATTGTGGCGTAGGAAAGTTCCATAAGGCATTTCTAGTCACGTGGAGCGCTCTCTGCAGCGGTACGACGATGATTTTTCGACCAATGACCCTACGAGCCCCCCCGGGGGCGGTCCGTGACGCCTGCTAAAACTGAGGCATGAAAATTTCTCTCTTTAGAGAGTCGCGCGCCGGCGAGACACGGGTCGCTCTCACCCCGGACGCCGTCAAGACGCTGGTGGCCGACGGCTGGACCGTTGAGGTCCAGCGTGGTGCGGGTGCACTGGCTCACTTCACCGACGACGCCTACGCCCAGGTGGGCGCGACTCTCGTGGACTCACCGGCGGGCGACGTGAACCTGCGCGTCAATCCTCCGACCTTGGAGGAAGTGGCTCGGCTGCCCGAGGGTTCGACGCATCTCTCGTTCCTCTCACCGCTGCTCGCCAGTGACATCGTGCGCGCGATGAACGACCGTCGCATCACGATCCTCTCCTTTGACCTCTTGCCGCGCATTTCGCGAGCGCAGTACATGGATGCGCTCTCCTCGCAGGCGACCGTGTCGGGGTACCGCGCGGCCCTCGCGGGCGCGACGTACTTCGACCGCTTCTTCCCTCTGCTCACGACGGCCGCGGGCACTCTTCGCCCGGCGAAGGTCCTCGTGATGGGCGTGGGCGTCGCCGGCTTGCAAGCCATCGCCACCGCCAAGCGCCTCGGCGCCAAGGTGCGCGCCTACGACGTGCGCTCCGCCGCGAAAGAAGAGGCCGAGTCGGCGGGCGCCGTCTTCGTCAAGCTCGGCGTCACCGCCGACGCGGCCGGTGGGTACGCACGTGAACTCACCGACGACGAGCGTGCCCAGCAACAAACGGCGCTGCTCGGTGAAGTCGCCAACGCCGACATCGTCATCACCACCGCTGCGGTTCCGGGCCGCAAAGCGCCGATCCTCTTGACCACCGCCATGGTGGAGGCGATGGGCGAGGGCTCGCTCGTCATCGACATGGCCGCCGACGGCGGCGGCAACTGCGAGCTCACGATCGCCGGCGAGGTCGTCGAGCACCACGGCGTGCGCGTGGTCGGCCTCTCGAACCCGCCCGCGCAGATGGGCGCGCACGCGAGTTTCATGTACGCCAACAACGTGCTGAAGCTCCTCGCCCTCTTCGGGTCCCAGGGTGAGTTACACCCCGACTGGTCCGATGAAGTCGTCGTCGGCGTGACGGTGGCTCGAAATGGACAGGTCAACCACGCGCCGACCGCCGAAGCGCTCGGCGTTGCGCGGGTGGCGGTCAACGCTGACGTGAAGGAGAACGAGTAATGGGTAACGCCCTGCTGCAGTACGCGACCGTTTTGATGCTGACGATCTTCGTCGGCGTCGAGATCATTGCCAAGGTGCCGAGCATCTTGCACACGCCGCTGATGAGTGGTTCCAACGCCATCCACGGTGTCATCTTGGTGGGCGCCATGCTCATCTTGGGCTCGGCCACCACGACCCTCGAGGAGGTGCTGGGCTTCCTCGCCGTCATCCTCGCCACGCTCAACGTGGTGGGTGGCTTCGTCGTCACCGACCGCATGCTCGAGATGTTCAAGGCCAAGCCCCGGGCGCCGGCCGCCAAAAAGGATGAGGTTGCTTCGTGAGTCGCGGAACACTGATTGACCTCTTGTACCTGGTATCGGCCACCACGTTCATCCTGGCCTTGAAGGGCCTGGGCAGTCCCAAACGCGCGCGCATGGGTAATGGCATCGCGGCGGTGGGCATGTTCATTGCCGTCGTAGCCACGTTCTTCAAGCAGGTCGACGGTCACTCGCTGTATCACGTGGGACTCATCCTCGTGGCGATGGCAATCGGCATCGTGGTCGCGGTGCCAACGGCGCGCTTCGTGCGCATGACCGCTATGCCCCAACTCGTCGCCATCTTCAACGGCGTGGGCGGTGGAGCGGCCGCGCTGGTATCGATCACCGAATTCGTGCACATCCACTCCACTCGACCGGCCACGTACGTCACCCTCGAAGTGCTGCTCGGCGTCTTGATCGGTACCGTGTCGTTCTCGGGTTCGGCGATCGCCTTCGCCAAGCTCCAAGAGCTCATGACCGGTCGTCCCGTCACCTACCCGGGCCAGCAGATCATTAACGCCCTCTTGGGCGCGGCGGGTCTGATTCTCATCGTGATCATCCTGGTCAACGGTCAGACGACGTTGCTGTGGATCTTGCTCGCACTCGCCGTGGTCTTAGGTGTCGCCTTCGTACTGCCCATTGGTGGCGCGGACGTCCCGGTACTGATCTCGCTGCTCAACGCCTTCACCGGTCTCGCCGTCGCGGCGTCGGGCTTCACTCTGGGCTCGAACCTGCTGATCGTGGCCGGAACCCTCGTGGGTGCCTCGGGTATCTTGCTGACGCGCCTCATGAGTAAGGCCATGGGACGCAGCCTGTCCAACGTACTCTTCTCGGCCTTCGGCTCGGTCATCACCGCCGCCGGCGGTACGGGTGCCGACGCGCGACCGGTGCGTTCGGGCTCCCCGGAGGACGCCAGCGTACTGCTCGGTTTCGCCAGTCGCGTCGTCATCATTCCCGGCTACGGCCTCGCCGTAGCCCAGGCCCAGCACGTGCTACGCGAGCTCGGCGAAGAACTCGAGAAGAAGGGCATCGAAGTCTTCTACGCGATTCACCCGGTGGCCGGTCGTATGCCGGGTCACATGAACGTACTGCTCGCCGAGGCCAACGTCCCCTACGAGCAGTTGTTGGAGCTCGACGAGGCCAACTCCGAACTCCAGACGGCCGACGTGGCCCTGGTGGTCGGCGCCAACGACACGGTCAACCCGGCCGCGAAGGACGACAAGGACTCGCCGATCTACGGCATGCCCATCATCAACGCTGACCTGGCTGAGAACGTACTGTTCCTGAAGCGGTCGATGCGTCCGGGTTTCGCGGGTATCGAGAACGAACTGCTCTACAACCCTAAGACGACGCTGATCTTCGGCGACGCTAAAGACACGTTGACCAAGATCGTCGCCGCCGTGAAGGCCAGTTAGGTCCTAGGCGTCGGCGGTGAGTTGATTCAACCGCTCGAGTTGAGCGGGTGAGAGTTCGCTCACGGCTCGGGCATTGGCACGCACCTGCTCGACACTCGTCGCCCCGGCGATCACTGAAGCGACCGGGGGATGGCTCAACAGCCACGAGAACGCGAACGTGAGGATGGACAAGTCCTGGTCGTCGGCGTAACTGATGAGGTCGTCTACGCGGGTGCGTAGTACGTCACTCAGCCAGTGGGCCTTGCGGTCGTCGGGCATCGTTGAGAGTCTCGTGCCCTGCGCAATGGGTTGGCCCGGTCGGACCTTTCCGGTGAGTAGCCCGTTCGCCAAGGGGTAGAAGGGCAAGAAGCCGACGCCGAGTTCGCGGCAGAGGTCGAGCACGCCGTCGGTCTCGGGTTCACGCGCGAGCAGCGAATACTGGCTCTGGATTGAGGCGAGATGCGGTCCGTCTCCCGCCGCGGCGACCGCTGCTCGTAACTGTTGCGCACTGAAGTTGGAACAACCGATCTCGCGCACCTTGCCGAGCGTCACGAGCTCCTGCATGGCGCCGACGGTATCGACGATGGGTGTCGACTCATCGGGGTAGTGCAACTGGTAGAGGTCAATGACGTCGGTGCCCAGACGCTTCAGAGAAGCGTCACAGGACTCGCGCACGTACTGTGGCGTGGCGCAGACACCGCTCTTGTCATGGAGCATCCCGAACTTGGTGGCGATGACGGCCTCATCGCGTCGTGAACCCAGGGCCACGCCGAGCTGGATTTCGGACTGCAGGTCACCGTAGATGTCGGCGGTGTCAAAGAAGTTGACGCCGGCTTCCAACGCCGCGTCGACGACGGCCGTGGTGGCGTCTTGGTCCAGTCGAGTGCCGAAATTGTTGCAGCCCAACCCGACTTGCGAGACCCGTAGCGAGCCCAGCCTCCGTTGATTCATTCTTCGTCCTTTGAACGTCCGCCAGCATAGACAGGCGAGAGGTGTTTCACTGCAGAGTACGCCACCAACTGGGGGCGTGAACACCTGAGAACTAGGGTGGAATCATGAAAATCAATGTCAATTTTGACTTGTGCTCGAGCAACGCGGTGTGCATGAGCATCGTTCCTGAAGTGTTCGAAGTTCGCGACGACGGCTTTCTTTACGTCCTCAACGAGGAGCCCGGCGAGGAGTTCGCTGAAGGCGTGCGTGACGCGGTGGCTAGTTGCCCCAATGGCGCCATCTCGATCGAGGACTAGGTGCGCAACGGCCCTCGGGTCCGGTTCGCGCCCTCACCTACGGGATATTTTCACGTGGGTTCGGCCCGGTCGGCACTCTTCAATTGGCTCGTCGCGCGTCACTCGCCCGAGGGTTGCTTCATCCTGCGTATCGAAGACACTGACGCCGACCGCAACCGCGAGGAGTGGGTGGACGG
>PMTL01000031.1 GCA_003168075.1 Acidimicrobiaceae bacterium
GCGATCGACATGCGCATGCCGTACCAGTCTGACCCGGTGAGCCGCGCCAAGATCAACGCCGGACTGCTCGACTACCTCGATATGCACCTCTCGCACGTCGCGCAGATGGTCTGGGAAGGCACCTTCGGACACCTCGACGTCGCGGTCATAGAGGTGTCCGGTATCACTGCGGACGGTGAACTGATTCCGTCGTCCTCGGTCGGCAACAACAAGACGTGGATTGACATGGCCGACCGCATCATCCTCGAGGTGAACGCATGGCAGCCCGCCGCGCTCGAGGGGATGCACGACATCTATTACGGCACCGCACTGCCGCCATTTCGCAAGCCCATCCAAATCCTCCAAGCGTCCGACCGCATCGGCGTTCCCTACCTTCATTGTCCGCCAGAGAAGATTGTGGCCGTCGTCGAGACGAACTCCCCCGATCGCAATACCGCGTTCAAACCGGTCGACGACCTCTCGCGGCGAATCGCCGAACACCTCTTGGAGTTCCTGGCCCACGAGGTGAGGGGAGGGCGCCTGCCCGCGTCACTCCTGCCCCTGCAGTCGGGCGTCGGCAACATCGCCAACGCCGTCCTTCATGGACTCGACGGTGGACCGTTCCGTCCGCTGACCGCGTACACGGAGGTCATCCAGGACGGCATGCTGGCGTTGCTGAACTCGGGCACGATGAGCACCATCTCGGCTACCGCCTTCTCGCTCAGTGAAGAGGGATCGGCCGACCTGCACGCCAACATCGCCGAGTACCACGACCGGATCATCCTTCGACCCCAGGAGATCAGTAATCACCCCGAGGTGATACGCCGACTCGGGTGTTTGGCGATGAATGGCGCCATCGAGGCCGACATCTACGGCAACATCAACTCCACCCACGTCATGGGCTCGAGCATCATGAACGGCATCGGAGGCTCGGGTGACTTCGCCCGCAACGCCTACATCGCGATGTTCCTCACGCCCTCGACCGCCAAGAATGGCTCGATCTCCTCAATCGTGCCGATGGTTAGCCACGTGGACCATACCGAGCACGACGTGCACGTCGTCATCACCGAATGGGGCGTAGCAGACTTGCGCGGCTTGGCGCCACGCCGGCGCGCTCAGAAGATCATCGACAACTGCGCGCACCCCGTCTACCGGCCGATGCTGCAGGACTATTTCGACCGCGCGAGCGCCACGGCCCCCGGCAAGCACACCCCGCACATGCTCGAGGAGGCGCTCTCGTGGCACGCACGCTACCTACGCGAAGGCACCATGCGACCCTCCTGACGCTCGCGCGTCTGGACGCTCAATCTGTGTAAGTGCGTCCGACCTGGCGCGACTTCGTTGTTGTGAAGTGGGTATCGCTTCGACGCAGTTTCACTTGGTTATGAAACTTTCCGACTGTCTCGCTAATTTTCCTTCCCCACACACATCAGTAGCATCAGCGGCGCTGCTCACTGATGATCCATGACTTAGTCACCTCTGGTGTCGGTGGGCCGACGTGCACATTCGAGTGGCGAGTCACCGAATGGATAAAATGAATGCCGGAACGTTCAAGCCAACCGATAACGAGGTTTGTCGCTCCGGGATCTTCGAAATCGTGTGAAGACTACGGGACGTCACATTGAACGGCCGCGTCGATGCTCACGGAAGCGCTTGGCTGTCAAAACGAGTGCGTGATGCCGGGACCCAAGGTCCTTTGGCGCGGACCGAGGGCGCCAAGTTCGGACTGGTGGAGATTTGGCGCGTGGCAGGAGTCGTAACGAGAAGCGAGATCTATCAGTTCTGGCGGTACTATCTGGGGTTATGAACTCTGCGACAGAGGGCTATTTGGCCGCACTCGCCAAGGACTCCACCGTCTCGCAACGGCGAGGCAGTCATGGCGCCATTTGCTTCATTGACGGAGTCATTGAGGCCTTGCTTGCGACTGAAGCAATCACTAACGCCGAGGCTATGAAGTGGAACGTAATGTTAATGTCCGCCGCAAGAGGCCATTCGTCGCCGTCCATCGCCTCCTCAAGCGGGCCTTCGTCGGAGTCCATCCCCTCCGGGGATGCAACGGAGGTGATAGGCGAGAGCAACGCCACGCAAAACGTCCCACAGTTTTTGGAATTGATACCGGTAGAAGGGGCATTGGCAATTGTTCCCGGAGTCTGCAGCTTTCAGATCCTCGGCATCGAACGCTACGACTCCATGGCGGCAATCATGTGGCGAGTCGTGCCTCTTGCAGCACCCGCGAAGCCAAAGAGCCTCAGCCACTTTGCCCAGGTTACGGCGGCTCCCACTCCGAGATCAACGAAGCTGACCGATGACGTCGGTACTCATTACATCATGATGGGCGGGACCTCCGGAGGACGAATTGAAAGAGTTGGCCGCCTCGAATTTCGGCCGGCCCCTCCTGACAGCGCGACTCTTCTGTTTGTTCGCTGGGAGGGCGCGGCGTTCGATATCGCACTTCCTCGAACTGGCCACAGTGGCCCCCTCGTGTGATTGTGTAAACGTTATCTTGGTTTAATACTCCGCAACTTACTCATAACAACCAAACCAGGCATCTTCGATCGCCGACAGTCGATACCGATCCCAGATCTCAGGTGCGGGAAGTCTAACGAAGGCTGCCAATGGCGTAACGAGCCATATTGAGCGTGCTCAGGTGATGCACCAGACCTCGTTCAAAATCCAAAGCCCACCAAGAATCTTGGGCGCTCTGTGGGCGCTAATGGGCGCGTAACGCTGGACAAATCTGGAGAATCACGGTATCTCACAGCCATTCGAGATTTCGGCCCATCTACTGGTACTAATACGAAAATCCTTGGTGTCGAAGGGACGTCAACAATCTCCGAGTGGCGCCTCCATCGATGGCCATGCAAAGCAAAGAGCTAGTGCCGCGACCGGCAAGGTTTGCGTTATTTCTGGCAAGCGCTGATCGCCGATTCGGGCGCGCCGACGCGTAGGGAGCGGTTCGACCTGCAACCGGACGACCGAGTTGCCGCGCTCTGCCATTAGGGAACAGCGCTCGCTCGATGTCATCGAACCGCATCGTCGCGTCTAGGACACCGACCGCGAGGGGTGCGCTTGGCTCCATGGACCACGTGGCGAGGCCCGGCGAACGGAGGCAGTGCTCGACCCGCCAGCGGTTGGTGGCGCGGACGAAGAATCCGGGCAGCGATGCGGCCCAGCAGCGCGGTCGCACGCAATAAACCCGGCGACGTCAGTGGTCATCTGCGATGATGGCCGACGTGGAGGAGATCGAGGTTGTCGTCGCCCATAACGAGCGCGCGACTCTGCGCGTCGGCGACGTGTTCCTGAAGATCGACGCTGATCAGACCCGCACCGACGTCGAGGTCGAGGCGATGGCGATGGCGCCGGTCCCGACCCCGAAGATCCTGTGGCGGAAGCCGCCCGTGCTCGCGCTCGCCGCTCTCCCGGGGACGGCACTCGGTCACCTCGGCGAGCCGTCGACCGCGTCGTCGGCGGCGTGGGCTGCGGCCGGTACCACCGTTCGGACGCTGCACGCCGCGCCGCTGCCTCCATGGCCCGGTCGGACCGTCGACGAGTTCGCGTCCCAGCTCGACTCCGAGTGCGAGTGGCTCGTCGCCAACGACGTCCTTCCGACCGAGGTGGTCACGCGCAATCGCCGGCTCGCCGAGACTGCGCTCCGGCCGTGGACACCGGT
>PMTL01000088.1 GCA_003168075.1 Acidimicrobiaceae bacterium
AGCGCGACGCCCAGCGGCAGCAACATGGCCCAGAGCGAACCGAAGGCCAGGAACAACACGACTGCGGTCAGAAGAAGACCGATGCCCTCGCCCGGAGAACCCTTGGGGGACGTGAGTTGTCCGAAGGCGTTACCGCCAAAGTCCACTTGTAGCGTTGACGAGCGCAGCTTGGACGCCGCGGTCACGACCGACTGAATTTCTTTGTTGCTGAGCAGGTTGGCCTGCTTCGTGAACGTCACCGTGGCGTAGCCAATGGTGTCGTCCAGCGTGGAGACGTCGACCGACGAGACGTTGCCCACGCCGGGGAGGGCCTTCATGGCGTTTAACACTGGTGTGATGGAGGTGATCTGACCCGAAAGTTGTCCGGCACGCGCGTGAAAGACGATCTGGTCTTGATCGCCCGATTGCGTGGGGAAGCCCTTTTCGAGGAGCTGGAGGGCATGAATTGAGTTGGTGCCCGGCAAACTGAACGAGTTCGAATACGCGCTGCCCGCGGCCTGGGCCGCGGCGTTGACGCCGAGTATCAGGACAATCCAGATGATGAGGACGAGCCAGCGGCGTCGGACACTGAAACGAGCGAGGGACTTCACGAAGGGGCTCCTAGAGATGGGGGGTCCGGGGGAATGGCGAGGATGTTGCGGAGGGTTACGACGTAGCACCCCACATTAGGTGAACGGTAGGAGGCGTCAATCCGGGGAAGGGACGTCCCCCAGGGCAAACATCTCGGCGAGTGCGACCCTCGGGTGCGCCGTGGGCGGCTTTTGGATCAAACAAGTCCAGTAGATTAGATGTAATCACGTTCAGCTCGGAGCGCGGTTTCACCCCCGGAGGTCGCCATGGCGGAAGTAGAAATCGGTATCTATAAATCGGCTCGTCAGGCCTACGGCTTTGACGACATCGCCATTGTGCCCTCGCGGCGCACGCGCGACCCCGAGGACGTGGATATCTCCTGGCAGATCGACGCCTACAAGTTCGAATTGCCCGTTCTGGGCTCGGCTATGGACGGCGCGATATCGCCCACGACGGCTATCGAGATGGGACGCCTCGGGGGACTCGGCGTTCTCAACCTCGAAGGTCTGTGGACCCGCTATGAGGACCCGACGCCGCTTTTCGAGGAGATCCAGACGTTGGACGACGACAAGGCCACTGCGCGCATGCAGCAGATGTACTTGGAGCCCGTGAAGCTCGAGCTCGTCGCCGAGCGCATCCGCCAGATGAAGGCCGCGAGTATCACCACCTCCGCGTCGGTGACCCCCCAGAAGACCGATTGGATGGCCAAGACCATCCTCGACGCGGGACTCGACATCCTGGTGATTCAGGGAACCGTAGTGTCGGCCGAGCACGTGTCTAAGACCGTCGAGCCCCTCAACTTGAAGAAGTTCATTCGTGAATTCGAATTGCCCGTCATCGTGGGTGGCTGCGCGAGCTACCAGGCGGCCCTTCACCTCATGCGCACCGGTGCGGCCGGTGTGTTGGTCGGCGTGGGTCCGGGCAACGCCTGCACGTCGCGCGCGGTGCTCGGCATCGGTGTTCCCCAGGCGACGGCGATCGCCGACGTCGCCGGAGCGCGCATGCGTCACCTGGACGAGACCGGCGTGTACGTGCACGTCATCGCCGACGGCGGGATGAGTAAGGGCGGCGACATCGCCAAGGCGATCGCCTGTGGCGCCGACGCGGTCATGATCGGATCGCCGCTCACCAGCGCCATTGAGGCCCCGGCCCACGGTTTTCACTGGGGCATGGCGACCTTTCACCCGACGCTGCCGCGCGGCACGCGCGTGCGCACCAAGGTACGCGGCACCTTGAAGGAAGTGCTCGTCGGACCCGCGCACGAGAACGACGGCCGTCTCAATCTCTTCGGGGCCCTGCGCACGTCGATGGCCACCTGTGGCTACGAGACCTTGAAGGAGTTCCAGAAGGCCGAGATCATGCTGGCGCCCTCATTGCAGACCGAGGGTAAGCAGTTGCAGCGCTCGCAGGGAGTGGGCATGGGCCATTGAGCGTTCTCGTCGTCGACTTCGGAGCCCAGTACGCTCAGCTCATCGCCCGCCGGGTGCGTGAGGCGCGCGTCTACTCCGAGATCGTCCAGAACACCATCACCGCGCAAGAAGTACGCGCGAAGAAGCCGTCGGCGCTGATCCTCTCCGGGGGGCCCAAATCGGTTTACGAGGTACCCGCACCGTCGTTGGATCCGGCCATTTACGATCTCGGTATCCCGATCCTGGGTATTTGCTACGGGGCTCAGCTCATGGCCCTACAACTCGGCGGCGAGGTCGCTCACACCGGTGGCGGCGAGTACGGCCGCACGGAGTTCACGCGCGAGGGTCCGAGTGCGCTGATGCGCGACTGGCCGGGCTCGCAGTCGTGCTGGATGAGCCACGGCGACGCGATTGCTCGCGCACCCGAGGGCTTCGTGGTGACGGGTTCGTCACCCCTGGCACCGGTCGCGGTGATGGAAAATCCCGAGCGTCGACTCTACGCCGTGCAGTTTCACCCCGAGGTCGCTCACACCCAGCGAGGTCAGGAACTCCTCGAGAACTTCTTGCACCACGTCGCCGAGATTCCCCCCACCTGGACCAACACGTCGATCATCGACGACCAGGTGGCGGCCATTCGCGCCCAGGTCGGCAGCGAACGGGTGCTGTGCGCCCTCTCGGGCGGCGTGGACTCCGCGGTCGCCGCGGCGCTCGTCACCAAGGCCGTGGGCACCCAGCTCACGTGCGTGTTCGTCGA
>PMTL01000231.1 GCA_003168075.1 Acidimicrobiaceae bacterium
CAGTGGCTTTGTGGTCGAGAAGTAGCGACGCATCGTCGCCCAAGAGTGCGGCAATATCCATGAAAAAAGTCTACCGGACAACGATTGATGCGATACGCCCACGCCCTCGACTGAACCGTTCCAATCCCGCTCCCATCACCGATACGAGGTATCTGCGATACCACGGCGAGTTAGTCGATTTTCTTCTTTGACACCGGCGTCGCACGACGCTTGCGGTTCTTCTTGATTGGTCCCGCGCCCAGCTCATTGAGCCGGTCTTGCGCGTCGTAGGCGTCGGGGTCAGCCACGACGACGCGCGCGAAGAGCTCGCGCGCCGACACCTGGTCGCCACTGCGGTCGAAAATGTCCGCCAGCGCGTACCACATACGAACGTGACGATAGGCAGGGTTGCGCAGGATCTTGGTGCCGCCCGCGCGCACGAGCAGATCGATCGCTTCGACGTATCGCTGCTGATCGGCGAGCGACGATGCCATGACGATGCGTGCCTCAGCCAGGACATCGGCGGTCGGCTCGTTCTCTTCGACGTCCTCAAAGGTCTTGTCCACCGCGCGGAATCGTCGATTGGCGCGGTCACAGTCCATCACGAGTGGCAGGTGTTCCGGGTCGCCCGTGATAGCGAAGTGGGCGCGCAGATGAATCTTGGCCATATTCCAACGTTCGGCGCGGTACGCCGCGAGTCCGGTCAGCTCACGTACCGGCGCGACGCCCGGCACGGCGTCGGACACAATGCGACCGAGGCGCAAGGCCTCCTCGTAACGTTTGCGGTCGTATCCTTCGGCCGCTTTGGTGAGAGTGATCACCATCTTCTCGCGCATGTACGCGGTGCCGATGAAGGCCCTTCGCACGTCGGCGGCCACGTCGCCGGGCAGGGCGTACTTCACCTTGGGCTTGGCCGCGATCGGTGCGGAGGAGCGTGCGGGTCGAACGTCCTCCACCCATTCCGAGATCGGGTCGGGGGTCCGTCCGGCACTCGGCGTGACTTCCATCGCCTGGCCGGTCGACTTGATGTTCATTCCGCCCTTGCGAGCGACACCTCCCCAGCCTTGCCGGCGGCCGTAGGAGTCGGCCCGGCGCTTCTCGATCTCTTCGGGGCTCAGCTCGCGCGGTGCGCGACCGGTACGCGCGCCTGGATTACGACTCTTGCTCGGCGCCAACGGGCGGCCCCCGCTGCGCTCAGGTCGCTGGGGGCGAGCGCGGCTGTCGGGACGCGGTCCACGGGAATCACCTCGCGCCGGGCGCCCGGCGGGTCGCGCGTCTCGGTTGTACGGGCGGTGATCGTCACTGCGAGGTTCTGAGCTCTCGGTGCGTCCACCCGGACGTACTGCCGGGCGACCCGCCGACGCAGGTCGGGGGCGTCGGTCGTCACCTTCAAATCGCTCGTCACGTTCATACCGGCGCGGAGCCCGATCGTTGCGGTCACCGCGGTCGCTGCGATCGCCTCGTCCGCGGGGAGCACCCAACGACGGACGGCCCGCGGCGTTTGATCCTCGACTCGAACCCGGCGCGGGACGTCCGGCCCCTGCGGAACGCTCGATTCGGCGTTCGGCGCCGTCACGGGGATGCTGTCCAATGGATCGCGACGTAGGAGAACCGGAACGACTGCGGTCGCCCGCACTCCGCGGAGCGCCAGTTCCGTCATGACGAGATTGTGAACCTCCCCGAGCGGGTCCTCGGCCTGACCCTCCCGGGGCGGAGCGGCCCGCACCAGAGGCGCGACGAGGGGTGGGCTTGGGAGAAGGCATTGGGCAATTCTACTAGTAATGTCACTGGCGAGTTCGAGGCCACCTCACCATGAGTCGTCGTGGAATGCCCGACAACCGACGACGACTCACGAACCGGTGCCAGTACGGGTCCTAGCGTCTCGAGCATTGCCGGATTGTCGATACTAGAAGGATTCGGCACATCAGGTAGTGCCGCGCCTCAACGACTTCGGTACGGGTTACTCCTCGTTGTCGTACCTCACCTTGCTGCGTCCCAAGATCATCAAAATCGACCAGTCATTCGTCAGTCCCGCCCACAGGAGCGCCCACAACGACACCCTCCTGCAGACCATTGTGTCTCTCGGGCGCAAACTCAACATGACGGTGCCCGCCGAAGGCATTGAGACCAAGCCCCAATTGAATCGACTTCAAGAACTCGGCTGCGACCTGGGTCAGGGTTACTTGTTCTCGCCCGCCGTGGCGGCCCAGGAGGTCCAGGGCCTCATCGACCTGCCGTCGGGACGCGATTACTGAACGGCTCACCATCAAAGAATTCTTGCGTGGACGTCGCGGTAGATGCGGTAGTCACTAACGCGAAAGACCCCCACCGTGAGGTGGGGGTCTTTCAAGAAATCCCGGCGGCGACCTACTCTCCCAGGGAGGAACCCCCAAGTACCATCGGCGCTGGTGGGCTTGACTGCTGTGTTCGGAATGGGAACAGGTATATCTCCACCGCCATAACCACCGGAAACTGTGCGCTCGACCTCTTTCGAGATCAGAACGGAGTGTGGTTAAATCCTCCGCTCTTTGAGCGTCCTAGAACGAGCACGAACATCAAACCTCCAAGCCCTCGGCCGATTAGTACCGGTCAGCTGAATGCATTGCTGCACTTACACTTCCGGCCTATCAACGTGGTCGTCTGGCCACGGGCCTTACCTGGTTAACC
>PMTL01000037.1 GCA_003168075.1 Acidimicrobiaceae bacterium
TCGGCCGTGTAGATCGAGGCTAAGTCGCCGAGGAAGGCAATCCGCTGATGCCCGTGGCGCATCAAGTGTTTCACGGCCTGTGCGGTTCCCTCTCGAGAATCCGAGAGGACCGCATCGGCGTCCAGCAAGTGCGGCGGCCGGTCAATGAAAACGAAGGGCACACCCGCCATTTGTTCTTGACGCAGGTACTGGTGATCGCGACTCGCCGGAGCGATAATGACGCCGTCCACGCGATAACGCGACATCCTCAAAGTGAGCTCTCGTTCACGTTGAGGGTCTTCATCGAAGCTCCCGCCGAGCAGTGAGACGCCACGGGCGATAGCCATCTCCTCGACCGCTCGATAAATCACCGCCGAGAATGGATTGGACAGATCTTCCAGCAATACAGCAATCGTGGACGATCGCCCGTCTCGGCGACGCAACGCGCTGGCCCCGAAGTGAGGCTGGTAGTGGAGCTGGCTCGCAGCGCGCCTCACGCGTTCGACGAGTACCGCGTTGACGGTGGGCTCGTCGTTGACGACTCGCGACACCGTCTTAAGGCTGACCCGAGCCAACGCCGCCACGTCCTTCATGGTCGCGCGAGACCCCGGACTCCTGCCCGGCACTACGTCGACCATCTGTCATCCTCCCCCAACGCACTCCACCGCGGAAAGCGTCCCCCAGATCGTAGTGAGATAACGTTGTCTCCACAAGGTACACAGCTCGGTATCTTTGGGTGCCGGAGAAGGTTATTCCTGCGGTCATATCAAAGAACGAAGAAAGGGTCTCAGTTGAGTTCACACGCAATTGCGATCCTGGGTGAAAATCTGGTGGACCTACTGGTCTCGCCTGACGCATCGATCAATGCCGTCGTCGGCGGCGGACCATTGAACGTCGCGCGCACGATCGGTCGTTTGGGCGGCGAGGCCCACTTCGTCTCGGGGATTTCGTCCGATGCTTTTGGCGTCTTCGTACGCGAATCCCTCGACGAAAGTGGCGTACATTCGGCGCTACCCGACGCCCTCATTGAGCCCACCACTCTGGCCATCGTTGAACTGAACGCGCTGGGTCCGCGCTACCACTTCCATCTCGACAACACTGCGGCGTTTTGTCTCGACGCCGACGCCACCACGGCGGCGCTCGCCGCCATTGCCGACCTATCGGCAATGTACTTTGGCACCTTAGGGCTCCTCGTGGAACCCATGGCCTCACTCGGCGAAGCCCTCATCATGAGTTCGCCGGCGGACACGCTGATCGTCATCGATCCGAATTGTCGACCTAGCGCGGTGCGCGACCCCGAGGAATACCGCGCCCGAGTCGCGCGACTATGTACGCGCGCCGACGTCGTCAAAGTCTCGACCGAGGACCTCGCGTACCTGCACCCCGAACTCTCAGTGCGCGATGCCGCGCGACGGGTATTGGGTCACGGCGCGACGTGCGTCGTCGTTACCGACGGCGCAGCAGCGGTGACCATTCTGACCGAACACTTCGAGGTCACCGAGTCCGTCGCCCCCACGCCGGTCGTGGACACCGTGGGGGCTGGTGACGCGCTGGTGGGCGGCTTCCTCACGTGGTGGACCGGACACGACCTCACGAGCCGCGACCTCGACGATTGCGACACGTTGAGTAGCGCTATTGGTGCCGCCATTGAGATCTCACGGCTGACGTGCCAGCGCGCTGGTGCTGAATCGCCGCGGCGCGACGAAGTTCGTGCACTACCGGGTTGGCGCTGGCTCTAGAGTCGCCATCACCTCTCGCATTGTGTGCATGATTGAAACTGACTCGTCGAGCGGCATGACGGGACTTTCCAGTATGCCCTCCTCGAGACACCTCGCCACTTCGATCGCCTGGTACCTCAAGCCCCGCGGAGCGACGTCGAACGTATAGGGCGTGACGTCTCCGCTACGACTGATGAGTCGAAAGGACGTGGGAGCGTAGAAGTCGGCGTCGATCTCGACACGAGCTTCCGTACCCGTCACACACGCTCGCGTGGCGCTGCGCGCCGCGGACGTGCACGTCAGCAAAGCCTGAGCTCCCGAGTCGTAGCCGAAGATCATCGACGCCTGACCATCGACGCCGGTGAATGCGGGGTCGACCATGGCGGCCATTCGCGACGGTGTGCCCAACAGCATCGAGGCGAAAGACACTGGGTATACCCCGAGGTCAAGCATCGCACTACCGCCGAGCTCGGGAGAGAAGAGGCGAAAGTTCGGATCCTCGGCGAACCACTGCCCGTGATCGGCCTCCACCATCACGAGTTCACCCAATACGCCACTATTCACCAGATCACGTAGGGCGACGACGTGGGGCAAGAAGCGTGTCCACATCGCCTCCATCATGAAAAGTCCTCTCTGGCGAGCCAGGTCGACCAACTCTGAAGCCTCGGCGCCGTTCATCGTGAAGGCCTTCTCGACTAGCACTGGTTTACCGTGGTGCAGCGCGAGCGAGGCGTTCTCGAAGTGCATGGGGTGAGGAGTTCCCACGTAGACGGCGTCGACGTCGGGGTCCGACACGAGGGCCTCATAGGAGTCGTAGCGGCGAGCCACGTTGAATTCATCACCGAACGTGTCGGCGGTCTCTCGGCGACGAGAACCTACCGCGACCACTTCGCCCTCATCAATCAGCGCGAGGTCGCGAGCGAACGTCTGGGCGATCTTTCCCGTGCCGATGAAGCCCCATCTCACTGGTCTCGTCATGGTCTCACTCCCTCAATCTCCCCAATCCAGAGTAGTCAGCCCCGCGCCAGACAAGCCAGGAGATGACCCTCAGACCCTAAGGTGGTCGGTGCATGCCCCTACTTCGTGACTGCACCAGCGAACTCGCATCTTCGTATCTCATCTCACACGCCGACAACCCCGTCGACTGGTGGACGTGGGGCGAAGATGCGCTCGGCGAGGCCACTCGTCGTGACTGTCCCATCTTCTTGTCCGTCGGCTACGCCGCGTGCCACTGGTGTCACGTCATGGCCCACGAGTCCTTCGAAGACCCCACCCTCGCCGCGCTGCTCAACGAGAACTTCGTAGCCATCAAGGTCGACCGTGAGGAGCGTCCCGATCTCGACCAGCTCTACATGGCCGCGACGCAACTCATCAATGGCCACGGTGGATGGCCGATGTCAGTTTTTTTGTTGCCCGACGGACGACCGTTCACCGCGGGTACTTACTATCCGCCGGTGGATCGTCACGGCCAAGTGGGCTTTGGCACTCTGCTGAGCGCAGTGAGTACCGCGTGGCGCACGCGACGTGGCGACGTCGACAGCCAGGCTCGCGCCGTTGAACAGTCCCTCTCGCGCGAGATCGCCTTTGTGGAGCACCTGGCGCCGCGCACCACCCCGCTCGATCTCGCCAACATCCGCGTCGCCCTGGCCTTGGAAATCGCCGAGGCCACCGACGCCGACGGCGGCGAGTCCGCTCCGCGCTTCCCCCGGCCGAGTTTCGTCGATGCGCTGCTCGTCGACGCGAACGACTCGTCACGTGACGCGGCTCGGCGAATTCTTCACGCGATGTCGCGCCGCGGTTTGTTCGACCATCTCGGTGGCGGCTTCGCACGCTACAGCGTCGACGCCGAGTGGCACGTCCCGCACTTCGAGAAGATGCTCAGTGACCAGGCATTGCTGGCGCGAACCTATTTCCTGGCAGCGCGCGAGTCCGAGGACTTCGCGCCCTTCGCCGAGGTGGCGCGTCGAACGGTTCGTTTCGTGCAAGAAGAACTTCGTGTGAGCGCCGGTTACGCAACGTCACTGGACGCTGACGCCGCCGGCGTCGAGGGCAGCCACATCACCTGGACCACCGAGGAGGTCCAGTTCGCGTTACTCGAGGCCGGCCTGGAGTCAGACCTCGAGCAAGTACTGACGCGCCTCACGATCCGAGCGCCGGGCGACCTCGAAGGTCGCAGCGTCCCGCGCTTAGCCGACGGCGCGAACTTCACTCCCCCGCGCGCACTCGTACCCGCTCTCGACGCGCTCGAAGCGTCGCGTCGACGCAGGCCACAACCGACTCGCGACGACAAAGTGATTCTCGAATGGAACGCCATGTTCGCCCGCGCCCTCTTCGCCTCGCGCGACCCCGCGATGCTCTCGGACTCGATGGCATTGCTGTTGTCGCTCGAGAGCACCCACTTCCAACGGGGTCACTGGTGGCGAACGGAGCGCGGCCGTGACTACGCCACGGCCGCCGACGTCGCCTGGCTCATCGATGCCTTCGTGGACGCGTACGAGATTGCCGGCGACGACACTTGGCTCACTCGCGCGTACGACGCGGCAAGCTACCTCGTCGAGCACTACTGGGATGGGCCTGTTGCGACGGCGCGCTCACCGCACGATGGCGGAGGCATCTTTTCGACGTCGGATCAGTGCGTCGATCTCTTTGCGCGCCCCAAAGAGATCTTCGACGGAGCAACGCCCTCGAGCCACGCTGTCGCCACGCGGGCGCTGGCGCGCGTGGCCCTGTGCCGTGGGGACCAGAACCTCATGGCGATCGCCGAACGCCTGGTGGAGATCGGAGCCGAGCTGCTCGCCACGCACCCCCGGGCGGTCCCCGACCTCCTCGCTGCGGCCGGGCTGGTGAACGGTCTGGAGGTGGTGATCCCGGGTGAACCGAACATGCTCAGCGACCACGTACGATCATTACCTATGTTGCGCGGTGTGGTGATTACGGGTTCGGGCTCCTCGCCCTTGTTGGCGGGTCGTCAGGCGGGTCTCGCCTACGTGTGTACGGCGGGGTCGTGTCAGCGACCGGTCGGCACCGTCGAGGAACTCACCGTTGTGCTGCGCGGAGCGATCTAACCGTGGCCTGGTGGCGTCGAGACCACGCCGCACGGGCGATCAAGCGACTCGTCGAACGCACTCCCCAAACGAATGTCGTCGACCTCACCCCCGGCACCACCGTCTACGGGTTGGTCCTGGGTTCGACGAGCGAGACGACCACGGTCATCGATCTGGCTTCGCACACCATCGTTCGCTGGCGCATCCCGTGGCCCGTGGACTTCGAGACCGACCTCGCGGCCTTTGACGTGGTCGAGGGGGTGCTCGCCGCGGACATCGAACGAAACGACTTGGCTCAGCCCGAGGCCGTCACTCTGGCCGATTTGCCGCGGCGTCTGGGCAACTACTCGGGGCGTCGCGTCAAGAAGTGGCTCGAGCAGCTCGCCAGTCCCGCCGACGGGCCGCTCTTCGGTTTTCGCGGCCCGAGTGCACCGTACTGGGAATTTCGCGGCGAGCGTCCGAGTGTGGCACTCATCGCCGCCGACCGGGGGCCGCAGCTCATGCGCCGCACCGACGACGGATCGACCTGGGTGCGTTTTGGTTGGTACGGTGACGACATCTGGCTGCTGTGTGAAGACAATCACGCCATCCGTACTATCGAGGCCACGCGTCGCACGTCGTTGGCGGGCAAGGACTTGGCAACGTCGCTCGGCTTTCGTCCGATGTATATCTTGACGACACTGTCCCAGCCCATCGACGGACACTGCTACAAGAGTTGCACTGGACTCCTGCCGCGAGGTTGACGGCGTTGATTACCTGAGAAGTTTGCCCGACGCCAAGGTCTCGGCCATGGCCCAGCCAAAGACGACCAGACGCTGGCCCTTATCGGCGTCAACCGCCTCGAAGAAGGTTTCGGCACCCTCGGGAATCGGTCCTTTGGAGGCCACGTAGTCGAGACCGCCGACTGACCCCGATGGGACGGTCATGATGAAGGTTTTATCGTCGATAGCCTTTTCGGAGCCGAATCGCTTCGCCAGACGACGCCCCCAGGCGCGGTCCTCACCAGTGGGACGGTACCCCAAACGCGGTACGACGTCCTCGAGACCGAGGAAAGCGCGGTAGCCATCGGGAGAAGTGAGACGAGAACCTAGCAAGACATCTTCGTCGGGGAAAGCCAACAGGGCACGGCGGAATTGGTCATGCAGGATCGTCTTGAGGGTCTGGTCGGACTTCGCGTTACGGTCCACTAAAAGTAGTCCGATCAGTAATGATGGCGTGCCCCCGATTCTCTCGAGGGTGCAGAACGAGTAGCCGCGCAACTTGGCGCCTTCGCGTGCGTGAGTGACCAGCACCCACTCCTCGCGCTGCTTCGACAAGAACCCGATGTCGAAGTTCGGCTCTCGATCGACGCACAAGTCGGCCATCTCGGCCAGCTCCGCGTCACTCAAAGCGGTGGAATCCTTCGTGGTGACAGTCATTGCCATAGTGCTCTATTCTACGACGCCCAGCGACCCTCGAAAACCGTCAGGCTTTGATGACGTTTCGACCAAATTCGCTGCGTAAATCGCCCACTACCGAGGAGATGGTGACTCGAAAGTCCGGACCCAACTTGAACGCCTTGCCATCCAAGCCCGTTTCGAGGACGACCGAGGAGGGTCCGGGGTAACGCTGCAATATTTCCTTGAGTTTGGCGATTGCCGTCGACGTGAAGTCCTCGGGGCGAAAACTGAGTCGTAGTTCCCCGTCACCCTGGTTCAGGTGCAACACCTCGACGTCCATCGCGCCAAAGCGCGGCTCCTCGTCGCGCACGTCCACGCGAACCTTGACGATCACGATATTGTCCTTCGCCAAGTATCCGCTGCACTTCTCAAAGACCTTGGACGAGAAGTTCACTTCGACCGAGCCGCCCAGGTCCTCCACCACCGTGCGCGCGTAGGCGCGTCCGTCCTTGGTGGTGCGCAACTGGACCTCGGAGAAGATACCGCCGATCTTGAAGGGCCGATTCGTCTTGGCCAGGTCGTCTGCCTGTTCGCGCAGCGATACGAGCGTGCCGTCAGTCTTGGTGGCGAGCACGTGCTCCACCGCGTAGAGGGGGTGGTCCGATATATAGGTCCCGAGCATCTCGCGTTCGAAGTCGAGTTTGACCGGTTGATCAAATTCGACGTCGGAGATGGGCACGTCGGTGCCCTCCCAGTCATTGGCGCCGTCGCCGTCTATGGCGGCAAACAGCGTCGAGATGCCCAGCGACAAGTCCTTACGACGAGAGAGCGTGGTCTCAATCAGTTCGTCCACCTTGAGTAGGAATCCCAGTCGCGCGACGCCGAGCGAATCGAAGGCGCCGGCCTTGATGAGTGACTCCATCGTGCGACGATTGAGTACCGAGGGATCGACGCGTCGCACGAAGTCGTACACCGTGGCGAAGGGGCCCTGCGCCTCGCGCTCGGCGACAATCTTCTCGACCAGCGCTTCACCCACGTTTCGTACCGCGGCCATCCCGAACAAGATCGTCGTGGGCTCATTGAGACGCGGTGCGTACTGCGCGAAGGATTCATTGACGTCAGGCACGCCGACGGTGATGCCCATTTGACGGGCCTCATTGAGGTACAGCGAGGCCTTGTCCTTGTCGTCGCGAAATGATGTCAAAAGTGCCGACATGTACTCGACCGGGTAGTTGGCCTTGAGCCAGGCGTTCTGATATCCCAGCAGCGCGTACCCGTAGGCGTGGCTCTTGTTAAAGGCGTAGTCGGCGAAGGGTTCAATCTTGTTGAAGATCGTCTCGCCCAACTCGCGACCGTATCCTTCGCGTTCAGAACCGTCGACGAACTTGGCGCGCTGAGCCTGGATCATCTCGCGAATCTTCTTGGAGCAGGCCTTGCGCAGGTCGTCGGCCTCGGTCATCGAGAAGCCCGCGATCTTGGTCGCCACGCGCATGATGTCCTCCTGGTAGATCATGAGACCGTAGGTCTCACCGAGAATCTCCTCCAGGTCCGGGTGGTCATAGCGCACGTCCTGGCGATGGTTCTTTCGATCCGCGTAGTCGTTGTGCACGTTCTCACTGAGGGGACCGGGCCGGTACAGGGCGTTGAGGGCGGCGATGTCGTCAAAGGACGTCGGCGCCAGACGTCGCATGAGCTGGCGCATCTTCTCGCCCTCGAGTTGGAAGATGCCAATCGAGTTGCCCAGCTGAAGCATCTCAAAAACCTTGGGGTCGTCCAACGCCACGTGATCGATATCAACGTTCTCGCCGTGGGCGCGACGAATGTGATCAAGCGTGCGCTCGATGATTGCGAGATTGCGTAGCCCCAGAAAGTCCATCTTGAGGAGCCCGAGTTTCTCAATCGCGGAGGCTTCGTACTGCGTGACGATGGGCGCGTCGTCCGCGCCCGCGTTGGGGCCGGCCTTTCGCTGCACCGGGACGTAGTCGAGTACGGGACCCTTGGTGATCACCACGGCAGCCGCGTGAATGCCGTCTTGACGGCGCTTGTCGACGAAACCCTTGGCAACGTCGATGACGTGGGTGACGTCGGCGTTGGTTTCGTAAAGCGTGCGCAGGTCGGCCGCCTCGGCGTAGCGGCCTTCGTAGCCCGGCATCCGCTCGAAACACGCCTGGAGCGGTAGGTCCTGACCCATCACCAACGGCGGCATTGCCTTGGCGATCAGGTCACCGAGTTGGGGTGGGTACCCGAGCACGCGCGCGGCGTCACGCACGGCGGCGCGCGCTTTGATCGTCGAGAAGGTCACGATCTGGGCGACGTGGTCCGAGCCGTAGCGATCGGCCGCGTAGCGAATCATGTCGCCGCGGTAGCGCTCATCGAAGTCCATGTCAATGTCGGGCATCTGTTTGCGCCCGGGATTGAGAAATCGCTCAAAGATCAGCCCGTAGCGGATGGGGTCGAGGTCGACAATCTTGAGGCAGTACGCAATGCAGCAACCGGCCGCCGAACCACGACCCGGACCGACGCGGATTCCCTGCTCCCGCGCGTGGCGGATCAAGTCCCAGACGACCAGAAAGTAGTCCGAGAAACCCATGTCGGCCACGACGCGCAACTCGTATTCGAGGCGGCTGCGCACCTCGTCGCTCAACGAATCCCCGTACCGCTCACGCGCGCCGGCGAAGGTCAGGTGCGCCAGTAGTTGGTCGGCGCCGTCTTTGTGAGTCGCACCCGCTAACTCACCAGGAATCGGGAACTCGGGTAGAGCGTTGTTGTCAAATTCGATCGTGACGTCGACGCGCTCGGCGATGGCCAGTGTGTTGTCACAGGCCTCGGGGATATCACGGAACAGGTAGCGCATTTCGGCGGCGGACTTGAGGTAGTGCTGGTCGCTCGCGAAGCGAAAGCGCTGAGGGTCAGCCACGAGGGAACCCGTGCCGATGCACAGCAGAGCATCGTGCATCGCCGCGTCGGTGTGTTTGACGTAGTGCAAATCGTTCGTGGCCAGTAAGGGAGCGCGCAAGTCGCGAGCTATCTGCAGTAACTGCGGGTTGGTGCGTACCTGTTCGGCGATGCCGTGGTCTTGCATCTCGATGAAGAAGTTCTCGGCCCCGAAAATAGTCTGGAGTCGCCCGGCGAGGCCCAGCGCCTTCTTGTAATCATCCTGGAGCAGGGCCTGCAAGACCACCCCGCCCAGGCAACTAGAAGTGGCGATGATCCCTTTCGCGTACTCTTGCAAAAGTTCCCAGTCCAGGCGCGGCTTGTAGTAGTAGCCCTCGAGGAACGCTCGCGACGAGAGTTCACGCAGGTTGCGGTATCCGTCGTTGGACGTCGCGAGCAACGTGAGGTGGTGATAGAGCTTCTGTCCCCCCTCGGTGTCACCGCCAGTGTCGTCGAGCTTGCCGCGTCGTGGCGGGCGGTCGAAGCGCGAGTTGGCCGCCATATACGCCTCGAGTCCGATGATGGGCGTCACGCCGTGTTGACGGCAACTCTCGTAGAAGTCGATGACCCCGTACAGGTTCCCGTGGTCGGTGATGCCGATCGCGCTTTGACCGTCTGCCTTGGCGGCCAGCACCATTTCCTCCACGCGCGCCGCTCCGTCGAGCATCGAATACTCGGTGTGGTTGTGCAGGTGAACGAAGCTCTGCGCCATGGGATCTAGTGACTTTCTGGGGTCGGCCACGAGGTGACGTGACGGGCCGACTCTAGCGAGCGAGTGTGACGGTCCACCACGTGGCTCAGAGATACGTCCCGGCGCGTGGATCACCGGTGCCGGGGTTGAGCGACCGGTCGCGCATCTTCTCGAGCTGCGCGGCCGCGGCGGCCTGCTGGGCGAAGAGCGAGGCCTGAATGCCGTGAAAGAGCCCCTCGAGCCATCCCACTAGTTGCGCCTGGGCGACGCGCAGTTCGGACTCGGTGGGGATGTCTGCGCTGAAGGGCAAGACCATGCGGCCGAGTTCTTCGCCCAGGTCCGACGATAAGGCACCCGAGAGCTCACGAATCGACGTCTCGTAGATCTCACGCAAGCGCGCGCGCCCCGCCTCATCTAAGGGTGCGGCGCGGGCCTCGTCCAACAGGGTCTTGACCATGGCGCCAATACGCATGACCTTGGCGGGCTGGGAGATAAAATCGGTCTCCGGTTCGAGGGGCTTCTCGGGCGCCGAGTCTTCGACTCCGGGAGACAGGACCTCGTCGGGATTCACAGTGACATTGGCGTTATTTACTTGTTCCACACCTTGAAGTGTGCCAGAAAAGTGGACGAGTGCGAACAATGAGACATCCACCACCCGCCGATAGACTGCCAACGTGAGGGTGTCGACGCGAGGAGATTACGCCAGTCGCGCGCTGCTGAGCCTGGCGCTGGGCGCCGACTTATCGGTGCCGACTTCGGTACGCGACCTCGCGGAGCGAACCGGACTACCTCAGCCCTACCTGGAGCAGATTCTCTTGATTTTGAAGGGAGTTGGACTCGTTCGCTCCAAGCGCGGGGTGGGCGGGGGCTACGTGCTGGCCCGCGACGCCGAGAGCATCACCCTGGCCGAGATCGTCGCCGCGGTGGACGGACCCATTGTGGCGGGTGACTTCGGCGAACCCCATCGTGACGGTGCGTGCGACCACGAGGGTCAGTGCGTCCTGCTGGGGGTATGGGCCGATGTGGGCAACCATATGCGCGAGCACTTGTCCAGCTTCACGTTGGCCGATATGGTCCGCCAAGCCCGCGGACTCCAGCCCCAACGGCGCCCCCACGAAGCCGTCAAGGGAGTTTCTTAAGACCTAATTAAATTCAACCCACGACGTAACTACTACATGGTAAATTAGTTATGCGTCCATAGGAGAAATACCCGTGGGACAGCGCACCTCACCCCAAAGGAGTTGCCGTGAACACACCCCGCCGATCAACTGTCAACACCAATGACATGCTGGGCCTCCTCATGCGAGACCTCGACCGCTACCCGATGCCGAATTACGACGAACAGGTCGAACTCGCCAAGCGCGTCACCGCCGGTGACGAAGAGGCCAAGAAGCAAATGGTCGCCGCCAACCTCCGACTGGTCCTTCACTGGGCCCGTCGCTACCAGGACCGCGGCGTCGAGATGGTCGACCTGGTCCAAGAGGGGACCTTCGGTCTCTTGCGCGCGGTCGAGAAGTTCGACTGGNNAAGTTTTCGACCTACGCCACGTGGTGGATTCGCCAGGCCCTCCAGCGCGCGGTGCAGCAGCACGGCCGCACGATTCGCATTCCTCTGGAAGTCGGCGAGCAACTCCAGCGCCTCGAGGCGACCGCGGCCGAGTTGACCTCGCTCTTCGGGCGCAAACCCACCGACGAGGAACTGGAGGAAGCGACGGGCATGAATCGCGCGGTCCGCGAAGGACTGCGCGGACTCGCCGGCGTCACCGCCAGCCTCGACCAGCCCGCCTCCTCAGACTCCGCTACGACCCTGGGCGACCTCGTCGCCCCGAGCCAGCACGACTGGGTCGGCGACATCGAGCAAGGCATGATGGACCAGCAGCTCATGGACGCACTCAACCAGTTGACCGATCTGCAGCGCGAGGTCGTAACCTTGCGCTTCGGTCTGGGCGGCGCGACGCCGTTGTCACTTCAGGCCACGGCCACCAAGATGGACATCGGCGTTCGCCGGGTCCGTCGAGCTGAGGAGGAGGCGCTGGAGATTCTCCGCCACGACGCCACCGTCTTGGCCGCCCACGTCAACGTCTAGAGGTCTCGCCTCTCGCCCAGCAGCGCCGACAACTCCTGGGGCAGCGGCGCCCCCGCGCTGACTGGTTCGCCGGTGCGCGGGTGGCGAAAGGCCAACGAGCGCGAATGCAGCCAGAACCGTTCCTCGGGCAGTCGGCGGTCGCGACGGTGGCCGTAGCGAGGATCGTTGACGACGGGATGCCCGATGGTTGACATGTGTACGCGAATCTGGTGTGTGCGCCCCGTATCCAAGGTCAGACGCAGCAGTGTCACCGCGTGAGGCTTGTCGATGCGTTCGAGCACCTCGTATCCCGTTCGAGCGGCACGCCCGTCGGCACGCACCGCCATCAAGGTCGGTGTGCGGGTCGAGCGACCAATGGGCGCGTCCACCACGCCGCGCTCTTCGGCCACGTGGCCCTCAACCAGACCCAAATAGGTCCGGTCCATCTGGCGACTCGCCAACTGGTCACGCAGGCTCAGCAGCCCCTCCACGGTCTTAGCGACCACCAGCACCCCCGACGTCCCCTTGTCGAGGCGGTGCACGATGCCCGGTCGAAACGGGTCGCTGAGGCCCTCGTCACTCAGAGACTGCAGTTGGGGATAGAGCGCCAAGAGTCCCGCCACTAGCGTTCCCGTGCGCTGGCCGGCCCCCGGGTGCACGACTTGGCCTGCGGCCTTGTTGACGACCGCGAAGTCCTCGTCGTCGAGAACGATATCGACGTCCACCGACGCGTCGGGCTGCACGGCGCCGCTGTCGAGAGCCGGCAAGTGCGCCACGAGGTGTTGACCTTGCTCGAGAACGAGGGATCCCTTGAGAACGACCTTGTCGTTCACACTGACGGCCCCTTCGCTCACCATGTCCGTCGCCTCGGAACGAGAGAGTCCCGTCAACATCGCAATCACCCGGTCGACTCGAATGGCGTCGAGGGTGCTCGGCACGATCAGGTCGAGCGTCTCGCCATCGAAGGCGTCAAAGTGTTCGCTCACTTCTCCACCAGGGTCGAACCGCGCAGCATCGCGACGATCAAGGCGCAAAAGCCCAGCGTCACCGCCGCGTCGGCGACGTTGAATACCGGGAACCACCCGACCGAAATGAAATCGGTCACTTGGTGAGGAACGACGACGAGCCGGTTGACTTCATTGGCCACTCCCCCGCCCAGCAACAATCCGAAGCCCACCGTCGCCAGTCCGGGCGCCGCCTGGACCGCAACGATCGCGACCACTAACACAATGACCAGGGCCATGAGTGTGGTCCAGATTGGTCCGGTGCGATTGATCGAGAACGAAATCCCCGTGTTGTAGGTCAGGCGAAACCACAACGGGCCCACCACGTGGCGAGGCCCGTTCGCCAGTTCGTGGCGCGCCCATAATTTTGTCAATGAATCCAGCACCGCCACCCCGAGAGCCAGCACCACGACCGAGACGTTAACGGGGCGCGTTAAACGCTGGCGCGGCACGTGACACAGGTGAAGACCGGGAGTTGGAACTGCAACCGGGGCTTGGAAATCGCCTCGAAGCATTCATCACATCGCCCGTAGCTGCCGTCGTCAATGCGCCCCAGGGCGACATCAATCTCGTCCACCTTGAGGCGCAGCGCGGTGGCGAAGTCCTTCAGCTGGTCGCGCTGGATGTCCGAAGCGACGCTCGAGCCGTCCTCATCGTCGTACTCCAGTCGTTCGCGGTCCACGAGCATCTCGTTGGCTTCGTCGTCACTGATGGCAATCTGCTGCAACGTTGACGCACGCGATTCGAGCAGCAGTCCACGCAGTTCCTCGAGGAATTCGGGGTCATCACCGTAGGGCTTGGAGTGCATCTTTCGCTCCAGGGCCTCTTGACGTTTGCGCTCCTCGGCGTCGCGGCGCTCCTGTCGCTTCAACTCTTCGTGATTTCGTCGCTCAATCTCGCGGAGCTTGCGCTGCTTTTCGGCATCAATGGCTTTGCGCTTGGCATCGATCTCACGCTGCTTCTTGGCTTCGGCGGCGGCCTTCTCTCGAGCTTTGCGCTGAACCTCGCGCTCCTTCGCGGCGGCTTTGGCCTTGGCTTCGCGCTCCTTGGCGGCCCTGGTCAAGGCCGCAGCCTTCATCTTCGCGGCCGCGGCTTTCGCCTTTTCGGTGGCCTTGGACTTGGCGTCACGTTCCTTGGCGACTTTGGCAGCGGCGGCGATCTTCGCAGCGTTGGCGACCAGCGACGGTGTCGTGGTCGTCTTCGCGGTCTTGCCCGGAACTACTTTCGTTGCGGCAGCTTTGTGAGCGGGTGCCTTAGCGACGGACTTTTTGGTGGGTGCAACTTTCTTCACGGTCTTTTGAACAGCTGCTTTCTTGGCCGAAGCTTGGGGGACTAATTTCTTCGAGGTGACGGGCGCCTGCTTCGCCACTGGCCTCAGCGGCGTTTTTGCGTTCGCCTTCTTGACGGGGACCGACTTCTTAGCGGCGACGATCTTGGTCGCGGTCTTCTTGACCACGGCCTTTTTCGGCGAGACTTTAGCGGTTGACGGCATTAACGACTCCTCGATCTGTGAGAACCAGCGCGCCGACCCTAGCAGCCGGAGGCGGTATTAGGTGCGGTCGTCTCTCGGCGACTCGAAATTAAGAACCTGGCCGATGGTCGCCGGCGGCGCCGGCGGCGGAGCGACGGGCCGCGGCGAAGCTTCCGCTGACACCGGCGCAACAACGGGGGCGGAAGCCGGTACGCGAGCGGGGGCGGAGTGAGTGCCCGACGTCGCGCCCATGTGCAGTGAACTTTCAATCCACTGCGAAAGTTCCGCGAGAACGCTCGACAACCGCGTACGCTCCGAGTCGAGCTGACTCGTCAATGTCGTGACGTCCTCACTCAGGCGCTGCTTGAGGCCGTTGAGACGTGTCACTTCATCCTCGGCCCGTGAACGAGCTTCGGCGACAATCTCGCGCGCGCGCTCTTGGGCGGCGACGGTCATCTCACGCGCTTGCACTTCGGCCTCCTGCTGGGCCTGTTCGATGAACTGCTGAGCCATAGCGATCATTGCGGTGACCTGCTCAGCGCCCGCCGTGTGACTCGCGAGTGGGACGGCCGAGGGTGCGGCCACGGGTGCGGGCACGGGTGCGACAACGGGAGCTGCAGCGGTGACGGGCGCGGGGGCCGCAGAGGGCGCCGGAGTCGCAGCGACAGGGGCGCCGCCTTCGAGTTGACGAATTCGTTCGCCCGCTTGACGAAGCTGCTGACGCATCTGATGCATTTGCTCACGAATCTGGTCGACCTCAGCTGCGGCGCGATCCAAGAACTCATCTACTTCGTCAACGACGTAGCCACGTAGACCCTGCTTGAAGGAGACCGTCTTGATTTCGTCTAGTGCTGAACGAGGAGCATCCGTACTTTCCATGACGACTACCCTACCGCCCTCTCTACGTCGAGGTGGGTCACCCCTCAAATAATGGAGTAGATGATTTCCAGGAGAATCACGGCCACCAGCACCGAGAAGTCGACACTCACGCCACCAATTCGTGGACGGGGAACAATCTGGCGCAGCGGACGCAGCACCGGCTCGGTGAGTTGAGCCAGGACGCGCTTGGTGGTCGCCATGCCGCCCTGTGACGACGTGGTGGGAAACCAACTCAGCAGGGCCGAAATGATCAGTATCCAGATGTAGATCTGGATAAGTTCTCTGAGGAGACCCACTAGAAACCAACGGACTGGTAGTTAGACGCCACCAATCGAGCGCGAACTTCGGGGCTCAAGCTCGCGCCGTGGGGACAAATTGCGTAGACCGCCCCCTTCTCGAGAGTCTCGACCGTGGCGCGCAGCGCGTACGCGGTGCCGGCAGCGAAATCGATGAGTCGACGCGCCACCGCGGGTCCACACTGGGTGACCACCAAGATCACGGTGCGGTTGAGCCGCAGTTGGTCAGTGATGCGCTGACACTCGTTGAACTCAAAGGGCGTCATGATGTCGATGTCGCCTTCGGCCGAATACGAGACCCCGCCACGCGTCGCCGCCGACGGCGCGGCTTGTGGACGAGGGCGCGGGACGGGCTGACCTCCGTCGAGCAGGGGAATGGAATTTGGACGAGGGCCAAGGNNCAGTCTCCGTCGCGGCGTACTCGTTGTAATCGTCCTCCACGAGACCCAAAAAGCCGAGCGCTCTGCGCATTTTTTCGTTCATCTACTTCTCCTCGCGGCTCTACCGCCCGGCTCCATGTTAGGTCAGCGGGGTACTGGTGGTTCGTGGACCAAATAATGCACGGCCGACCCTGATTTCCGTGGAGCCCCGGGCCACCGCCAACTCCAGGTCATCACTCATCCCCATCG
>PMTL01000044.1:0-260 GCA_003168075.1 Acidimicrobiaceae bacterium
GGCGGGGCTCGTCCCGCAGAGCAGGCGTTCATGCAGGCGCACGGTACGGCGAACAAGGGCTTGGTGGCGAAGTTGCCCGTTCTGCCAAAGGGCCAAACTCCACTGTTTCCCACGACGGCTCAGATTTCCAAGGCGGCGACCGTGGTGAACACTACGTGGGCCGCAAAGTTGGGTTAGTAACCTAAAGCAGACTGAGTTCACTCATGTCACATAGTGAGGTCACGGGGTCGGACCCGGGTGCGTTGGTACCCGGGTCCGAC
>PMTL01000044.1:306-2818 GCA_003168075.1 Acidimicrobiaceae bacterium
GGATGGACGTTCTCCAACATCCACTTCATGTTGACCGGAGAGCATCACGTTTTTCTCACCGGCTTTGAGAACAGCATCAAACTGGGACTGCTCTCGGCGGTGATCCCCGGGATACTCGGCGTCTTTCTCGCGTACGCGATTCAAACGTCGAACAGTACTGTTCTTCGTCGTCTCACCTCGACCGCGGCCGGCGTACTCGCTAACTTCGGTGGCATCAACCTCACGTTCATGTTCATCGCGACCTTGGGTTCGGCGGGAGTTCTGACTGCCTGGCTCGCGGACATCGGCATCAAACTTTCCAATATCGGATTCAACCTCTACACGTTTTCCGGCGTACTCATCGTGTACATGTACTTCCAACTCCCGCTGATGGTGCTCGTCGTGACGCCGGCCCTCGGCGGTCTTCGTGCGTCCTGGCGCGAGGCGGCGGAAAATTTGGGCGCGTCGAGTTGGCAGTACTGGTTCCGCGTGGGTATTCCCGTATTGATGCCTTCGATTCTCGGCGGAATGCTGCTGCTCTTTGGCAGTGCCTTCGCGGCGTACGCCACCGCCGAGACCCTCACGCTCGGCGTCATCTCNNGTCATCCTGTCCATCGTCATGATTTTCTACGGCCTCGTTCGAAGGAGGGCGTCGAAGTGGCTCCGTTAAGCGGCGGCGGATCGGTTTTCGAAGTGGCAGAGGCGGAGAATCAAGTCGTCCCCACCTTCTCCGCGGGGTCCCCGAAGCGGCGACGACGTGTGCGGTGGTGGCGCGGAGTCGTGCTGGTGCTCGCCGGCGCTTTCTTCCTAATTCCCCTCTACGCGGGCGTTAAGTTCTCTCTGCAAAACACCGCGAGCCACTTTTCGTTCCAGGCCTACGACAACCTCCCCTCCGCTCCCGGTTTCACCGCGGCCCTGACACTTTCATTGAAGATTGCCGTGGTCACGATGGTGGTTTCGACGCTCTTGATGGTGCCGACCGCAATCTACGTGCACATCAGGTTGCCTCAACTTCGTCGGGTGCTCGAATTCGTTACGGTGCTCCCCATCGTGATTCCACCCATCGTGCTCATCGTCGGGGTTTTGGGCGTATTTCCGTTGTGGGCCAAGGCGTCACCATATCTATTGAGCTTCATGTACGTGATTCTCGCCATGCCGTTCGTTTACCGATCGCTCGACGCTGGTATCGGAGCCATCGACTTAAAGACGTTGACCGAGGCGTCACGCTCGCTCGGTGGCAATTGGCGCAACACGACGTGGCGGGTAATACTGCCGAACATCCGTCCAGCTTTGCTGTCGGCCACAGTACTCACATTGGCGCTCGTCTTTGGCGAGTACACAATGGCGCAACTCGACCTCTGGCAAACGATTCCCGTGTGGATTGCCCAGTTCGGAGTGTCCAGCGATGGTCCCATTCAGGTGGCGGCGTCGATGATGGGACTAGTGGGCACGTGGGTCCTACTCTTGATAGTCATATCGCTTGATCGATCGCAATCTCGTCGCAACCGCAAAAAATTAGGCGTGTCATGACGCAAATGAAAGAGACCACCATGTCCAATTCGCTTCAAACAGCATCGCCCACCGCGGGTGCTGCCGTGAGTCTCGAAAACTTGGTGCGCACGTTCGGCTCCGTTCGCGCCCTTGACGGTCTCTCGCTCAAGATTGAGCCCGGCGAGTTCATGGCGTTGCTCGGGCCCTCAGGCTGCGGAAAGACCACGGCACTGCGCGTGCTCGCTGGCTTCGAGATCCTCGACAGCGGCCGTGTCATGGTCGACGGTGTCGATCTCTCTGACGTGAACGCCCGCAAACGCGACATGGGGATGGTGTTTCAGAGTTACTCGCTCTTTCCCAACATGAACGCGCTGAACAACGTGGCCTTCGGTCTTCGAATGCGCAAGCAGTCCTCATCGGTTCGTCGTAAGAAGGCGGGAGAGCTCTTGGAGATGGTCGGCCTCGCCGACCAAGCGACCAAGTACCCTCACCAGATGTCCGGTGGTCAACAACAACGAATTGCCCTCGCGCGAGCCCTCGCGATTGAACCTCGAGTGTTATTGCTCGACGAGCCACTTTCGGCCCTCGACGCGATGGTACGAGCCGAATTGCGCGACCAGATTCGTCAGCTGCAACAGCGCCTCGCCATTACGACCGTCTTCGTCACCCACGACCAGGAAGAGGTGCTCTCCATGGCCGACCGGGTCTGCGTGATGTCGCGCGGGCACATCGAACAGGTCGCCACGCCGGCTGAGATCTACGCTCGACCGGCGACCGCGTTCGTGGCGCAGTTCGTGGGCATCTCCAGTCGCGTCCCGGTGGAAATGTCGGGTCAAGAGGTCGTCATCTTTGGCCAACGCTGTCCGGTGCGCAGTGGTGAGTCGAGTTCTGTGACGGGCGCGGCGGACGCGTTGCTGCGACCCGAGGATATCGCCATCGACGTCACTGAGGATGGCAAAGGTTTCGTCACGCGAAAGAGTTTCCTTGGAGCCATGACGCGCCTCGTGGTCCAAGTGGGTGATCTCTCGGTGCGCGTCGACGT
>PMTL01000052.1:0-3334 GCA_003168075.1 Acidimicrobiaceae bacterium
GTCACCTACAACGGCCACCCGCTTTACATCTACAGCCAGGAGCAACCGGCGGTCGACGGTATGGGTAACCCGATCCTGACCGGATCGGTCGGCAACGGCAACGGTATCCAAGCCTTCGGTGGCACCTTCAGTGTGGTGAGCCCGTAGCAGCGGGCGCCACCCGGGTGTGAACCGGCTCGTGCTGCGTGCGTGGAGGTACTCGCAACCTGTTCGAAGTTCTGCGGCAAGATCTCCAGGAAACGGTGAGGAGGGGAGTGAGGCGAGAAGGAGGGATTGGAACCTCGTCTCGCCACCTCCGCTCCGAAACAAAAGTGGAGGTTGCAATCGCACTGCGAACCTGATTCGCTTCCTCGGATGCCGCGCTGCGATCAGTCTGATCGTGGCGGCTCCGACAGGGTATTGCGGGCTTAGCGACGCGGGTGCTCGCCGCTTCGACGATACCTGACTTGGTCGCTTCCTTCATCAGGACAACACGAGCATCGCGCTCGTCGAGCTCTGCGCACGTGGCCATGATGTGGCACACGTTGCGTGAAACGATGTTCAGGGCGTCAGTTGTGGTGCTGACGTTGGAAAGATAGGCCTACCTAGTGTCAGACCATCCTGTGATGCTGGAACAAGGCCTGAAGGGAGAGCAAACATGAGTGACAACATGGGTGACAAAACACAGCACGAGCCACCTTCAAAATTTGAGTGGCGACCGGAGGACGTCATTATCTTGTCGGAGGAAGAATGCGACGCCGCAGATGCGGAATACGAGAAGTGGCTCGCCGAAAAGGGCAGTGACACGGCAAGCCAGGGCATTCAACTCACATGAGACGATTTTCATCCGCCACACTTACTATCGCGACGGATCTTGATAACTAACCAAACGCTGCCTCGTACCGCGTTAATGCCCTTGTAATTCTTTTCAGACTTCTGAAGGTCGGCGTCCAGGACGCGAACGAACCCCGATCCTCTCGACCAGTGCTTTCATTGGCGGATGTATCATTTTCACCGGTTTGGTCGACGGAGTTCGGACGTTTCGTACGTCCCAGTCACCGATTTGGCGACTATCCAGTACTGGGTAGAGCACCAGACGAATCGCTCCTTACGGCAGGCTTCTTCGAGCCTCTAATTGGTGCGGTGAGCATCCAGTGCATCTTCTTCTCATCGTTCAGTTGGTCATTGTGGGTGACTTCGGCTGATTCCGAGCCCGCCATCGGCGAGATTTCCCTTGTTTTCGTCGGTCTCTGGTCCCAACGGGCGAATTGGGGAGTTGTTGAGAAACGGTAGGGAGGTGTGTGTAGTGGCGCCGCGAAGGTGGATGGACGAGTGGAAAGAAAACCTGTGCCGTTCGTGCCAGCATTTCGTCGTAGAGTCTCATGTGCCATCATGACTTTGGTGGCAGCACTCTGCTTCGTCGCGTTGCCGGCACAGAGCGCCACGGCATCATTGCCGTCGGGCGCGTGGAGAGTCGCCCCAGTTCCGACTCCGACCGGTCATTGGTACGTCGTCGACTACGTCGGCGGTAAGTGGATCGCCCTTGGGAACACGGCCCACGTCGCAGTCTCGAGTAACGGCTCCACGTGGAGCGAGCACTCGGTGCCCGCGGAGTCGTGGCAGTCCGTCACGTACGGGAACGGCCGATTTGTCGCGCTCTCATCGGTGAATGCCAGTCCACACGAGATGTTCTCGACGAACGCCGTCAACTGGACCCCAGTCTCGGGGCCGACGGGCGCGTGGACGGGCCTCACTTTCGGGGCCGGCCGCTTCGTGGGCGTTAGTTCGCTCGGTCAGCTCATTACTTCAACCGACGGGGTGCACTGGGCCCAAACGTGGGTGCACAGCAAATTCCACTTCACTTCGGTCGCCTACGGCAACGGGCGATTCATTGCCGTCGACAATGCGCAGGGTGACGTCTTGATCTCACTCAACGGCCTCGGCTGGAGCTTCTATCCGATCGCGTCGGTTGGGAAAAAATGGGGAGCCGTCACCTACGGAAACGGAAACTTCGTGGCCTTTAACGAGAGCTCGGGCGTCGTCGCGACCACGGTACTGGGATACGTCTGGGCCCTTCACGACTATTCGCCGGCCCAGCGGATACGTGCGGTGACGTTCGGCTGCAACAGCTTCGTGGCGACTGGCCAGTCAACGGGGTCGGCCAACAACTTCATCTCGTCGCACCTCGGTGCGACGTGGTCGGACAGCGTGGCCCCCACCTCCGCGGCCTCGGACTGGACTTCCGTGGCCTACGGCGCGTTTCGTTTCGTCGCCGTCGACAGTGCCGGCAACATTGCGTCGCTGCACGTAGCGGCCAACTGCTCTGCGACGCCCCCATCGGCTCCCCAGCAGTTGTCAGGGAACATTCACAACGGTGAGGTGTGGACTTACCAGCATCCACCCGTGAGTCCGGGCGGCGCCCCCGTTGATGGATATCGCGTCACCATCACCGACGGNNATCAAGGGCCTGCAGAACCATCAGGTCTATCAAGTCACCGCCCAAGCGCACAAACGCTTTGGCTACTCGGTGTCGAGCGACCCACAGTTCGTGATACCGGTCGGCTCATGGAGCCTCAGCGCGCATGTTTCGACCCCTGTCGTTTCTACATCCACGCCAGTTGTCATGCAGGTCACCGGAATTCTCGCCAACAGCGAGGGCATCTATCCCGACAGCGACGTCACGGTGCACTATAGCGCCAGACTCTTTAACTGCCAGCCCAGTCCCTTCGGCGAGTGCTTGATCACGGTACCCAGTACAAGTGTCGGGTTCGCCTCGATCTATGCGACTTACACCGGCTACGGGCGGTCGTACCATTCGCCGACTTCGTACGTGACGATCGCTACGGTGACGTTGTCTTCGATGAACGTTGCTACGCAACGGGCAATCACCGTCACGGTCCGAGGCGGTGTCTCGTCGCCGATCGCCGTGCCTACTTTGGGGGGAAGGATTTTCAGACGCAACTCGACCGCTCCGGTAGCGGTGCGATCAGGGTCTTTTCACCGACCACTCCCGGCACGTACGTACTCACGGTGCAAGATGCCGGAGTAAGACTCAATAAGGTGACCGTGCACGTCCACGGTTGACCTTCGTCGTCCAAGGACGCTTCCACTGAACGCAATGACCGATTGAGCAATTCTTTTCGGACCCTCCGAAATAACTGTCAGCAGTCCCACTTGATCCCCATGAGATTCCTGACTGCCCTGATTGGAGAGGTTGACGTCGAGTTAAAGGGGTCGCAGTAGAACTACGCGCGGAACCAAGCCGGGGAGCCTCTTCGGAGTCGGTATCGTCAACCGAACGCTGATTCAGGTCTCCGGCGCGCGCTGACGCGCTGGAACCGCGATTTCTCTCAGG
>PMTL01000052.1:3343-3819 GCA_003168075.1 Acidimicrobiaceae bacterium
GGGAATCAACCTGGAGGAATCCTGTCAACATGACGTCGCGCCGGTATGAGATGAGGACTCGCGGACGCCTGAAACTCGTGGCTGCGACTGTGCTCGCCCTCGTCTCCACCTTTGTCGTAGGAGCAGGCGTCGCGGGCGCCGAGCCGTCCATGTCCTTGAGCGCGTCGCCGGCCTCACCCACTTTTCCAAACTCCGTCACGTTGACCGCGACGCTCGACATCGCGGTAGCGGGAACCGTTGATTTCACCGTCAACTTAATCGCAGCGGACTGCGGTCAGCAAACCATTCAGACGACAACCGCGACGTGCTCCTATACGCCACTTTCGGCGGCGACGTACCAAATGGGTGCAACTTTTACACCGACAGATACCGTGGACTACACCACTGCCTCGGCGAACGGATCGTTCGACGTCGGCCAAGGTACTCAGGCGTCACTGTTAATGACGGACGCGACAGGGACATTTGGTTCGAGCATC
>PMTL01000034.1 GCA_003168075.1 Acidimicrobiaceae bacterium
TCATGTTCTTCTTGAACATGTACCACTCCGTTCCGACCGATTACTGCGGCTACAACAAGGGTTACGGTATCCCCGACCAAGTTGGAAGCGCGAGCGGATCGGGCAACACCGTGACACTTCACTTCACGACGGCAGTGAACCAGAACTGGATTCTGTACAACTACCTGTCCGAGTTGACTCCGATGGCTGACGCGTGGGACATCACCGCGCCCGGTACGACGTCAACCTGTGCGACCGGTACCTACGGTGCCAAGGCGACTGACGCGGCGTGCAAGGCGGTCTACACGTACCTAACCTCGCAGGCGTTGAAGGAAACCACCTACACCGATTCCATGTGGCAGGCCGGTGTGAGCGGTCCCTGGAAGCTGACGCATTTCGACAGCATCGGTAACGTCACGTTCGTTCCCAACTCGGCGTACTCCGGCCCCCAGAAGGCCCAAGTCGCCAAGGTTGAGGAGCTTCCGTTCACCACCACGTCAGCGGAGCAGATTTCTCTTCGCGCCGGCAAGGTGGACCTCGGTTACGTCGACAACTCAAGCCTGACCCAGGATGGCAGCCCGACGCACGCTGGTGCGAACTGGTCGCCAATTGCGAGCAAGTTCAACCTTGAAATTGGCGCCCCGTGGTCGGTCGACTATGCGGCGTACAACTTCAACACGGGTAACCCCCAAGCGAAATTCCTTGACCAGCTCTACGTCCGTCAGGCTCTGCAGTTGACGGTCGACCAGCCGCTGATGATCAAGCAGATTCTCAAGGGTTACGGCTACGAGCAGATCAACCCGATGCCGCCCGCGGCTCCGGCGGCCATCACTGGTGGAGCGTCGAAGACGAACCCCTACCCGTACAACCCAAAGAAGGCCGCATCATTGCTGAAGAGTCACGGTTGGGTGGACGTGGGCGGCTTCCTCACCTGCGAGAAGCCTGGTAAGGCTGCCAGCGAGTGCGGAGCGGGCATCACCAAGGGCAATACCCTCTCGGTGACCATGTTGTACGGCAGTGGCATTCCTGCGCTACAGACGCAAGTGGACACCGAAGTTTCCGAGTGGCGTTCGTTGGGCATTGACGCCCTGGAAAGCGGCGCGCCGTTCAACGAAGTCGTCGGTGACTGCGTGAGCAACTCGTCGACCTGGAGCATCTGCCTCTGGGGTGCCGGCTGGATCTACGCTCCGGACTACTACCCGTCGGGTGAGTCGCTGTTCGTCCCGGGCGCGAGCTTCAACATTGGTGCGTACTCGGACCCCGCATTGACCGCCACGGTCAAGGCATCGACCTTCGGTTCCGCAACGTTGAAGTCCTTTGCCAACATCGCCGCGCAACAATTGCCGGTCCTCTACCAGCCCAACCAGCCCAATAATTACTCGGGCGGCGGTATCGGTGAGGTCATCAAGACGTTGAAGAGCGGGGTTGGCTTTACGCCAAACTCGCTGGTGAACTTCATGCCGGAGTACTACTCCTTTTAAGGCAGACGTCCGCAGTTAGTCGTAACAAAATGGAGGGCCTCCCGGATTCGGGAGGCCCTCCATTTTTACGGCCTCATGAAATCTTTGCCGGGGTGTTGAAAGTCGTGATGAGCCAGAAGATTAACGGCAATTCACTGATAAACTTCTCCCGTGTTCGCGTACATCGTTCGACGATTGCTCCAGTCGTTCGTGGTCTTCGTCATCGTGATGTTGATCACGTTCGCCTTACCGTACTTTGAGCCCGGTGGCATACTTGCTCCGGCGTACATCGCCTTAGGTAATCACGCGACCCCACAAGCCGTTCATCAGTTTGGCGTAGCAAATGGCTACTACCACCCGTTCTTCGTTCGCTTCTGGGACTATTTCCTCCAGGTTGTAGTTCATTTCAATCTCGGATATTCTTGGAAATTTACCGAGCCGGTCTGGACCCTCATCGGGACGTTCGTACCGCGCACCATTTGGTTAGCAACGCTTGCGTTGTTGCTCACCGTTATCGTCGCCCTGCCGGTTGGTGTTTTTCAAGCTTCCAGGCGCAACACCATTTTCGACTACTCAATGACGAACTTCCTGTTCGTTCTCTACGGCGTCCCGGCATTCCTTTTATCACTGTTCATGATCAACTGGTTCGTGTTCAGCACGTTCCATTTGCAGTTACCTCCTACGGGAGGTTCTTCGCTGCAAATATTTACTGATCCGGGAGCATTCGTCGTTCCAGTGGTGACACTGGCAATATTGAACCTGGCCTTCTTCAGCCGATTTATGCGTAGCGCCGTGCTAGACGTCCTGGTGCAGGACTACATCAGAACCGCTAAGGCGAAGGGCGGCTCACAGCGAAGGATATTGTTTCGCCACGCGTTTCGCAATGCCCTCGGACCCATCATTGTCATCCTCGGATTGTCGATTCCCGGACTGTTTGGGGGAGCGCTGATTATTGAAGAGGTCTTCAATTACGAAGGCGTCGGTTACGCAACGGTGCAATCAGCACAGTACAAAGACATTCCGACCGTGTTGGGTATCACACTGTTGATCACCACTTTCACCCTCTTGGGCAACTTGTTGGCCGATATCATGCTGGGAGTCGTCAACCCCCGGATTCGGGTTGAGGGACGCTAGTGACGCAATACGGGGAACTTCCAACCTTTTCAAACGCCGGAAGAGATGACTCCTCGCCACCAGCGGAAGCCGAGGTGGAGTCGGCCGTCGTTCCAATGTGGCGCCAACGGCTTCGCATCTTTCTCCAAAACAAACTGGCGATCGCGTCCGTGTCGTACCTCGCCGCGATTGTGCTCTTCTGTTTTCTGGGCCCCGTCCTTTGGCACACCAATCAAACGAATCAGGCGGCAGCCCTCTTTCAGCCGGAGAACGCTCCGCCGTCTCTGCACCACTGGTTGGGGACCGATGGTTCGGGCTACGACGAACTCGGTCGCATCATGTTCGGCGGTGAGTATTCAATGACTCTGGGAATGATCGCCGGATTCATCACCATCGTGGTGGGCACCATCTACGGAATGGTGTCAGGTTTCCTAGGCGGGGTCGTCGACACGGTCTTCATGCGACTCCTCGACGCATTCCTTTCAATTCCACTCCTCTTCTTGCTGCTCACCCTGATCACCATCTTCCCGCGAACGGCCACCAATCTGATCCTCATTATCGGCGTGATCGGATGGTTCGCCAACGCCCGCATCATTCGTGGAGACGCCCTCATCATCAAGGAGCTCGAGTACACGCAGGCTTCGCGAGCGATGGGGGCCGGAGGCTGGCACATCATTCGACGCCACGTCTTTCCCAATTCAGTGAGCAACATCGTGACCGTCGCGACGTTCGCAGTCGCGGACGCGATCTTGTTCCTGACGACTCTGGGGTACCTGGGTTTGGGTATTCCCGCCCCGGCGACCGACTGGGGCACCATGTTGAACAACGCGTCGCAGGTACAGCCGTTCTACTGGTGGCAGGTCTACCCCCTGGCTGTCATCTTCATCCTGGTCATCGTGGCTATCACCTACATAGGTGAAGCCATGCGTGACGCCTTCGAAGTGCGATTACTCGAGCGCTGATTAGGTTGTTCGCGGTTTGTTCCCACGACCGCGGTGGGGTGCTACGACGAATGAACCGAAAGGTTCACCGGCGTCTTCATGGGGAAGTGGCACGCGGCCTGCTGATACTCACCAAAGTCCCGCAGTTGGGGCTCCTCTTGTGAACAAATCTCCTGGACGTTGGGGCAACGAGTACGGAATCGACATCCCGAGGGCGGGTTCACCGCGGACGGCAACTCGCCCGATACTCGAACACGCCGACGCGCCTGAGCCAGTACTGGATCGGGAATCGGCACCGCGTCAAGCAGGCCCTGCGTGTAGGGGTGAGCCGGCGAGCGGAACACGGACTCCGCGTCGCCAATCTCCACAATCTTGCCCAGATACATGACGGCGATTGTGTCGGCCATGTAGTACACGACCGCTAGGTCGTGGCTCACCATGACGTAGGACATGCCGTATTGTCGCTGGAGGTCCTTCATGAGATTGAGAATCTGCGCCTGGACCGAGACGTCGAGGGCAGAAACCGGCTCGTCGGCGACAATCAGACGCGGATTCAGGGCCAGCGCCCGGGCCAGACCGATACGCTGACGCTGCCCACCCGAGAACTCGTGGGGGTAGCGGTCAGCCACCTGCGGATCGAGACCCACCGACGACAACAATTCACCGACGCGGTGCGCCTGCTCTGACCTCGAGCCAACCTTTTGAATGGCCAAAGGTTCGCCCAGAATCTGAGCAACCTTCATGCGAGGATCCAAAGAAGCGTAGGGGTCCTGGAACATCATCTGGCGATCACGCCGTGACTGCCGCGTCGGCTTGTGACCCTTGGCGGTCACCAATTCACCGTCGAAATAGACCTCGCCCGACGTCAAGGTTTCGAGGCCCACCAGCATCCGCCCGATTGTGGTCTTGCCACAACCCGACTCACCAACCAAGCCGAAAGTCTCTCCCTCATAGAGAGTGAACGTAACGTCGGACACGGCGTGAATCGCTCCCACCTTGTGGCGAACGACGCCGCCCTTGATGGCGAACTCCTTGACGAGACCCTGTGCGAGCAGCAGTTCCTTGCGAGGCTTGGCTTCGAGGGCTGCCACGTTGTCCGTGCGTAACTCAAGGGGCTTGGGTCCCGACGTGGGATGAAAACACGCGAATTGGTGTTCCTTGGGACCCTGGAGCGCCGGATCCTCCCGGCGACACTGGTCAGAGGCGTAACTACAACGTGGGGCGAATCGGCAACCCACAATCGCCTTCGCGAGATTGGGCGGCATGCCCGCAATCGACGACAACTCGTGCTTCCCCGTGTTCTCCATGCTCGGCATTGAAGCGAGGAGCGCCTGAGTGTAGGGGTGGCGCATGTTGTTGAACAGCTCAACGGTCGGTGCTTGCTCGGCCCTCTTACCTGCGTACATCACAATCACCCGATCAGTGCGACCGGCGATCACGCCCATGTCGTGGGTGATGAGGAGCATCGCCATGTTGAGTTCGCTACGCAAGTTGTCGAGAATGTCCAGGATCTGCGCCTGAATGGTGACGTCCAATGCCGTTGTGGGCTCGTCAGCAATCAACAACGAAGGATTACAAACCAGGCCCATGGCGATGATGACGCGTTGACGTAAGCCACCGGACAGCTCGAATGGGTACTGGTTGAGGCGTTCCGCCGGACGGGGCATCTCCACCATCTCGAGAACTTCCATGGCGCGCTGGCGCGCTTGCGCTTCGCTCGCCCCCTCATGAATTTTCAGACCTTCACCGATCTGGCGTCCAATCTTCATCGTCGGATTCAGCGAGCTCATCGGATCTTGGGGGATGAGGGCCACCGACTTACCTCGGTGCTCTTGCATCTCCTCTTCGCGCAGCGACGCGAGGTCGACACCATTTAAGAGGACGCTGCCGCCGGAGATCTTGCCGTTATTGGGAAGTAGTCGCATGATGGCAAGTCCGGTGGTGGTCTTTCCACAACCCGACTCTCCAACCAGTCCCACGCACTCGCCGGGTTGCACATCGAGAGTAAAATTGTCGACGGCGGTCGCGAACTTTTTTTGCACGGCGAATTGCACCGACAGATTATTTACCGAAAGCAGCGAAGTCATTAACAACAAATCATAGTCATTTGACCGAGAATGACCCCTGTCGAGCACGTCTTTTGAAGCCTTTCTGGTCATCATTCACGCTGATGTAACGCCGGGAGGACCTCCTAGTATGAACCCGGTGGAGAACCTCGCGATATTGGTCCCACTCAAGGCCTTCAGCATCGGGAAAAGTCGCCTGCGCGACGGCGGAATTGCCGGCGTTGATGAAATGGCGCGAGTCTTGGCGGCCAACGTCATGGCGGCGGCGCTGCCGCGCCCTCTCTTCGTGGCCTGCGAATCACCGGACGTTGCGACATTCACGCTCGATCGCGGCGCTCAAGTGATTACGTCATCATCGTTGAACCTCAATGAGGCGGTCAGCCACTCGTATCGAGTGTTGTCCGAGACCTTCGAGTGGATAGTCATCGCGCACGGCGACATTCGAGACCCCGAAGGGCTGAGGGATTTCACTCCGTTGTCGGGCGTCACGGTGATTGTCGACTCGCACGGCACCGGGACCAATGTGCTGGCGCTGCCGAACAAATTGCCCTTTGCGTTCTCCTACGGTCAATATTCGGCACAAGCCCATCAACTCGAGGCGCAGCGTCTGGGTCTCGAGTGCCACGTCGACTTCAACAGTCCCTGGCGCTTTGACGTCGACGAACCGACGGACCTGTTGGAGTAAAAGGAAACGAGGGGGTCTTTCGACCCCCTCGCTCTTCACGCTCTCGTTCGAGAGCGTTGACTCAAGTCCACTACTTCTTAGCGGCAGCCCTCTTGGCCGGAGCCTTCTTGGCGGCGGCCTTCTTAGCGGGAGCCTTCTTTGCTACAGCCTTCTTCCTCGCCGGAGCCTTCTTGGCGGCGGCCTTACGGGCCGGAGCCTTCTTCGCTACGGCCTTCCGGGCGGGAGCCTTCTTTGCAACGGCCTTCTTCCTCGCCGGAGCCTTCTTTGCCGGAGCCTTCTTGGCGGCGGCCTTCTTGGCGGGAGCCTTCTTTGCAACTGCCTTCTTCGCAGGAGCCTTCTTGGCTACGGCCTTCTTCGCGGCTGGTGCCACTTTCCCTCCTTGGGTTTCAACGTTGAATCAAATTGGGACCTCGTGGCCACCACCGTGGTGGCCTCGTTGTCGGTACCGCCTTGATCGACGTGCACTCGACCATGTGTCACCCAACTTCCCAGCTGTACGACGACTGCTCGCAGTGCACGGTCAATTGCGAAGAGCACCACTCAGTTATTCAAAAATAACTTTCGTGTTCGCGTCCCCTCCGCAAAGGACACTTAAAGTCCACTCGCTTTACGCACCAATGTCAAGCATCCTCAACTTTTTTTCCAACCGTTGCGTTTCGTGACACTCGATTACGGCATCTATCTCGGACGCGCACAACAGCATGATGTGTCGAGTGGTGCGCAACGTTCGACCTTGGTATTGGGTCCGAGTCGCAGTGGTAAGACGACATCACTCATCATTCCGAACTTGTTGATGACGTCGCGATCATGCATCATCACATCGACAAAAGACGACGTGGTGAGAGCAATGAGTGGCGCTCGTCACGACGGCGCGACGTTGCTCTTCGATCCTTCGGGCACCGTCGTGACGCCACCCGGAGTGCATCGAATCGGCTATTCGCCTCTAAGACAATCTTTAACCTGGGACGGCGCCGTTTTGGCTTCTCGAAGCCTTTTGGACGTCGCGCGTCGTGGCCGAGTCGAGCGAAGTGACGACCACTGGAGTGAGAGAGCGGGTGCTTTAGTCGCTCCATTGATGCACGCGAGCGCACTTCGCGGCGAGTCGCTCGGCCAACTCGCTTCGCGCGTGGACGAGCGAAGGTGCGATGACCTCCTCCACGAGCTGAACGAGCGTCACGGCGATCATCACCCCTCGGTCACCTTGCTGCGCGGAGTGATGGCGACCGAAGAGCGCGAGCGTTCGAGCATCTGGTCGACAACCGCCGGCCTGTTCGCCGGTGTTCGTACCGAGGCCGCGCGCGCCTCGGCCCGCGAGGCACCGCTCGACGTTGGCGAGTTCTTGAGCGGTCCGCACCAACTTCACGTCGTGGCGCCGAGCCGCCACCAAGCCGTGTCCATCCCGCTCGTCGTCGGTCTGGTCGAGGAACTCGTGCACGCCACTTACGACCGACACCACGAGGGGGCTCGGCTCTTGCTCGCCCTGGACGAGCTCGCCAATGTCGCCCCGCTCCCTCGGCTGGCCAGCATCGTTTCCGAGGGCGGAAGCCAGGGCGTCTTGACCCTGGCCTGCTTGCAAGATCTCAGTCAAGCTCGGGGCCGATGGGGTGCGCCGGCGGAGGGTTTCCTCTCACTCTTCCCAACGACGTTGGTCCTACCAGGCATCGCGGATCGAGCCACGCTCGAACTACTACGCCACCTCGCGGGGCGAGAGATGACAGCTTCGCCGAGCGTGCAGCGAGACGCCAAGGGCCACGCCCGGGGTCACTCGACGAGTTGGGTCGAACGCGATCGCGTGACCATGAGCGAACTCGCGCGGGGACGCTCAGGCCACGCATTGGGCCTGGACGCGCAGAACCAACTCAAGTGGGTACGCCTCACGCCCGCGTACCGCGACGAGCGTTTTCGCCCCTACCTCGAGCGCTCCTCGCGAGATCGGGACCTCTCGCGAGAACGTTGACACCAGCGATCGAACTCGCTTCGATCAAGCGGGCGGGGGCCGAGTTCGCGCACGACACCAATCATGCGTGCCTCCGCCACGCCAATGGTGGGCTCGTGGACACCGCCCCCGCCCACGAGCCTCGGATAGAGAGCGTCGAGCGCTCGCGTGAGCGCGCTCGGATCTTGGCCGAAGGGTGCCGCGTTAGCCCAAGCGGCGAGCACGTGGCGTCGCGCGACGTCACGACGGCCTTCGAGGCCGCCGGAGAATCGATGTTCATCCAGGACCGATCGATCCCGCGTGGGTACCTGAAGCTGTCCGAACGGCTGGAACCGTTCGCGGTCGCGAGCCCACGACGCTGTCGTCTCGTCTCGACTCCACGCCAGCTTCTCGCCGCGGTCCGAGTGGTGGCCGCTCCAGAGCACCCGATACCCCTCGTCGAGACCGACCACGTGCTCCACGCCCTCGAACGAGCGCCACACGGTCCAGGGCGTACGCTGGGCCAACTCGTGGCGAAGCGACGCGCGATAGAGGGCGTCGGCGCTAGGCGCGTGCGCGTAGAGCGCGCGCGAGTCGAGCACGTTCCGCTCACCCGCTGGACGAGCGCCCACGAGCACGTGGTCGTGCAGGTGGGGCTCACCGTGACGATTGAGTCCGTGAGTGAAACTCACCACCCGCTGCCACGATGCGGCGTCGTGACGCACGACTCCCCCGCGACTTTCGCGCACTACCAGCGCGCGATCTTCCAAGTACGCCATGGTGGAACGTACCGAAGCGCGGTGGGCGGCAACGACGCCTGACGCGTGTTCGGGGTCGATCGCGAGCAAGACCGAGATTGGTCGTGGCGCGGCGATGATTAAGTCGTAACCGTGGATCGCCGAGCGTTCACTGGTCACGAGCACCCGCGCCACGTCCGAGGCGACCCGCGTGTCGCCTTCCCCGCGGAGCCACCAGCCGGGCGGCCCCTCGCGCAGGCCGTCGAGTTCACGAGCGAGATCTGCAGTGAAATACGAGACGTCGTTCGACCGCCGAGGAAGTAGACGAAGCACGGACACCTCTTTCGAAGTGCCCAACGGTCGCCTAAAGCTGGGCGGCGATCCGCCTGGCGAGATCGTGGCCCGCCTTGGCGTAGTTGGCCGTAACGACCACCGCGCCCGGTCCGGCGCGCAACATCAAGTGATCGACGAATGTCCTCTCGGAGACCCGGAATTTCACGGCATGGCGTCCGTCGCTCTGCGAGAGCCACTGCGCTCCCGGCAGAGGCTCGAAAAGCCAACGATTCCAAGGCTCCACGATCACGACGATCTCCTCGCCCTCCTCACCGACCTGTGTGAGCCAGTTCGACACCGTGTCCACGGGGCGACGTTCACTGGCCGGCGAGATTGCCAGCACCGCGTTGATTCGATCGACCCGAAAGGTCCGCCACGACTCACGGGTGGTGCAGTACGCGCGAACGTAGGTGTGGCCATTGAGCACCTTGACCTCTCGAGGTTCAATGGTTCGAACGTGCGACTCCCCGCTAACGCCCGAGGTGTACTCAATCTTGATCTGGGAGTGACCCTCGACGGCGCTCTCGACTTGGGCGAGTAGTACCTCGTTGGAGACCATCTCGACCTGCACTGACGTACTCGTCGCCCCCTCAATTTTCTCAATGGCGGAATAGATGGCCGGGGCTGTGTAAATTCGCGACGCCTCGCGCAAGTCGATGTTGAGTTCGAAGAGGTCACGCCACATGAATGGCGAGGGATCGTCGGCGCCCTCGGGCAGAT
>PMTL01000060.1 GCA_003168075.1 Acidimicrobiaceae bacterium
CGTAAGTATTGAGAGTGCGGCCGGGAGCATCATGGCCGCTCCCAGACCCTGGGCGAGGCGAGCGCCGAGGAGGACGCCCGAATGTTCAGCTAGTCCGGCCGTAAGCGACGAGCCCCCGAACAGGACGGTCCCGACGATGAGGATGCGACGGCGTCCTAGCAAGTCGGCCATTCGTCCACCGAGAAGCATGACGCCGCCATAAGTGAGCAGATAGGCACTTGGGACCCATTGCAAGGTCTGGACCGACATGTGCAGGTCGCGCCGCATCGACGGAAGCGCAAAGTTGACGATTGACGCGTCGACGCAATCGAGGAAAGCTACCGCGCACAACAGGACCAGAGTGAGCTTTCCTAAACGAGTACCGAGAAAGGACGGTGGGGTAACTACCGTCGCCACTACGAAGTTCCGGTCTTGGACCGCCGGTCGCAGATGTCTACGGACCAACGCGCTGGCGAGGCCTTCGCGTTCGTACTGCGAAAGTGCACGTAGCTCTTCGTTGAACTCCCGAACCAGTTGATACGTCGTGTCTTATAACTTGCCACCGCACCGGCGCGCGGAGTCACTCGGGTCCGTCCATTGAGACTCGGCGCCGAGCCTGGCGGCCCGTTCGTACTGGTTGGTGAGAGTGGAATCCGTCGATGACGCCTCGGGTCGGTCATTGGCCGCCGAGTTGAGGCGTGCTCGGTTGAGAGGCGCGCGGACTGGCGGATGCGGATTGCATGACACCGTGCAGAATCATGTCGACGACCGTTGAGACTTGATGACTCGTGGGGGATATATTGAGCAAGAGGCGCTGGAACACGAATGTGCCCATCAGAACCGACGCGGCGAGATCGACGTCGAAGTCGCCACGCAACTCGCCGCGGTCCTGACCGCGCCTCATCAGCGTTGAAATCTGCTCGAGCGATTGGGTAGTGAGCGCGGCGACAATGTCGGCCAGTTCGGAGTCATGGGCGGCCGCCTCGACGAGCGCCGGCATGGACCGCTCCCATCGCTGGGTTTGCGCGATCCGAACGCGCCCGGCGAAGAACTCCAGTAGTTCCTGTCGCACGGAGCCGGTACTGGGAAGAGGACCGCCGCCTTCGAGTTCCTTAATCACCGCGACGAGCAAGTCGGCGCGGCTGGGCCAGTGCCGATACAGCGTGGTCTTGGCGACGCCGGTTCGACGCACAACGGCGTCGATGCTGAAGCCCGAGTACCCGCGCTCGGCGAGCAGATCGATAGCGGCGCTCAATACCTTCGCGCGGGTGCGGACGACCCTCGGGTCTCGGTCAGCATCATTCTCTTCGATCAAATCGGTGGTCCTCGCTCGTTTGCTGCTTCCCGCACACTATAGTACGATACCGTAGCGTACTTAAGTACGTTGAGAAGGAGGTGGCCTTTGGCTTCAGTACTCGTGACCGGTCCGGCCGGCACGCTTGGATCGGCGCTCATTCCGAAGCTGGTGGCTCGCGGCCACGATGTCCGCGTCCTGGCACACGCGACCGCGGTCGATTGCCTACCGCCAGTTCAGGTGGTTTCCGGCGACGTCCGCGAAGGAACCGGACTACTCGAAGCGGTTGCGGGTGTGGACGCGGTAATCCACGCGGCGACGTCGCCTTTCCGCCGAGCGAAGGCAACGGAGGTCGAGGGAACGCGACAAGCGCTGCTAGCTGCCGACTCGGTGAACGCTCACTTCATCTATCCCTCGATCGTGGGTGTCGACCAACTCAGCGGCACGTATTACGAAGCAAAATGGGCGGCCGAGCAGATCGTCCAGACCACCAAACGTTGGACCATCCAGCGGGGTACCCAGTTTCACCCGATGTTGGATCGGATGCTGTCCCACTACCTGTTTCCTACAACCTCACGCATGGCATTCCAACCGCTCGATGTAGGTGAGTTCGCAGATCAACTGATTGCCCTCGTCGAAGAAGCTCCCGCTGGTCGGGCTGAAGACTTCGGGGGGCCAGAGTTATTGCCACTGCGGGAAATCGTTGCGGCCCGAAAAGCAGCCACGAAGAAACACACTGTGCTCGTCCGTCTACCACCTGTTGGTCCGCTACGCGCCCTGGATGCCGGTCGGCAGCTCTGTCCCGACCATGCTCACGGCCAAATTACGTGGCAACAATGGCTGGAGAGTATTGTCGCCCTGTCCGGTGAGCCAGAGGGTTGAGTCGTAATGGTCGGTCTTATTGAACGAGATTGGCGAGCGGCTCAGAGAGGTTTAAAAGCTGTCCCTAAGGTCCAGTTTGAGCACCGAATTTCTTCATTTGAGATCGCCATTGTGGCGACCGTTGGGCGCAACGAGCGTGAACGTTCAATTTTTCGAGGTGGTCTGCCCGAGTCTCGATCCCGGCACGTTGGGATTGAAAGAAAATTTCTAACTGTTGCGTGGTGTTGCGGAAATGTGAGGCCTAATGGAGGCCTGTTCTCGCATCCTTGGAACCCAATTTGTCGGGACACTCGCGTTCAACAAGATGTAAAGCCCGATTCCGAAATGAAAGTGGGGACTTTCCAAACGTCAAAGAGATAGTTGCCTGTTCCGTCTAATCGTAGAAAGTGATCAAGCATCGTCTCCGCGAAGCGTGGCCGTCGATATGTCCATTCACGCATCTCGCCGTCGTAAAAGTAGTCCGCCCACGAGTATCGACGCAGTTGCCCAAGCGGCGAGGACGGCCAGTCCCGCCCAAGGAGCTATTGGTTGAGCGCGGAGGTTGGTGGTGGCTTGTACGGCGAGCCCCGCACTCATCGGTGCAATCTGTAAAAGATGTTGGCGCAAAGGTTCGACAACGACTTGAGCGAGAATCGGTGGCAGGTAGAGCAGGCCCAGCACGAGGCCAATCGATGCCCCGGTGTCGCGAACGGCAGTCGCAACGCCAACGCTGAATAGCGCGATGAGTATGAGGTAGAGGACACTGCCGGTGGCGGCGCGCAGCGTCGCGGCGTGCGTGATCGATACGAATGCGTACCCGTGGTCCGGGTTGAGCCCGTCCGCAGGGAGCATGAAGCGACCAACGACGAGACACCCGACCAGGGCGATGAGAGCGGCGACGAAGGTGAGTCCGACTACGTTGGCGACTTTGGCGCCAAGAAGAACGAGCCGGCGCGGTAGGGCCGCAAGTGTGACGCGCATCATGCCCGTGCCGTATTCCTCCGCGATAGTCAGGACCGCGAGCACCACGACGACACTCTGACCCAAATAGACGCCGATCAGCGCCAGCTTGGTGGGGTCCTGGCCGTTTTCACCAGATACGTGGGTGGCGGCGCCGACCGCGGCGCTGGCACCGATTGTCAGAACAACGGTTCCAACGAGCAACCACCCCGTGCTGGCAAGAGTACGCAGTTTGGTCCACTCGGCGCGAAGTGCGTCGCTCATGCGTCTCGACGACGAAGTACGAAGAAGGCCATTGCGAGGGCGAGCGCGGCGTAGGCGCAAAGGACCGCGAGACCAGCCCACGGAGCCAGTGGGTAGTAGCCATTGGCCATCGTCTGGGGGAAGTTCACGAGTGTGCTTCGCGGCAAGGTTCCTAGGACGTCAAAGCCCGCGGCCGGGGTGAGACGGAACAACCACGTGCCGACGCCGCCGGTGGCGATCGAGCCAATGACGTAGGGCAAAACGAACACGACGATGCCGGCGGTGACGGCGCTCGCGCTTTTGCGCAAGATGGTAGCGATGGCGAGCACAGCGACGGCGCTGACGCCGACCAAGGCTCCGCTGCCGAAAATGACTCGAGTCACGGTGAACGTGTTGGCAGGAAAGATGAAGTTGCCATTGTTTTTGAGCGCGTGTTCACCGAGGGCGACGCCTGCGGCCGAACCGAGAGTGCCCACGACAAACGCGACGACGCCGATGATGATCGCCTTGGTGGACAGCACGAAACCTCGCCGATGGGTGGCGGTGAAGGTCGTACGAATAAGGCCGCGGCGGTATTCGACAGTGATGAACATCGTGGCGATCACGATGATCATGATCAGTGCGACCAGGAGTCCGAACCAGACGATGCTCGACGCGTCATCGCCACCAGCCAGTGGGTTGACGGCGAGTGAAATGTCGCCTGATCCACTCAGCACCACGCCGTTATCGGGACGCCTCGTGGTGCTGGCTCCGAGCGTCGGGTAGTAATCCCGAGGGCCGGAGCCGACACTGGTGCTCTTCCAGTCGGCAACGGTGGCGCGACCGTTCATGGTGATGTGGTCAAAGGTCGCCGTGGCGGCGGTGGGCGCCCCACCGCTCGTACTTTGGAAGGTGACGGGCGAGGTGACGAAGAGCCCGATATTGACGGTTGCGGGCAACCCGGCCAGACGAGCGGTGCCGATCTCGAGCCAGGTCGTGCCGTTGGTCGAGTCGTAGCCGACCAGCGTGTTGCCGTTCCGAGTCAGTCGCAGCCAGCGCGGCGAAGAGTTCGTGACCGCCCCAGGAAGTCCTGATTGGTCGTGAGTGTAGTTGTACTGCCAATTGACACCGTGGCCGCCGGTAGCCATCACGGCGGCGTACGGAGATCCTTGTTTTGCGCTCGACGTGAGCAAGATGCCGGCCTTGGCCCACTGCGCCAGCCCCGGTTTCGTTCGAGTGAGTGAGGGTGCCTCGCTCGCCGGTGAGGTCGAGATGACGCCAGTGAGCGAAGTGACCTGAACGGTGACGGTGCCGTTGCCGGTGAGACGATGATGAACGTAGGAGTAACTGTCGGCGACGGCTTCGCCGTTCGGTCCGATCGGAACAAAGGGATGACCGACGTAGCAGTTCGATCCCGGTGAGTTCGGGCCCGACCCGGGCGCCGGTGGGCCGGTGCAGCCACCTTCATTGTTACCGTTCGCAACAAGAAAAGTAAACCCCACGCACAATAAGACGGCTGCCAAAACGCCGATTCCCCAACCCCGAACGGTTCGAAACTTTGTCCACTCGGAGCGGAGAACGGGAATGAAACTTCCGCGTCCCACTTCGTTAGGCGGCATCGATGGTGTGTTCGAGGTGTTCATTGACGAGCCTCATTACCCATGGTTCCGCGGAACTCGACTTCACCGCTGGTCAGTTGGAGGTAGACGTCTTCGAGACTCGCGCGCTGCGCGATGACTTCGCCAAAGGGAACGTGCGCCTGGGAGAGGACCTCCACGACGCGTTGCGCTTCAATGCCAGAGACACTGATCGTGTTCGGGTCGAGCACTCGCGCGACCGCGCCGACGTGTTGCAGCGCGCTCACCCCTTCGCTCGGCGTGTCGGTACGAACGACGACTTCGTCCTTCGAAGCGCGGGTGATCAGTTCGTCGACGCCGTCGTTGGCGAGTACTCTTCCGCGACCGACCACCACCACGTGATCGGCCATGTCTTGCAGTTCGCTCATGAGGTGGCTCGAGACGAGGATGACTCGTCCCTCCGTGGCCATCGAGCGCAGGAGTTGACGCATCCAGATGATCCCTTCGGGGTCCATGCCGTTGAATGGCTCGTCCATGATGATCGCCGGTGGATCGCCGAGCAGTGCGGCGGCGATGCCGAGACGCTGGCGCATGCCAAGGGAGTAGCCGCCGGCCTTGCGCCGTGCCACGTCGCGAAGGCCGACCAATTCGAGCACGTCGTCGACCCTTCTGGTCGACAGTCCCTGCGACCTCGCAATCCACAACAGATGATTTCGGGCGGAGCGGCTGGGTTGGAGGGCCGCGGCGTCGACCAGTGCCCCGACGTGTCGGAGCGGGTGGCGGAGGTGACGGTACGGCTGTCCGCCGACCAGCGCGCGGCCCGAGTCAGGAGCGTCGAGGCCGAGGATTACTCGGATGGTCGTGGACTTGCCGGCTCCATTCGGGCCGACGAAACCGGTCACTCTTCCGGGCAGAACGGTGAAGTTCATGCCGTCGAGAGCCAGCGCCGTGCCGAAGTGTTTGTGCACGCTCTCCACTTCAATGGTTGTGTCGTTCATGTCGTTGCCCTTTTCATTGTCGTTAGTGTCGGGTGAGTTTCACCTTAAGAAGATGAAGGAGTGCGACAGGGTGTCAGGGCGGTGTCAACCGCTGACACCGCCCTGACACCGTGCCCGGCGGCGCGACCTGACATCCTTAGTGTCGAAGCACGATTCGAACGTCGTGCTTGATCGCTCGAAGACCACGAAAGGTAGGTAAGAAACGTTATGAGAGTGTTGGTCGTTGAGGACTTTGAGGTCATGGCGAGGTCGATCGCGAACGGTCTTCGTCGAGAAGGCATGGCGGTCGACGTCGTGCTCGACGGCAACGACGCGCTTGAACACCTAGTCGCCACGCGTTATGACGTCGTGGTGTTGGACCGAGACTTGCCGGGACTTCACGGCGACGACGTCTGTCGACGCATCGCAACCGATGGACGAGAGAGTCGAGTGTTGATGTTGACGGCGGCGGATACCGTGAAAGACCGCGTAGACGGCCTAGGGTTGGGTGCCGACGATTACCTTTCGAAGCCCTTCGACTTCTCAGAACTCGTCGCTCGAATCCGAGCTCTCGGTCGGCGATCCAACAGGCCCCTACAACCCATTCTTGAGTGCGGCGACGTGTCCGTTGACTCAAATCGTCGCATCGCGTTCCGAAGTGGTTGTCGACTTGAACTCAGCGCCAAGGAGTTCGCAGTTCTTGAGTGCCTCCTTTCGTCGAAGGAGCGTGTGGTCTTATCCGACGAGTTACTCGAGCGGGGCTGGGATGAGTTTGTCGATCCTTACACCACCACGGTGAAGACGACGATCCGACGACTCCGCATCAAGCTTGGTGACCCGCCGATCATTCATACCGTTCGCGAGGGCGGCTACCGGATTGGAGAACTATGAAGAAACTGCGCGAAAAGATCATGCTGCTCTTTCAACTTCGGCGCCATCCGTTGCGTGTGCAACTCACCGCGCTCTACGCAGGGCTCTTCGTCGCCCTTGTCGCCGCAGTGCTCGGAGTTTCGGGCCTCCTTGTGGACCACAGCGTGCAGGTGGCTCCTGGCACGTCCATTGGATCGCACCGACTCGTTACTATCCACAACTTCGACGCGCTTCCCGCGATCGTGGGGTTGATCGCTGTGCTGATCGCGCTGTGGCTCTCCTGGATGATTGCAGGACGGTTCTTGCGACCGCTACGCACCATGAACGCGACCGCGCGGGAGATCTCCGCCTCGAATCTGCATCGACGCCTCGCACTCGCTGGGCCCGAGGACGAGCTCTCCGAACTCGGAAGAACGCTCGACGATCTCTTTGGGCGACTCGATGCCTCGTTCGAATCCCAGCGCCACTTCGTGGCGAACGCCTCGCACGAACTACGCACGCCCCTGGCGGGCCAGCGGACTTTGCTGCAAGTGGCGCTCGCCGACCCCGACGCCACGGCCGAGGGCTTGCGGGCGACGTGCGAAGAGGCGCTGCAGCTTGGCGAGCAACAAGAACGACTCATCAATTCACTCCTTACTCTGGCAACCAGCGAGCGCGGCGTCGAGCAGTGGACACCGTTCGATTTGGGGGAAGTTACCGAGAACGTACTCCTCAGCCGCGCGCACGAAGCGGAGCGCCGAGGGATCCGCATCAACGCTCGCGCCGCCGCCGCGCCAGCACTCGGCGACCCCATACTAGTGGAAAGTCTGGTGTCGAACCTCGTCGACAACGCACTGCGGCACAACGTGAGCGGAGGAAACGTCGAGGTCTCGACGGTGGCCGCGCCAGGGCGAGCGACCCTCTCGGTGCACAACACCGGTCCGCTCATCTCGTCCGACGAGGTCGAGCGGCTGTTCCAACCCTTACAGCAGATTGGCCGCGAGCGCGTGAGCCATACGAATGGGCATGGTCTCGGTCTCTCCATCGTCAGGGCAATTGCTCAAGCGCACGGAGCCACCATCACTGCGATACCCCGGAGCGAAGGTGGACTCGATGTCGAGGTCAAATTCACTTCAGTAAGAGTTGACGTCATAACGTGAATTGATCGTCGAACCGGTGTAAAGAATGTTTCGAATGTTTTTGGGCGGTAAGAACCGAACCTATGCAACCATTAGTGGGCCGCCCGGGTCTCGATCGCGGCACCTTGAGACCATCTCAAGGCCGTTCGCAGGCGTTCGTATCAATCCATCTCTCCTGGGCAGGAGACGCAGAGGGTTCGCACGCGTCCGCAGACGTCTCATCGAATC
>PMTL01000050.1:0-3936 GCA_003168075.1 Acidimicrobiaceae bacterium
CGCAAGCTCTCAGTGGCCGCGATCATCGCTATCGTGCTGATCGCGCTACCGATCTTCTCGATCAATCTCGGAATTTCGGACCAGGGCTCGGACCCGGCCGGGTCGACCACCCGTGTCGCCTACGACTTGCTCGCCCGGGGGTTTGGTCCGGGCTCTAGCGGTCCGCTCACCGTCGTCGGTTCCATTCACTCCCCGGCGGACGTAGCGTCAATGAACAGCCTCGACACGGCTCTCAAATCTGCACCGGACGTGTCTGTCGTGCTCCCGGTCAAGGTCAACACGAGCAACACCGTGGCAGTGATCGACGTCATACCCAAGTCCAGTCCCCAGGATACGCAAACGACGACACTGATCAACTCCATTCGCGACCACTATGTACCGCTGGCCACGACCTCCTCGCACACCGCGATTTACGTCGGAGGTGCACGGGCCTTGGCCGACGACTTCTCCAACGTGCTGGACTCCAAGATCCCACTCTTCTTGGTCGTGATCGTTTTGCTTGGCTGTCTGTTGTTGATGGTCGCCTTCCGCTCGATCCTCATTCCCCTCGTCGCGGCCCTCATGAACTTGTTGGCCGTGGGCGCGTCATTTGGGCTCGTCGTAGCGGTCTTTCAATGGGGCTGGGGCAGCTCGTTGATCGGATCGGGCTCGGGGCCCATCGAGGCGTATCTTCCCATCATCATGATCGCCATTCTGTTCGGACTCTCGATGGACTANNATGGACTACCAGGTCTTCCTGGTCTCGCGCATGCACGAGGAGTGGGTCAACACCGGTGACAACGAGACCGCCATCGCTCACGGACAAGCCAATACCGGTCGCGTGATCACGGCGGCCGCACTCATCATGATCTGCGTGTTCCTCTCGTTCGCCTTCGGCGGTGAGCGCATCATTGCCGAGTTCGGCATCGGACTCGGAGGCGCAGTGTTGCTCGACGCCTTTATCCTGCGCACGGTTCTTGTTCCGTCGATGATGCACTTCCTCGGCAATGCCAACTGGTGGATGCCCAAGTGGCTCGACCGCGTCGTGCCCCACCTCGCCGTCGAGGCGGGCGACTAGGACTGAAACCTCTGCGCGACGTCGCGGCGATCGGTGGGCGCTACTGGCGCCGCGACCTTTTATAGGTGACTCCGATGGATCGCAGGAGCGCCATCGCGCTTTCGCGCTCTCGGGCCTCGGCGGCGGCGTGTTGGACGCGGTTGAAGGTCGCGAGTTCGGGGTCAACGCCGAAATCGGATTGTGCGGGCAGCGTCTCGCCGCAGCGCGCACACTCGAGCGTGCCGCGGCGATTGAACTCGTGACACGACGAGCACTCGACGTACTTCGTGGGGTCCGGTTCGCTCTCTTCGGCCATCAACGCAGAGTAGCGCCGGGCGCGGTCACGACGCGACGGTGGGCGCACTCGCGTGGTGCGACGTGCGCGGTGCCACGGCCAGAACGGTCACGTAGTGACGCGTCAGCGCCCCGCCATAGTCCTGATCGATAATGGCGGCCAGACGTTCGAACAATGTCGCTCGCTTGGCCACGTCCATGGCCAGGTACCGCGAGTACGTTGCCATGAGACCCAGCGCCTCAACGGTCGAATACGTCGTCACCCACGGGTACAAGCGCACGTCGGGCACGCCAAAGAGGTCCCCGGCGATGACGTCGGACCCCTGGGGCGACATGGCCTCCCACAGAGCACCCACGTCATGGCCGGTGTCCTCAACGATCTCGGAAAGTTCCTGCACCGACGGCGACTCGCGTTCGTCGTCCGCGCCGTGGGTGCGCCGTAGCTGCGACGTCACCACGGCGAAGTCGTGGAACGATCCCTCGGACATGGCCTTGTTGCTCGTCAGGGCGATGAAGCCGGGTTCGTCGAGCACCTCGGCGGCCTTCACCCATCGCAGCGCCGGCGCGACCCAGTGATACGCGGTGGCCGAAAAGACCAGATCGAACTTTCGCCCACGGCTATCCCACTCATCAAAGGTCGCGACCTCGACGGCGAAGCGGTCGTCGCCGAACTTCTCGCGTGCCACGCGTCCCAATTCGGCGCCCGGGTCGACGGCGAGCACTGACCAGCCCCGGGCCATCATCTCTTCGGTGGCGACGCCGGGACCACAGCCCACTTCGAGAATGCGCGACTGCGCGTCGACGCCCACGACGCTTTGCAGGTCGTCGAAGAGCTCGCGCGGGTAGCGAGGTCGATACCGGTCGTAACTCGACGCGGCGTCGTTGAAGGTCATTCCGCGCGAAAGGTCTCGAAGGGACATAACGAGATTCTGCCAGTCCCGCAGCGTCACGAGGAGGTAGATGAGGAAGAAAACCGAGTCTGATCGCTGAGTCTCTCGATCATTGCGTGAACACCACCTGACGAAGTGGCGACAACGTCGTCGATGCGTGCGCGAGACGTCACGGTCACCGGGGCGAGGACGTCGCACACGCGGAGCAGCTGGGGATCTGGTCGCTCGCAGTGGTGGCCGCCACGTCGCTCACGAGTGGCGTGCGTCGCCAGCGGGTACCTGGTCGCCCGTGGCCCAACGGCCAACCGTGTTACGTGGCGCGGCGCGCGGCCACCGCCGAGACGGTCACGTAGTAACGAGTGAGCCGTCCGCCGTAGTCGCGGTCGATAATGGCGGCCAGGCGATCAAAGAGCTCCGCTCGTCGCGTCGGGTCCATGACGAGGAACAGTGAATAGGTGGCCAGTAGTCCCAAGGCCTCCTGCGTCGAATAGGCCGTCGACCACCGGTAGGAGCGCACGTCGGGCGCAGCGAAGAGCTCGCCCGCGAGCGCGTCGGTGCCCTGCATCGACAACGCCTCCCAGAGCGCACCGATGTCGCCACCGGAGGATTCGATCATCGAACGCACGTGATCGACCGTCGCGCTCTCTAATTCGTCGACGTCGCCGTAACTCATCCGCAATTCACGCGTCTGCACCACAAAGTCGTGGAAGGTACCCTGCTCGTCGACCTCGTGGGTCACGAGAGCGATGTGGCCTCCCTCGACGAGCACATCGGCGGCCTTCACCCACCGCAGCGCCGGCGCCACCCAGTGATACGCCGACGCGGAGAACAACAGGTCGAAGTGGCGTCCGTGCGCGTCCCAGTCGTCGAAGGTCGAGATCTCAACGGCGAAACGCTCATCATCGAACTTCTCGCGCGCCACGCGCGCGAGTCGCTCACCGGGTTCAACGGCCAATACGGACCAACCGCGATCCATCATCTCCTCGGTCGCGACACCGGGGCCGCAACCCACTTCGAGGATGCGAGAGTCACTGCTCAGCCCCACCACATCGGCGAGGTCGTCGAAGAATTCGCGCGGGTAGCGCGGGCGAAAGCGGTCGTAGCTGCTGGCGGCGCCGTCAAAGGACATCGCGCGTGCCACATCGAGGCGTCCCATGACTCGATTCTGGCAGTCCTCACGCACGCCAGCGTCGCGGAAAAAAGAAACCGGGCCCGAAGGCCCGGTTTCTTCCAACATCGCCTGAGCAATGGACTACATCATGCCGCCCATACCACCCATACCGCCGTCGCCTCCGCCAGCGTGAGCCGGCTCGGGCTTGTCGGCGACGATGGCCTCGGTGGTGAGGAGCAACGCAGCGATGGACGCGGCGTTCTGCAGAGCCGATCGCGTGACCTTGGCCGGGTCGATGACACCGGCGGCCACGAGGTCCTCCAGCTCACCCGTCGCGGCGTTGAGTCCCACGTTGCCCTTGGCGTCGGAAACTTCGCGCACCTTCACGGCACCCTCGTATCCGGCGTTCGCGGCGATGAGTCGCAGGGGCGCTTCGAGTGAGTTGGCTACGATGCGTGCACCGGTGGCCTCGTCACCTTCGAGGGTGAGGATCAGAGCGTCGACCGCGACTCGGCTGCGCACGAGCGCCGTGCCACCACCGGCCACGATACCCTCGTCTATTGCCGCACGCGTGGCGCTCAAGGCGTCCTCGATGCGGTGCTTCT
>PMTL01000050.1:3975-4125 GCA_003168075.1 Acidimicrobiaceae bacterium
CACCATCAACGATGGTCGTGGCGTCTTTGGTGACGACGATGCGACGCGCAGTGCCCATCAGGTCGACGGTGGCGGATTCGAGCTTGAGACCGATCTCCTCGGAGATCACCGTTCCGCCCGTCAACACGGCCATGTCCTGGAGCATTGCCT
>PMTL01000085.1 GCA_003168075.1 Acidimicrobiaceae bacterium
CGATAACAGTCGCGATCAACGCCGCTGCCATGGCAATCTCAATGTCGGCCTGACCTCCGAACATGACGCGACCAAGCAGGTCAAACGAGTTGTTGTCTGTGCCAAAGGGGTGCGCAGCAGAGGGAGGACTGTTCGCTATCACCGACGAAAGCAGCGCAGCGTTGGCGTTCGTCTGGTTGGTTCTGTAAATTAGGGGCCCCAAGAAACAAAAGAGCAGCAGCAAGACCACATACGCCGCGCCAACAGCCGCTAGGCGGTTCTGCCTAAAGACCGAGAACAACGCGGAACTGCGCGTACGGAGCGTGCTCGTTCGAAGACTCATGCGTAGCGAATCCTTGGATCCAACACCGCGTAGAGGAGGTCTGCCACCAGCGAACCGATCACCGTGAGCACGGTGCCGACCAGGACTGTCCCGAGAAGCGTCGGAACATCATCATTGATAATCGCGTTAATGGCCAGGCGCCCCATACCCGGGTAGTTAAACACCGACTCGGTGATGAACGAATTACTGATTAGCCATGGCAGCGTCAATCCAACCAAGGTAACAACCGGCAGCAATGCATTTCGTAGCGCGTGGCGGTAGAGCACGTGATACTTCGAACCTCCCGCCGCAGCGGCGGTGCGCACGTAGTCCTCGTTCATCGCATCGAGCATCGAAGATCGGATGAATCTGCTAAACGATGCGAGGGTAATCAGTGAGAGCGTCAACACCGGAAGGAACATCGCTCGAGGGTCACCCAAGATGCCCAACACTGATTGTGACTGCGGTGCCTCGAAACTAAACCAGTGCAGATGAATGGCGAATAACAGCACGAGTGCTGGCCCGAGGAAGAAAGTCGGCATTGAATAAAACACGAAGGAGGCACTCATGAGGGCATAGTCGTCGGGCTTGTTACGCCGTGTCGATTGGAAGACGCCAAGTGGTATCGCCATGATCAGTGCGAGCACTAGAGCGAGACTCACGAGAACGAGCGTTTTTGGCAGCGTCTCACTGATCAGAGCGGAGACCGACTGATTGTTTTTGAACGAGTACCCCAATCGAAAATGTAGATAATTGTCCAACAGATGCCAATACTGGTCGAATATTGGGAGATTCAACCCATTGATCTTATTGAAATGTGCGACGGCGACGGGTGTGGCGCGCGGCCCAAGGATCTCTCGCGCTTCGCCGCCAGGCATTAGCTTGGTCAGCACAAAAACGATCAACGACACCACGAGTAAGACAATTACTGACTGTCCGATCCTCCGGAGGATGAAGCCGATCACACAGGATCCTGCCAGCGCGACAGCCAACGAAGGGTTCGCGCCCAGACGTCCTCCACGTGCTTGGGCTCAACAATCTGGTGACCTTCACGCGGGTACGTCACCATTTCGACTTCAGCGCCCACCGTACGCATACACGTGTACATCTCGTGCGACTGCGAAGCTGGCACGCAGCGGTCCTCTTCGCCATGCAAGAGAAGTGTCGGAGCAATCGACCTCGCGTCTTGGTAGATCGGCGACCGATCGAGGCACAGCTGACGAGCCGCGTCACTATTGGGCGCACCGCCAATGATGAGGTCGTAGCCGCGGTGGTTATTTCCTGTGTTGCGCGCGCTGCCCCAATTACCGATGCCAGCGCGCACGACGGCAGCACGAACTTCGACCGGCCGCGTCATCGCAGCGACGGCAGACAGATATCCTCCGTAGCTTGCCCCCATGACTGCGGCCTTACCTTCGGGCACGAGACCCTGTTCGATTGCCCAACGAGCGCCCCCAAGGACGTCGTCCATCTCTTTTCCTCCAGGGTCGCCCCGGTTGGCTCCGCCGAATTCGGCTCCGCGCCCAGTGCTGCCACGCGGATTCGGCAGCAATACCGAGAAACCGGATTCCAGTAGACGGTGTGCGTCAGCAGGATTGTAACCGTGATGAAAGAGCCAACTCGGTCCACCGTGAATGTGAATGACGAGCGCGCGCCCATTGCCGGCTTCCGCTAACTCACGGTGCGGCACCAGAAGCAGGCCATGGATCTCAAGTCCGTCCGGTGCGCTCCAGGCTGCTTCGTGGACGTCATGTGGAGGTATGGGCAAAGACGTCGTCGTCACCCATGTCGTGCGCCCGCCACCCTGGTCGTCGATCATCACAACACTTGGTGGCGTTTGCGCGTCTGACCATGTCGTCAGACGAACGGCACCATCCATTGAAAGCGCGAACGAAGGCAACGGGGGCGCCCCGACGATCGAGACCGGTTCGACCACGGACTCGCGAAGTTCTTCACCGTCGAGGTAGCCGTAACTGCTGGAAAGATCTTGCCACCCAGCAAAAAACAGTCGCCCTCGGTTGTCGAAGCGAACCCAGGTCACGTCAGCGGGAATCGACGTCACGCGCCGTTCGACCTGGCCGTTCGAACCGAGAATGACGACCTGACCGGCGAGGAGACCTCGATCGCTGCACCAGGCTTCGACAAATGCAACTCGACCCGACGACTGTTCTATCGCAACGTGAGACACTTGCTCCGTCGGTCTGTAGAGCGGCTCAATCTTTTTCGCATCGTCACCGAGCCGAACGATCAAAGGCGAGTACCAACCAACCTCTCCTTCATCTGCCGAATAGACTCCGACGATTGAGCCGTCGAGCGCGACGTCAAATTCCCAAATCGATCCG
>PMTL01000071.1 GCA_003168075.1 Acidimicrobiaceae bacterium
TCTATCCCCTGAGCTACGAGGGCATTACTGGGTTTTCGAGCCCTTCGCTGTGGTCATGCAGTGGTCACAGCACAACTTCAGCACAAGAAGTGGCGATTAGTTCTCCACCAACCGAGGACTCCTCCATCCATTCAAGCACGCGAACAGTGACGAATAACTCGGCTTCGTTCGGAGCGCCTCCAACATGACTCTCCGAAATGCCAGTCAATTAAGCACCCTGCGCAGCCTGCCAACAACCCTCGATTGCCGAAAACGACGGTCAAGCCATTTGACCCATCAGCACGATACCCCCCATAACCGACACCTCACCGTCGCTGAACTCATCAAGCCGTGGCCCCTGAAGCGCACCAAGGCCTCACAAGTGATCAAGGAACCGGACACTTTCCCAAGGCGCTCGTTACTCCCATGTGACCGTAACGGTCGCCTTCGTGACGACGAATCAGTGATCGGTGAGTGTTCGCTCGATGATGTCGCAGGCGCGCTCAAGGCGAGTGACGTTTTGGGAGAAGTTAATGCGGAAGTGTCCGCGACCGTCCTGCCCAAACTGGAAGCCGGGAGAGACTAGGACGCCAGCGCGCTTGAGGTCCACGATAAGAGCGAAGTCGTCGTTATCCCCGCGCGTCTGAGCCCACTGCGTCGCCGAACAGTCGGGAAATACATAGGACGAACCCGCGGGGGTCGAGACATGAACCCCAGGGATTGCGCGGAGCCGATCGACGAGTGAATCGCGAATAGCTTGATGCGCGTCGGTGCGTCGCTTCAACCATTGCTCGTCGCCGTCCATCCAGTGTCGCAGGGTGTGCTGCGCGTAGCCCCCCGTGCGAAGTGCGGCGAAGGAGATGACTTGCTCCATCGACTCGACCACCTCACTGGGGCCAATTGCCGCGCCGACGCGGTATCCACTCATCGACTCGGTCTTGGAGGGGCCGATGAGTGTGATGGTGCGCGACGCCATCCCGCTCAACGCTCCCAGTTGCACGTACTCGTGACCGGCGAATATGAGTCGGCAGTAGAGCTGGTCGACCACGGCCCATATGTCCGTGGCGACCACCCACGCGGCGAGCCGCTCGAGGGATTCGCGTGCGTAGACGCCACCGGTCGGATTGTTTGGATGCGAGAGGACTACGCCGCTAACTCCCGCGCGGGTCGCCGTCTCGAGGTCAGAGTCCTCGATGATGATGACCCCGTTGTCGTCCTGGTGCAGGGGGATGCGGTGCGAAGTCGCACCGAGATAAGCGGTGATGCGCTCGTCCATGAAGTACTCACGCGACGGGAAGGCGACGACGACGCCCGGCGCCACCAGCGCCGAGAGGGCGGTAAAGAGACCGCCCTGGGTACCGGGAGTCAGAATAATCTCGTGCGCCGGGTCCACGGGTCGCTGCAGCAGCGTGGCGGCGCGCGGAGCCAGAATCGCGCGTACCGTTGAGCTGCCTCGGTAGGCCGAGTAGGCCTCGGTGTTGTCACGCACCGCCTCGTCAAAGTCAATCTGCGCCGAGTCGGGCGGCGTGAAGGCTCGGGTGTCGCCGTGGGTCAGGTCGATGAGGCCGTCGGGTGCGGGTGTCGCCGCGACTTTCTTGTCCATGTCGCGTACCGAGGAGCCGTAGCTCGCGATATAGAGATCGAGTTCAGCCGCGAGCACTGCGGGGGGGCGTCGGTAGTTCATGATTCTCCTTGTTAGATAGAAATGCGTGGTCCGGCGCCCACTATGGCGCGCACCAGGTTGAAGTCGAGCGCGTAGGGTCCGAGCCTCGTCATCAGACATGTCACACCTGCGTCGGCCCAGATCTGCGGATCATCGCCGTCACGACCCAGGACCACGATGTCGAAACTCTCGAGGTCGACCCCGTCCTCTTGCAACTGTCCCCGCAACGTCGCCACGTCGGCAGGATCGGTCATCTCGATGATCACGACGCCCTGGTAGCGCGCGGCGCGGCGAATCGGCGCTCGGTGGGGCCATCGCGCGGCGATCCAGATCGGAATACCGCCGTCGCGTAGCGGCTTCGGCGAGAAGGCGACATCCATGGCGCGGTAGAACTCGCCCGCGTGCTGCTGGAGTGAGCCCGAGAGCAATCCAGTGAGGACGCTCAATCCTTCGTCGAGTTGGCGTCCTCGAACTCGGGCGTCGAGGTTTTCCGCGAAAGCCGAGAGTTCACCCCCCGGGCCGCCATCGTCGCCGATTCCAAAACCAAGCACGAGACGCCCGTGGGAGAACCGGTCGAGAGTCACCGCCTGGCGCGCGACGACTTGCGGGCGCCGGCGCACCAGCGGCGTGACCATGGGCCCGAGTTGGATCTTCGACGTCGCCTGGGCGATGGCGCCGAGACTGACGTAGGGATCGAGGATGTCGCGGACGGGTGCATCGTAGAGAAGGTGGTCCCACAGGAAGAATCCATCCCACCCAGCCGACTCGGCCAAAACCGCCAACTCGATCAAGTGCTCGGGGTCGGCGAGGTCATCAAAGGGAGGTAGGAAGAGGGCTTGGCGCACTCAGAGCGCCTCCGGGGAATCGGACGGCGGCCTGAGATAGTGGTCCTTGATTGCTGCGTGGATGACGCCACTCTGACGAGAACGCAGTGCGTCGATGACGATCTCATGACGCGCGACTATCTCTTCCATGTCGATTCCCTGCTCTTCGAATGACGAACGCATCAAGGAACCCATCTGTCCATCGAGCGTGTGCCAAAGCTCACGGACGCGATTACCCTTGCCGGCCGAGACGATGACACTGTGAAAGGCAGTGTCGGCGTCGACGATCGATGCCATGTCCTTCTCGAGGGCATACACCTTCATGATCTCCAATTGCACCTCCAGTTCCGCTAGCACCTCGGGCGTAATCCACGAGAGGTCGTCGGTGGCGGCACCGGCTTCGAGCACGTAGCGCGCGAAGCACGAGTCACGCACTTCCGAGGCGTCCATGCGGGCCACGAAGCAGCCGCGGCGTTTAGTGATCTCCACCAGATTCTCGCTGGCCAACTTGCGCAACGCTTCTCGCAAGGTGGTGCGGCTCACCTCGAATTCTTCGGCGATCCTGGACTCCACCAGCCGTTCGCCGGCGGCGAACTCGTTGTTGAGGATTCGACGTCGCAACTCGTCGTGCACTGCTTCAGGCAGGGAGGTGTGGTGAAATACGCGCCCGTCGGTAGTGGAATTCCGCAAAGTCTCGCTCATTGTGTCAGTCCTCTAATCCCGCGATAGAGAGGAGCCGCTCCTCAGTCAGACCCTGGTGCTGAGCGCCTTCGTCGTGAACCAAGAACGAGGTAGCGGGACCGCTCAAGACTATCGTCACACCAGGCCCGTGTCCGGGCTGGGGACTCGCGCCATGCACCACAACGCCGATGCTCATCCAACCGCGGCGGTAACCCGCGTTGGTTCGCGCGTCGAGGTCGGTGATAGCGACCACGTCACCCAGGCAAAGCCCCGCAGCGGAATGCTGTGCGTCAACCTGGAGATCGACGTCCCACATGGCCATGGGTCGCCCGATGCCGTTGCCGACTTGACGATTAGGCAGGGTCGTGCGAACACCCACGGTGATGAGTCCGTCCTTCGTCTCGATGCCGAGCAGCGACCGGGCTTGGGGCGCGATGTTCATTTGGATCACGTCGGAACGTGGCGACGGAGCACCCTGACCCCGACTGGTGATTGCAACCTGATCGTTCGGACGCAGGCGCACCAATACCTCGGGTGCGAACACGGCGATGACACGTTCCCCGCCACCGCGTTTGCCTAAAACGGCACCGATGGCGCCGATGGCGTCACCGGTGCGCACCGTCACTCGATTGCCCAAGCAGGCGAGTCCGACGAGGGCGCGACGGGCGTCGTCGTGGGGATGGACCAAGCAGGCGCCCGGCGCCGCGTGATCGCCCGCGTGGGCGAAGACGCTGTCGCCCAAACGCAAGCCGAGGACCACCCCACCGTCACCGACCGCGACGTAGGGAGAGCCGTCGCGGTCGATGCGGTAGGGATCGGTACCGACCTCACCCTGGTCCACGAAGGCCAGCAGATTCACGCTAACGAGTTTGACGTCACTCATGAGCGCCTCCTTAGTTGGTCGAGATTGAAGAATTTGAGATTGGCGTCGTCGTCGAGCACCACGTGAAAGGCACTCGAAGGACCGCTCATGATTGAGGAGGGGCCCGGTCCGTGCCCGTAGAGCATGCAAGTGCCCGTCGAGATTATCCCGAT
>PMTL01000096.1 GCA_003168075.1 Acidimicrobiaceae bacterium
CGCCTCGGGGTCGGACCACACCGAGCGCATCACGCCCGCCACGATCTTTTCACTCGAGCAGGCCCTGGAGTTCATCGCCGACGACGAGGCGGTGGAGGTCACGCCCAAGTCGGTTCGTCTGCGCAAGGTCATCTTGGACCAGGCCGGCCGTGCCCGCTCACACAAAAAGGGCTGACGACCCCGTCCACTAGAATTTTTGACGGAGGGATGACAGAGCGGACGAATGTACCGGTCTTGAAAACCGGCGTGGGCTTGCCCACCGTGGGTTCAAATCCCACTCCCTCCGCCACTGATCTGAACCCCAAGGAGTTGGCCGCTTACTGGGGTTCAGATCGCTCAATGGTGACCAGACGACATCGAGAGTGATCCCTTTGGGGACGCTGACCGTACTATCTGGTGATGAAACATCGTGGGCACTTTGACGACCAGGTCTCGGACGAGGCTTTGCTGTCGGGAATCGCCGTTGGCGATGAACGTGCGGTGCTGATCTTTGTGCGCCGATACCAGCGCCGCCTCTTCGGTTTGGCTCAAGGAATCCTTGGTGACCCGGGGCTCGCCGAGGACATCTCCCAAGAGGCGTTCATCCGGATACTTCGACACGCCGCGGTGTTCGATGCTCGACGCGGTTCGGTGACCAGCTGGGCGTTAACTATCACCCGTAACCTCGCGATCGATGCGCTGAGGGTGCGCCGGGCGATTCCCGTCGCGCCCAGCGACTGGGTCTTTGCCAACTTAGTCAGCAGTGATGTCGCCCCGGACGACGCCGTCATCACGTCCGATGTAGCGAAACCTCTGTTAACTGCGCTGGCGCAACTCCCCGTCGATCAACGCCGAGCCGTGGTTCTCGCTTCGCTCTACGGCCGCACTGCGGCCGAAATCGCCATCGAAGAATCGATTCCGATTGGTACCGCCAAGAGCAGGATTCGACTGGGCATGGCGAAATTGCGCCTGGCCGTCGTCGTTCAGGACACGCCATGAACTTCGATCACGAGAACACCGACGGGTGTGAAGAAATCAGCTCTGACCTGATTGAATTTGCCACGGGTACCCTGACCGGTCGGAGCCGGACCCGGGTACTTGAGCACCTCGCAACGTGCGCCCATTGCCGCAGCGAACTCGAATCGCTGGCGGCCGTGGCCGACGCCCTGCTCGAACTCGCGCCGGCGGCCGAGCCGCCTCTGGGATTCGAGCAACGACTCGTGGAGCGGTACCGTGGCGAGGCACCGCAACAACGGGCGCATCGACGCGTTCGACTCGTGAGCCTCGCCGCCGCGGCTCTCATCCTCGTCACCCTCGGTTTCGTGGTGGGCAACGCCGCGACCGCCCGCGACTCTGCGTCGCGAACGACCGCCGTGGCGCCTCCCTTGACGGCGCAATTCACGTCGCAGGGACGCGTACTGGGCAACGTCTTCGTCAGTTCCAGCGATCCGGCGTGGATCTATATGACGTTCGAGGAAAACAACTGGTCGGGCACCGCATGGTGCCGCGTCACGTTGAAGAGTGGCGTGGTCAAGGACCTTGGCAACTTCTCACTGACCAACGGCTACGGGGCGTGGGACGCACAGATCAACGTACCCGGAAATCAAATAGCGACTGCGCAGGTGACCAACGCCAGTGGCCAGGTATTGGCTACCGCCGCCTTGACGGCCTAGCGCCCAGTTGGCGCGGGACCACTCGCGTGGTCATCGTTGTGCAAGAGATCATCGCTGGAGAAAGGAGTGATCCCTCCCCCGAGTTCGTCCGTATATCTATCCAATGAACGACGTGAAGAACGCCAGACAGTGGGTCGAAGGCCCGCTCTCGGTGGGGACATCACCGTCGTGACACCCAAGACATGAGGAGACCAACCAGATGAAGCACAACTCGAGATCGATCGGCGGGCACCGCGTACCACGAGGCAAGGTGGTCGCCACCAGTATCGCCGTGGGCGCACTGTTGGCGACTCTGGGCGGCGTCGCAGTATCGGGTGCCGCTGCGAACCTCGCGTCCTCGGGCACCGTCATCTCGACGCTCAAGACCACCACCTACGGAACGATCCTCGTGAGCGGCAAAACCGTGTACACCCTCAAGCCCAGCAAAGTTGCGTGCACGGCGAAGTGTCTCAAGACCTGGCCACAAGTGCTCCTGGCCAAGGGGACGACCAAGGCCACGGCGGGACACGGCGTCAGCGCCGCCAAACTCGGCACCCTCAAGGTCGCAGGTGGGCGCCTTCAAGTGACCTACGCCGGCCAGGCGCTCTACTGGTTCACACTTGATCACGCCGCGGGCCAGGTCAAGGGCAACGCCACCGACACGTGGGGCAAGTGGTCAGTCGTGGTGACCGTGAAGTCCTCCGGCGGCTCTCCGACGACGACCACGACGGCCCCAGGAGGTGGTGGCATTGGCTTCTAATTTTCAATTCACGGCCGGGGCGCTCACCGACCAGTCCGATGTCGCGGAGGGTTGGTCCCCGACGGCACCCGACCCGGTCTCGTTCGTCAAATCTTCGACCACGCAGTCCCGGCGGCCACTGACGTCTCGCGTCTACGTGCCGGCGCTCTCGGTCGTAGCGGTGGCGGTCGCACTCATTGTCATCGGATGGTTGAGCCGCTGGGGGGGTAGTAATTTCACCGCGGCGATCACGAGCTTGCGCGTGGTGGTGGTCGGTCCCGCGACGTTGGCGCTCCTCGGACTCTTTCTCGTTGTCGAGCGAGTGCGTCCCGCGCAACGTCGTCCCGCCTTCGCCCGGGGCTATCGCCAGGACGTCCTCTACACGATCTTGAACGCGACGGTGGTCGCACCGCTGGTGGTGGCACTCTCCTTATCGTTCGCCGAAGTGGCCCGTCATTCCCTTCCGTGGATCGTCGTCCCGCGAATGGGATTCTTTCCGCACTGGGGAATCATCGCCCTCATCTTCGTCGCGATGGACGGATGCAACTGGCTCGCGCACTTCGCCAATCACCGCATCCGAGTGCTCTGGCGCTTCCACGAATTGCACCATTCCCAAGAGGACATGAGCGTACTCACGGTATTTCGCACTCATCCGCTGATCCACGTCTCGTACCTGATCACGCTCATTCCGGGGATCATCCTCCTCTCCAACGGCGCGATCCCGACGACGTTTCTCGTCGCGTACGCTGCGGTGGTCGCGTTCGAGCACTCCAACACGAATCTGGGATTCGGCCCCCTGGGACGAATCTTCGTAAGCCCCAATTACCACCGAATCCACCATCGACCCAACGGACCCCAGGACATCAATCTCGGTTTCGCCCTCACTATCTGGGACCAACTAGCTCACCGAGCGATATTCCCGACATCGGACACGATTCGAATGGACACCGGACTCGCGGGCCGGCCATTGACCGTGGAACAGTCCTCCGAGAGGCCACGACACTTCTCGGTGCTCCTCGCCCAGCTCGCGGGTCCTTTTCGCGCCCTCGACTCGAGTGCCACCAACGCTCAAAGTCCGGTACATCCTCCCGTAACGCGCACAGTCGCCCAAGATGCGTCCGCGGAGCCCGCGACACCGAACACGTGGCGTACCCTCTCGAGCGAAGCCGAGAGGGCGACGCCCTAGTGGTGGCGACGACGAGTCGAGCACACCCGCACGCACGGGTAACGTCCGTGATGCACGCACTGGTGCGCGGTGACTCCACGGCCCTCGCCACTGACGTCGCTCTCACGGCAATTCGAATCGTCCTAGCCTGGATTTTCCTGTACTACGGCGCCGGAAAACTCTTCGGAGCATTCAATGGTCCTGGGCTCCATCGCACGGCCGTGTACTTCGCCACCACCGCGCATCTGCACCCCGGCGAATTCTTTGCGGTGGTGGGCGGAGTCATTGAGTTTGGCGGTGCCTTGGCCCTTGCGCTGGGTCTCGGGTCGAGGCTCGCGGGGTTGGCCCTCTTCGGCGACCAAGTCATGGCCATGATTACCATCACCTGGACCAACGGAATCAACTCGCTCACCAACAATGCGGGATACGAATTCAACATGGCCCTGGCCGTCCTCGCGCTCGCCGTCGTCGTTTTTGGGGCGGGTCGATTGAGTATCGACGCCGTCATCGAACGCCGATTGCGAATCGCCCGCGAAGCGAACTCGCCTCGAATACCCGACGATGCAGGCCCCACGGTGGCGTGACCGTGACGAGTAACCTCGACGATCGCAGGGTATCCAATCCACGTCATGACGCGACGCTCGACGCGCGACATGCACACGGCTCTTTCGGGCCCGCAGCGTTGGCGCCCCGCACCACGTGGCTACGGACACCCCGTTCTGAGCGCACCCGGCGTCTCACGAGAATTCTCGCCAACTTCGTGGGAGCGGGTGGAGCGACATTCTTCGCGTGGGCCGGACTTCAGCACTTCCAACGAACACATTCGCTCGTGGGTGCGGCTTTCTTCGCGGAGCAGCTGTGGATCGTCGCCGCGTATCTGGTACGACGACCGGCCGCAACCGTGAGTCCGCGCGCCAACGACTGGCTCCTCGCCTTCGGTGGAACGTTCGGCGGCGTCTTGTTTCGCCCCTCGGGAGTCCATTCGCACTTCGGCGTCGTGGCGGGACTCGACGTTCAGCTGCTGGGACTCGGCTTGTGCGTCGCCTCTTTCGTGGCGCTCGGCCGCTCCTTCGGCTTCGCCGCAGCGGACCGGGGGCTGAAGCAACGCGGCCCCTACGCCGTTGTGCGCCATCCTATCTACGCCTCGTACGTACTTTTGCTCTTGGGCTACGTACTGCAGAGCTTCTCGCTGCGCAACGTCGTGGTGATGATGTTCGTCTGCAGTTGCGACGTAGGGCGCGCCTTCGCTGAGGAGCGTTTTCTCACGGCGTCCGCGCGCTACGCCGAGTACCGCTCACGGGTCCGATGGAGATTGCTTCCCGGCGTCTGGTAGTCCCCTTCATCAGCGAAGAACACTCGCGCATCCTCGCGCACTACCGCTGCGTGACGGAGAAGATCGCCACCCACCGAGACGCATCACGCAGCTTCTGACGCCGATAGCGTCGTTCGAGCGCTACGCCACGACGACTGTTCACGTCGAGCGCCCGGCGCGTCGTCGAGAACGTATGGAACCAACGCCCGCGATGGCCGCAAGGGCAACGCCCGCGAGACCGAAACCTTCCCGAGCGCCGACCGTTCCGCCGNNCCAGCGGACTCGTGAAGGGCATGCAGCCCGTCAGGGCCATCGACCACACCGCCATGACTCGACCGCGTATTGCGGGCGCGGTTTCGAACTGCACGAGAGCATTGGCTCGGGCGATGAACCAGATCGAGACGCAGCCCGTTACGATGAGACCCGCGTAGAACTCGCCCACGTTGTGAGCCGCAGCCGTCGCCACCACGACCAGTCCTGTGGCGCCACCCAGCGCCAGGACCGACCGACGAGTCGGGCGCGAATGACCCGCCGCGGCCAAGAATCCTCCGACAATACCGCCGACCCCGAAGACCGACAACATCAACCCGAAGCCACCGCC
>PMTL01000103.1 GCA_003168075.1 Acidimicrobiaceae bacterium
CATCCTCCAAACTCGATGTCGATCCGCTTGTAACTTGTGGCGAAACCACACCAATTCCATTCGACAACGGCCGAAGATGAACTGGAAGTCAGCAGTATCGGACTACGTGGACGGGGCAGCGGCGGATCCCACCGATATAGGGACTCAGAGCGATTCAATTCGGTTCCTGCCCGATTGAAAATCCGAATGGACGGCTGTCCGGAGAGGGAACAGTCATGTGACGAANNAGCACTCGGGGACAGTCGAGGCAACTGCTGATGCTCCTATTCCAAGCCGAGGAGCGATGCCCGACGCAGCGAAGGACAGCACTGCCAAAGAAACAGCAGCGCAACACAGTCCCCTTCTGGAACGAGGCCTAAGCGCAAGTTTTGCGATCACGCCAGCAGCGTACTCACCAGTGATATTGCGGGTCTCTCGCCGGCGGCCTAGCCCGGTTCGTATCGAGGGCCCGACGTGAACCCTCACGCTGGGCCGCTCGATCTCACGGTACCTCCAATCCTGTGTACCCTGTAGTCATTAACGAGCGGAGCCATCTCAGATTCGGTTGAAGCTCCCCCTGTCAGGATGAAGTACGAACATCGAAATGCTTTCGCACTCAGGAGTTCGAGAGCGACTTCGAGGCCGACAGTAGGCGCCGCTGAGATTCTCTGCCAGACCGGTTCCAAGNNCCTTCACCGATCACAATGCAGCCTGCCTGGCAGATCGCCCCTACTCCCCTCACAGGTCGGGCAAGCCAAAGTCCAGAGAAGGAACATCCGTGCCGCCGTCAACCTCCAGGATCTTGCCAGTGAGGAAGGCGCCCGCGGGCGACGCCAGGTACACCACTGCGGCGGCTATTTCCTCGGGGTCGGCAATCCGGTGCAGTGGGGTCAGCTCCTCCATCATCGACTTGAGCTCAGGTGTCGACGTGACGATCTCGAGGGCCGACGTCGCTGTCGACCCCGCGGCAATCGCATTCACTCGAATCCGCGGCGCGAGGTCCTTGCTGATCAGCCGGGTGTAGTGCGAGAGGGCTGCTTTCGTGGCGCCGTAGGCAGAGTACCCCCGGCCCGCCACGCGTCCCATGACTGAAGAAATGTTGATGATCGACCCGCCGCCGTGCTCCAACATCAACGGAACTGCGACGAGATTCAGGGCGTGCGCCGTGGTGACGTTGAAGTGAAAAGCCTCTTCAAGGTACTCGGGCGTCGTGTCGAGAAACGGCAAGGGAATCGCGCCGCCCACGTTGTTGACCACTACGTCGAGCCGACCGAACTCACTGCGCACGACCTCGGCCAGTTGGCGAATGGCATCGAGATCCGAAAGGTCGCCGGCCAGCGTGACGGCCCGACGACCAGTGGCAGCGACCATCTCGGCTACTCGATCGAGGTCGCCCTGGGTCCTCGAGGCGATGACGACATCGGCGCCACACTCGGCGAGGGCGAGCGCGCTCGCGGCCCCAATTCCGCGGCCGGCACCGGTCACCACCGCAACCTTGCCATCGAGTCTGAACAGATCGAGAATCATGGTCCTCACCCCCTGGTTTGCCTCCCTCCAGGCTAGGCGCACTGGTTCACCCTGGCGCGAAGTCCAGGCGTGTCGCAGCGCAGAATTTCGCCCGACCATCCGTTGAGTCAGTCGCCGACTAACGCTCAAGACTCCGGTCCGTCAATGGTCGGTCAAGTGACTCCTGCGCCGACGTCACGAGGATGCCACCATGCACTGGCGCATACCTCCCTCACACTTCAAACGTAGGGACGCGACGGAACAAATTCACCACTTCATTGATCCTTGATCCTCATCATCCATAATTGACTAATGACCCGTCTCCTTGATTCCGTCGTCGCACCAGGCTCATTGAGCCGAGTTCCCCAACCAATTCTTGAAGTTGACGACCGTTGCTTTCTTCGGCCGTGGACCCTCGATGATGTCGCTGTCGTGGTCGACGCGTACAGCGATCCCGAGATTCAGAGGTGGATTCCATATTCGTTCGATTCCGCTGAAGCAGAACTAGTCATTGGTAGGTGGACCGAAACCTGGCGAAACGAGACGGGCGCATGTTGGGCCATTGCGAGGCGGTCCGACAATTGCGCCTTCGGACGATTCGCATTTCAATCTATCGATTTCGTCGATGGCTCCGCGGAAATTGCCTATTGGGTGCTGGCGCAATCGAGAGGTGAAGGCTATGCACCACTCGCAACGAGGGCAATCTGTGAGTGGGCCTTTGGTGAATTGGGCTTGCATCGAGTGGAACTCATCCACTCCGTTCATAATGTTGCATCATGCCGTGTCGCCACAAAAGCAGGCTTTCATCTCGAAGGAACTCTAAAGAGTGAGAGTCTCTAAAGCGACGGGTGGCACGATACGCACCTTCACGCGCGCGTGAGTGAACAACGCTGTTTGGACAGGTGCGTCGCTGTGTTCGTTACAACGTTAGCTAATTGAGGACACGTATCAGAGACTCGACGTGATGAGAGTGCCACCTCGCACTGAAGTAGTGCGGTACGACCCGACGTGGCGATATTGGTTCAGGTCCAGGGTTTGGCGAAAGGCCAGCCATTAGTTCGAGACCGCTCGCATATTCCAATTCGAATCCGAACTCAGATCTCGGGAGCGAGAGGGCGACGATCAATAGAGGTGATGGAACGGACAAAGATCAACGGCAAGAGTGACAAAAGCCCAACGACGGTACTCGGAACGATGATCGTGGCGCGCACGCCGATGCTTCCTGAAACAACGCCCGCGACTGCCACACCTACGGGAGAAAGTCCGAGTGAGACCATCCAATCAACTGACGATACGCGCCCCAGTATCTCCTTGGGAACTTCGGACTGCATCAACGACTCCCAAAGGATATTGCCAACCATCAACAAACCACCCACTGCAAAGACAATGAATGACGCCAGCCATGCAGACCGCGCAAGACCAAAAAGGACAGCGAGAATCGGCGCAGTTGCCCACACCAACCACATGGTCCGAATGCGAGCCTTCGGTCTGGGAATAACGATCATGATCGCGGCGCCGACCAGACCGCCTAGACCAATCGCCGCGAAGCCAACGCCCACCATCCAGTTGGGCGCGTGCAAGACGCGCTTGAAGAGCAAAGGCAACAACACCGCTGTCGGCGAGAAGACGAGCGCATTTGCCAAGCCGGCCACACCAATTGTCCAGAATATCCAGGGCGTCTTTCGGCAATACGACAGCCCCTCCTTGATCTCGACCACCATTGAGTGCCCCGACGATTCTGGTCGCGAGGTGCGACGCATGATAAGAAGACATCCCGCAGAGACGACGAAGGTCCCCGCGTCGATAATGAGCGACCACGAAGTACCGATAGTTGAGGCGACGACTCCACCCGTGATTGGACCAATGAGTCCGCCCGCGAGCGCTCCCGAGAAACGACTGAGAGAATTGCATGTCGTTAGATGTTCCACTGAGATCAGATCGGGAAGCAACGCGGTCGAAGCTGGGTAGAACAGCGCGTCAAAGATGCCGAACAGAATTGAACCGACTAACAACTCGGTCAAGTTAAGTGAACCCGAAAGAGCAAGAAGGCCCATCGAGGCGGTAATTACGGCACGACTCGCGTCAGACGTGAGCATCGCTAGCCGTCGCGAAACACGATCGGTAACTGCACCCCCCAACAAAAGGAACACGACCGTGGGGACCAATCTCGCGGCGACAACCAGCCCTAAATCTGTCGCATTGTTCGTTATCGCCAGAACGAGTAGCGGCAGCGCGACTGACAGGATGCCATCACCGAATTGCGACACGGTCTGACCGCTCCATAGCAGGGTGAACTGACGATTCGACAGGACCTCACGCACGGACGCCAGAGAGGCCATTCCGCATTGTACCGAGGGCCTGCGAACTCATCAGGATGTAATCAAGGTCCTTGCTGTAGATGATTTTCGTCGAGAGAATTTTATGAACTTGTAACCGACGAAGAGCCGACGTGACACGAAGCGTGCAACCTTGTCCTGAGGTTGGAAGGAATGCAAAGTCGAGATAGGTACTTTGGTGCCACCAGAGTCAGGCAGAAAATCTACGCCGCCCTTTACAGCAACGAGTTGGGTTCCTCAGAAATCACCGCGCGACTTGGTTAGGACCAAACAACGTCGTCGTGGAGGGGTCGCGAATAAACGATTCAACATCCGACGACACCACCCGTGGCAGTATGGCGGCAACCTGACGAGCCTTCCTACTTCGCAGCTACGACAGTGACGTGCGACGTCGGAGAGTGGTAGTAGACGCCGTACCCGGTGTAGCTCGCCGATATCGCGACGTGCCCGAGCTGGGGGTGGGCCACGCTGATCAAGCACTTGCCAAAGGGGCTAGGCACGCAGTAGAAAGTCCGCGCGCCGAAGTGGATGGTGAGCGGATTCTGGGGGTAGATACCCGCGGAGTTGGCGATGACGCCGGTCACCTGGATGGTGACGGGCTTGGAGGAAGGCACCGTGGATGTCAGTGTCACCGCCTGCAGGCTCCAGGTGGGCACTGGTATCACCCACTCCGGGTCGGTCGGCACCGAGTAGCCAAAGC
>PMTL01000220.1 GCA_003168075.1 Acidimicrobiaceae bacterium
CGGCGGTTGCCACGTCGGTGCGCCAGCCGGCACCGGCGTCGGCGCGGGAGCCGTGTTGCCGTTCGAACCATTTGACGACGGCTCGGCGTCCTGGCCGGCCGCACTGCGCAGTCCCAGGGCGCTGACGGTCTTGGTGCCGGCGGGGTGCACCGGCTCGCCGTGGGCCTCGTCGATGAGTTTCGCGGCCGCCTCGCCGTCAAGCGTCTCGTGCTCGATGAGTGAGCGCGTCAGGGCCTCGAGGCCACGGCGGTGCAGGGTCAGCACCTCAATGGCGCGCGACTCCTGCTCGCGNNCGTGTGCATGAGGTCTTCGCCCAAGAAGACCTGATTGTTCGCGCCCCAGGCCATTGGTCCGATCTCCTTGGACATGCCCCACTCGCGCACCATGCGACGCGCCAGCTCGGTGTTGCGTTGGAGGTCGTCGGCGGCGCCAGTGGAGAGGTCGCCGTAGACGAGCAACTCGGCCACCCGCCCGCCCATGCGCATGCACAGCGAGTCTTCGAGGTGCTGGCGCGACATGATGTAACGGTCTTCCTCCGGCAGGGTCATGGTCACGCCCAGCGCCATGCCGCGCGGAATAATGGTGATCTTGTGCAGGGGGTCGGTCTTGTCCAGGACGTAGGCGAGCAGGGCGTGGCCCGACTCGTGATAGGCGATCCGCTCACGCTCGTCGTCACGCAGCACCATCGTGTCACGTTGCTGGCCCATCATGACGCGGTCGCGCGCGGTCTCGAAGTCCTCCATCGAGATGGTCTCGGAATTACGACGCACCGCGTGGAGGGCCGACTCGTTCACGAGGTTCGCGAGGTCCGCTCCGCTCATGCCCGGCGTGCCGCGCGCCACCATCTCGAGTGATACTCCCGCATCGAGCGGTTTGTTCTTGGAGTGCACCAGCAAGATCGGCAGACGTTCGTCGTAGTCCGGCAGCGGCACCACGATCTGACGGTCGAATCGGCCCGGACGCAGCAGCGCCGGGTCCAGGACGTCGGGGCGGTTGGTCGCGGCGATGACGACGACACCTTCGGTCGGGTCGAAGCCGTCCATTTCATTGAGCATCTGGTTCAGGGTCTGCTCACGCTCATCGTGTCCGCCACCCACTCCGGCACCGCGCTTGCGGCCAATGGAGTCGATCTCGTCGATGAACACGATGGCCGGGGACTGCTTGCGGGCAGTGGAGAAGAGGTCACGCACGCGACTCGCGCCCACACCGACGAACATCTCCATGAAGTCCGAGCCCGACACCGAGAAGAAGGGAACGCCCGCCTCGCCGGCGACGGCGCGCGCGAGCAAGGTCTTGCCGGTTCCCGGTGGGCCCACGAGCAAGATGCCCTTGGGGATGAGGGCACCTATGGCGGCGTAACGCCCGGGAGTCTTTAAGAACTCGACGACTTCGCTGATTTCCTGTTTGACGCCGAGGTAGCCCGCGACGTCAGAGAACGTGGTAGTGGGTCGGTCCTGGTTGAACTGTTTGGCCTTGGACCGTCCGACCGACATCATCCCGTTCATTTGACTGCGTGCCTGGCGCGAGAGGAAGAACATGAAGAGCGCGAACAGCAGTCCCAAGATGAGGTAGGGCAACAGCAACGACAACACGCTGGAGGGATTGATGAAGTTCACCGCGACGGTGTCATTGCGCAGCGTGGTCACTTCGTCGCTCAAGACCGGGACGGGTCCGTTGGTCGTGTAATTGGTGCCGTCGCTGAGTTGACCGGTCAGGACGCCCGAATTGTTGTTAATGCTGGCCGAGACGACCTTGTTGGCGTGCGCGTCAGATAGCAGGGTGGAGTAGGTAATCGTCTTGACTGTTTTGCTCGAAAACAGCGACGGAATGACGAGGATTCCGACGATGAAGAGGACGACGGCGATGGTCATGACACGCCGACGCGCGTCGGGTGGCATGGGGCTGGGTCCGCCCGGCACGTACTTGCGCCAGTTGTTCTGTTCGGGGGATGGCATTGTCACTTCCCCAATCTAGAGGTGGTCAGCGACACGCGTTTCTTCTCACCTGTGCAAAACCTTTGAGTTGTTAGCGTGAGGGGTAGTGACGAACACGAATCTTAAGAATCAGCCCCGCGTCGTGGGCATCATTGTCGTGGCGTTGGCGGGTTTTCTGTTGGGTCAGATTCTGGCCTCGGTGCTCGACGCCGTGCTCGTGTCGGTCACNNCCCGGGGGCGTGACGGCGCTGTCGAAGGCGAACGACCCGCCGTGGTGGTCAAATGTGGCGGGATTAGCGGGGCTGTGGGTGGGCTTTGGCACCGCGATCTATTGGGCGCACCACCGCGGGGGACTCGAACGCCTCCCCGGGGAGTGGCGCGTCCAGCGCCTCGACGTGGTGTACCTGGGGATCGGTGTCGGCTGTCAGATCGTGGTCGGACTGGCCTACGCGCCTTTTCATTTTAAGAATATGAACAAACCCGTGAACCACATCTTCGCGGCGGCTCACGGACCGACGTTCGTTCTCCTCACGGTGATGACGGTGCTGGGCGCGCCGATAGTGGAAGAGTGGCTGTTTCGCGGCGTCATCTTTCGCACGCTCGACGCGGGAATGTCGTCGCGCTGGGGCCGTGCCGGCACCGTGGGGGCGGTGGNNCGTGTGGCGCACGCGCCGGTTGCTGCCGGCTGTCCTCACGCACGTCGGGTTCAATGCGTTGACGATGTCCGTTCTCGTGGCGCAGAGGCTGCACCACTGATGAAGCGCTGGCGGCACCTCTCCGCGTTGGCGTGGCTCGACGTCGCCGCCGTCGCGGCGGTGATTGTGGTGACGGTGTGGTCGTTGCACCCGAGCCTGGTGTTCTCCTCGACGCTCATCACCGGTGGTGATACCGGTTCGCACCTGGTGTTGCCGGCCTTCCTGCGCAGCCAGGGTGACCTGTTTCACCTCACCCCGTGGTATCCGGGGTGGTTCGACGGCATGCCCGCGTACACCTATTACTTCGTGCTGCC
>PMTL01000210.1 GCA_003168075.1 Acidimicrobiaceae bacterium
CAGTGGGGCGAGGAAGCGGTAGCTACTGCGGGTGTCAGCCATGCCGGGGGACAGCACCACGAGCGGCCCCTGGCCCACGACCTGATAGGCGATGCGACCACCCGGCACTTCCATGAACTCTGTTGTCTGTGCAGCCATCATCGACGTCTCCTGTGCCTAAAGTTATGTCTCTTAGCCTTTTGACTATATAGTATAGCCGACTCAAAAGTCAAGGCTGTCCGGCTGGGATGTGCAGGAGAAGAGGGCCTCACTCACCGACGAGCGCGCTGAAGCGGAACGCCCCGCGCCGAGGAAACGTCGTGCCATGGCGGACAGGCTTTGACTGAGGGCCTGTTCTCCACCACAATGAAGTAACTACAACGTGGGGTAGTTCACGACGTCAACTCCTACATCAGCCGCTCCCCTGATCGTGACGTGCACGAGGACCCAGGTGACCGAGTCCCACCTACGAACCTTGAAATATGCTTGACATACCTAGCAGATGGAGTGTAAACTGTTTGCATGCCGGAAGAACCGAGCACGATTATTGAGAACAGAGGTCACATTATGGAACCCAAAGTCACCAACGCCAAGAAGAGCGAGTCGGCGACGTCAGACGTCGAAGGTGCGCAAGTCCAGGAGCAAGTGCTCGATGCCATCAAGCAGTCACAGCAAGCGACGTTGCGCGCGGTGCAAGCCTGGTCAGAGAGTGTCGCCACCCTGGTGCCCAACCTCCCCGAACTGCCGACGATGCAATTGTTCGAGGCTCTTCCCAAGCCCGAGGAAGTGTCGGACCAGTTCTTCGACTTCGCTCAGAAGATCTTGGTTTCTCAGCAAGAATTCGTCAAGAGTCTGATTGACGTGCTACCTAAGGCGGCCGAGTCAATCAAGTAAGTCGACGTGGCCGCACCGGACTTCCCCCCCTGTTATCAAGGTGCGGCCACGCCATAAAGGCCGATGCTGATCGGCGTTGGATTCACACCGACGCCGATCAGCTCTCGGCCGAACGCGCAAGACGCCTACTCCCTTTGCAGTTGCAGTGAAGAAGAAACCATGCTTGAAATGTCAAGCACCTAGACAATAAAGTGTGCTTGTGTCGACATAGCGGCACAGCCCATTACGAAGGAGACACAATGACCACCACCACGACCCCCTCGTTCGAGATTCCCGAGATCGCTTTCAAGGTACGCGATCAGTTTCTTGGCGGAGTGAAGCAGTATCAGCAGTTCTCACTCGAGGCCGCCCAGAACTGGTTCAAGACCCTGAACGCACTTCCGACCTTCGCTCAGCCGACCCTGGTCGACGCGCAGGTCCTGCCCAGCGTCGACACGATCACGGCATTCCAATTCGACCTAGCGACGGAATTGCTCAGTGCGCAGCGCACCTACATTCACCAGTTGGCCCAACTGTTGGTGGCCGCCCAACCCGCCAAGAACCGCTAAAAGCGATGGTTCAGGACAAGTACGAGGCCGGCGCCGACGATTCCGACAAGGATGATGTTCGCCCGGTGCTGGGTGACTTCATCCGCATGCAGCGCCAGATGGCGAATATGTCACTACGCCAGCTCTCGGCACTCACCGAAATCTCGAACCCGTACCTGAGCCAGGTGGAGAGAGGCCTCCACGAGCCCTCGATCCGTGTCCTCAAGTCCATCGCCAGCGCCCTCAATGTCTCCTCGGAAATTCTCTTCGAACAAGCCGGTTTGATCAAGAACGCCGTCCGTCCCGACGACGACGCCACCGAGGCGGCCATACGTTTGGACGGGCGACTGACCGAAGCACAGCGCCGCGCCCTACTCGGTGTCTATCGCAGTTTCGTCGACGCGAATGGCGACCAGTCCCGAGCGAAGAGCGAGGGAATGACGTCGTGACTTCATCATCGTGTGAATCGAACTACTAGAGAAATTTCCGATCAACGGAATGCGAAAAAACTGGGGAGCTGAGAATGAATACTGACAGCGAGTCGAAGGGCGCCTCCGGTGACGGATCGGAGTTCGAACGCCAACTTCTCAGCGCACTGGAGTTGGCCCAACGGGCGACTACTACTTTTGTTAGCGCGTGGTTCACCGGTGCGGCCGAGACAACCAAGGCGATGGTCGACCTGGTCGGAGGCGACGGCCTGAACGTACCGGCGGCGAGTGAGTTGCTGAACTACAGCCGTGAGCTCGTGAACGCCCAGCAAGAATTCTTCATTCACGCCGCGACCCAGGCGGACCCCATCTCCCTTCTCGCGTCTCTGCGCACCGTGCAGGTGTCCCTTTCGACCAAACCCGAGGCAGTCGCAGCGGCGAGCACCCGTCTTTCCTTGGGTCTCGAAGCAGCGGTCCGCGCCACGTTGGAGCGTGCTGCGGGCAAGACGGACGTGCCCCCGGTCGCTCATTTCGAGGACGACAAGCGCTTCGCCGACCCCGCGTATAGCGACAACCCACTTTTCTTCCTGATGGGCCAGCAATACCTTCTGGGATGTCAGTATGTCAACGAATTGCTCGATGCGGCTGCCCTCGAGGGGATCGATGACCAGAAGGCTCGCTTTGCGACGAAGTTCATACTCGACGCACTGTGTCCGACCAATACCTTCATTGGTAATCCCCAAGCACAGCGCGAAGCACTCTCCACCCAGGGCGAAAGCGTTTCTCGCGGCGCGAGGAACATGCTCGATGACATCTCTCGTAATGGTGGTTGGCCTTCTCAAGTCGATACGTCGGGACACAACGTCGGCGAAAACATTGCGATTACGCCCGGTGCGGTCGTCTTTCGCAACGAACTCATTGAACTCATCCAATACTCTGCGCAGACCGAGCAGGTGTACTCCGTGCCCATGCTCTTCAGCCCGCCGTGGATCAATAAGTACTACATCATGGACCTCGCCCCGGGGCGCAGTCTCATCGAGTGGGCGGTGCAGCACGGNNGCGGTGCGCGTCATCCGAGAGATCACCGGCGCTGAACACGTCAATCTCGTGTCGCTGTGCCTCGGTGGCACCCTGAGTGCCCTGGCGTTGGCCTACGACGCCCATATTGGCGACGATTCCATCAACTGCGCCACCTTCCTCAATACCCACACGTCCTTTTCGGAGCCGGGCGTCTTGGGCATTTTCACCGATGAAGCGACCATCGAAGGCCTGGAAAAGCAGATGGAGAAGAAGGGCTACTAGGAGG
>PMTL01000236.1 GCA_003168075.1 Acidimicrobiaceae bacterium
CCTTTGGCGACCGTTGCGTTGTACCACTTGCAGTCGGGTACGTCGGTCAAGCAACCGTTGGAGTCAACCCAAGTGATCTGGTTACCCTTGCCGGCCTGCTTGGCGGCGACGACTGAACCAAGTCCCACCGAACCAGCGACTGGGAACACGTAGTCCGCACCTTCGGAGAAGAAGTTGGCGGCGATGGTCTTGCCGTCCGTCTGGGACGTGAAGTTACCGACGAAGGTACCGGTGCCGTTGCACACTGACAGCGTGCACATGCCCTTGGGAGTGAAGCCCAGGACCTTGACCTTGGCCTTGTTCTCCTTGTCGTAGAAGCGCACGCCAGCGACGAAGCCGCTCATGTACATGGTGACCGACGAGAAGGCCTCACCACCGTAGGTCGCGACGACGCCCGACTTAGACGTCGCAGCGTCGAGGTAACCACCGAGGAAAGCAGCCTGGTTGGTCTCGTACTGTAGGGCCAATACGTTGTGCGACGTCGTGGTGGGCAGGTCGTCAACGATGGCGAACTTTTGGCTCGGCTTCGCATTGGCCGCTGCTGCCGTCGCCGCGTCCATGTTGAATCCGACGGTCACGATGATGCCGCAACCCTTGCTCTCGAACGTCGTGATGTTCGGCGCGTAGTCGGCGGAGGAATTCGACGTCAGGTACGACGGCGAAATGTTCGAGTCGGCCTTTTGAGCGTCGAGTGCACCCTGCCACGCGGACTGGTTGAACGACTTGTCCTTCACACCACCGGTGTCGATGACGATGCACGCCTTGTATTTACTAGCCGCTGTCGCAGTAGTCGCGGCAACGCCGATCGTCACGGTGCCCAGGACCAGCGAACTGGCTCCCAGCACGATGCCGAGGCGACGAATTCTCTTCATTTGATTCTCCCTTTTTGTAGTTGGCCTTTGGCCTCACCACGAGCGAACTGCCTCCGACCGGGCGGTTCACTCGTTGGGTGTCAATTGCCGACACTACTCCCGAATGCGGTGCTCAAGGAGAGGGAGAAATGTTAAGAGTTAGTGTCCGGTACCGGCTGGCGCAGTCGTCGGATTGACGATCGGGGCGTGACTGGAGTGGTGTCCCACCTTGGCCGGAAGGGCCAGACTGACCAGGAACGCCGCCAGGGTGATAAAGGCAGAAATCTCGAATGCGCGGGTGTATCCGGCGACCTGGGAGATCTTTGTTATGGGTCCAAATGATGCCGTCCGGTCGAAGGCCAACGTTCCCAGGACCGCCAGGGAGAGTGAGCCGCCGACCTGGCGCGCGGTGTTGAGTACTCCCGAGGCGAGTCCGGCATCGGCCCGGTCGACTTTAGCGGTCGCGGCGGTCGCCAGGGGGGCGAATAACAGCCCCATAGCGAACGAGCAGAGGAACGCGGGGGGAAAGATGTCGGCCCAGTAGGTGCTCGTCGTCGTAATCAATGTGAGCCAAAAGAAGCCCAATGTGGCGAGGGCGGAGCCCACGAGGAGCAGTGGCCGCACGCCGACCTTGACCAGAAGTCGTGAGCTCAGTTGCGCGCCGACGATGATACCGATAGCCATGGGTAGGAACGCGAAGCCCGCCCGCACGGCACCGTAGCCCAGAGTGTTCTGGAAGTAGTAGGTCAGGAAGAACCACATTGCGAAGAATGCACCACCGGCGAGCGCCATCACGATGTTGGCAATAGTGAGGGGGCGCGAGCGGAAGATGCGAAATGGAACCAGGGGATGCGAGGCGACCTGCGCCTCCCAGAAGATGAAGCCGATGAGCAATGCCGCCGAAGCGATGAACCAGGACAATGACGACGACGAGGTCCAGCCCGCGGTGGTGGTGTTGACGACTCCGTAAATCAGTGCCGTGAGCCCGCCAGTGACGAGGAGGGCGCCGGTGATGTCGAGCTTGACGGTGGCGTCTTGGTTACGGCGCTCCTGCAAGTACATTCCGGCAACGATTGCGGCGGCAACGCCGAAGGGCACGTTGACGAAGAAGACCCAGCGCCAGCTCGCGAGGCCGGTGAGGAGGCCCCCTGCGAGACCGCCGAAGGCACCTCCGGCTCCGGCGACCGCGCTCCAGGCGCCAATGGCCTTGGGTAGACGCGGACCTTGGAAAGTGGTGATGATAATGGTGAGCGTCGCCGGCGAGAGGATTGCACCCCCGAGTCCTTGGACGGCCCTGGCCACGATCATCTGAGTCCCGTTGTGGGCGAAGCCGGCCCCGATACTCGCGAAGGTGAAGACCGCGATGCCGAGCAGGTAGACCTTGCGGCGACCAAACAAGTCGGCCGCGCGACCGCCTAAGAGAAGGAAGCCGGCGAAGGTCAACACGTAGGCGTTGATGACCCACTGCGACTTGGTCTGGTTCATGCCGAGGTCGTGCCCCATGTGCGGCAGTGCGACGTTGACGATGGAGACATCGAGCACCACCATGAACTGCGCGACACAGGCGATGGAGAGAATGAGCCAGTCGGGGGTGTGGCGTTGGGTAGTGGTGGCGGGCGACGACATGGGTTTTAGTGTACGGGAGGCTTGTATCATTTTGACCCTCGACGCACCGTACGAGGGCAGCGATTGTCCCAAATGCGAGAGACTAGGAACATGGCTGCTCAGTTCATCTTCACCATGCGCGATCTGCGCCGTTTCTACCCCCCGGACCGCGAGGTATTGAAGGGCATCAACCTCTCCTTTTATCCCGGCGCCAAAATCGGCGTGATCGGCTCCAACGGGTCGGGTAAGTCTTCGTTGCTGCGCATCATGGCCGGCCTCGACGATGGCTTCACCGGCGATGCGCGTCTCACCCCTGGATTCACCGTGGGCTACCTTTCCCAGGAACCCCATCTCGACTCCACCAAAGACGTCGTGGGCAACGTTGCCGACGGCGTCGCGGAACAGCGCGACCTCCTGCTTCGCTTCAATGAAGTGTGCGCGGGCTTCGCCGACCCCGACGCCGACTTCGACGCATTGCTGGCCGAGCAGTCGCGCCTGCAGACCAAGATTGACGCGTTGGGCGCTTGGGACCTCGAACGCACCCTCGAGATCGCGATGGACGCGCTGCGACTTCCTCCGCCCGACGCCGACGTCGCCACGTTGTCTGGCGGTGAGCGCCGTCGAGTCGCGCTGTGTCGATTGCTGCTCTCTCATCCTGACTTGCTGCTGCTCGACGAGCCCACGAATCACCTCGACGCCGAGTCGGTGGCCTGGCTAGAACGTACACTGCAGGACTACAGCGGCACGGTGGTCGCCATTACTCACGACCGGTACTTCCTCGACAACGCGGCCTCGTGGATTTTGGAACTGGACCGCGGTCACGGCATCCCCTGGGAGGGTAATTACTCTTCGTGGCTCGAGCAGAAGCAGGCCCGCTTGGCCGGCGAAGAGAAAGCCGACAAGGTTCGCCAGGCCGCCCTTGAGCGCGAACTTGAATGGATTCGCATGTCGCCGCGCGCTCGCCAGAGCAAGGGCAAGGCGCGCCTGAGTGCCTTCAACGAGCTCGTAGCGCAATCAGAATCCGCCGAGCGGCGCGCTGACAAACTCGAGATTGCGATTCCCCCCGGGCCGCGCCTCGGTGACGTCGTCGTGAACGCATCGAAGTTGACCAAGGCGTTCGACGATCGGCTGTTGATTGAGGACCTTGACTTCCTCTTGCCGCCGGGCGGCATCGTCGGAGTGATCGGCGCGAACGGAGCAGGCAAAACGACACTGTTCAAGATGATGGTCGGGCTCGAAGAGCCGACCTCGGGCTCCCTGGAAGTCGGCTCGACGGTTTCCTTCGCCTACGTGGACCAATCGCGCGACAACCTCGACGCTCAGGCCACGGTCTTTGACGAGATCAGCGGTGGACAAGAGCACATGGTGGTGGGCAATCGTGAGATCCACGCGCGGGCCTACGTGGCGAGTTTCGGTTTCAAGGGTTCGGACCAGCAGAAGAAAGTCGGCGAAATATCTGGCGGCGAGCGCAATCGCGTGCAGCTCGCCAAGGTACTGCGCACCGGCGGCAATGTGCTGCTGCTCGACGAACCGACCAATGACCTGGACGTCGACACCCTGCGCGCCCTCGAAGACGGCCTACTGACGTTTCCGGGCTGCGCCGTTGTGATCAGCCACGATCGCTGGTTCCTCGACCGCATTGCCACGCACGTTCTGGCCTTCGAAGGCGACGCCGTCGTGCGATGGTTCGAAGGGAACTTCTCGGACTACGAGGCCGAGCGCCACAAGCGCCTGGGCACCGACGCCGACCAGCCGCACCGTATTCGCTACAAGCCCCTCACCCGTTAGGGGCCAAACGTCTGGTTGGCGCGCGTCGCGCGTCGTAGTGTTGCTGGACGTGGCCGGCACCGATTACTCGACGTACCTGAAGATCAACGACCTGCTCACCCTGCAGGTGCCACTGACCGAGAACGCGCCCGACGAGCTGTTGTTCATCGTGGTGCACCAGTCCTACGAATTGTGGTTCAAGGTCATCATCGACGAGTTGCGCCGCGCCAGCGCCGCGCTGTGGGCGAGTGAACCGTGGAATGCGACGTCGCATCTGAAGCGCATAGTCGCCATCGAGGACCTCTTGATCCAGCACCTTCGCGTTCTCGAGACGATGTCGCCGGAAGGATTTTTGGAGTTCCGCGACCCGCTCGACCCGGCGTCGGGCTTTCAATCGTTTCAGTTCCGCGCCATCGAATTTCTGAGCGGTGCCGGCAAGACGGCAATGCTGGAATTTCACCTCTTTGATGACGCCCAGCGTGCGTGGCTCAAGGAGACGAGCGAGGCCCCCTCGTTACTCGGAGGATTTGAGTACTCGCTTCGTCAAGCTCTGGGTGCTCACGACGATGCGCCAACGCTCGAATTGGTGCGCTCTCTCTACTTCGAGCATCGCTCGCCCGCGACGTCGGCTCTGCACGCCATCGCAGAACTGATGATGGACCACGACGAGCGACTCGCCATGTGGCGCCATCAACACATGTTGATGGCTGGTCGTCAGATCGGCCGGCGTCCCGGAACCGGTGGTTCGCAGGGGATGGCCTACCTCGACACCACACTGTCGCAACGCCTCTATCCCGTCTTATGGGAAGTAAGGAGTGTCCTATGACCACCCGTGACGAGTGCCTCGCCCTCGATGCGAGCGACCCGTTCGCGGGGCTGCGCGATGAGTTCCTCCTGCGCGAGGGCGAGATCTACCTCGACGGCAACTCGCTCGGTCCGGTCTCGAAGAGCGTGCAACGGCGGGTGGCCGAAGTGATAGACACCGAATGGGCGCAGGGACTCGTTCGCTCGTGGAACGCCGCCGGATGGATGGATGCGCCGCTGCGACTGGGCCATCGACTCGCACCGCTCATCGGGGCGCGAGAGGGAGAAGTCCTCGTCGCTGATTCCCTGACGTTCCTCCTCGCCAAGATCATCGGTGGTTCGCTGGAACTCAAAACCGAGCGCCACGTCGTCATCACCGACGCGGTCAACTTCCACTCCGACCTCTACATCGTCGCGGCGATGGCTCGACTGGCGGGTCGTGACATCGTCGTCAAGAACATCGACCGCGACACGTTGAGAGAACACCTCGACGAGGACGTCGCTCTGGTGATGCTCACCCACGTTGACTTTCGCACCGGCGAGATGCTCGACCTGGCGGGGATCACCGCGGACGTGCACGCGGTGGGGGCGCTGATGCTCTGGGACTTCGCTCACTCGGCGGGGGCGGTGCCATTGGACGTCACCGGCGCTGACGTGGACTTCGCCGCGGGATGCGGGTACAAATACTTGAACGGAGGACCCGGGGCGCCGGCGTTCATGTACGTGGCCCCGCGCTGGCACGGTGTGTTGCGCAACCCGCTACCGGGCTGGCTCGGACACGCTCGCCCCTTCGACTTTGAACCGACGTACGAGTCGGCGCCCGGGATGCGTGCCTACGTCACTTCATCGCCGTCAGTGATCGCGCTCGGCGCCCTCGAAGGGGCGCTGGACGTCTGGGACCGCACGACGATGGCCGAGGTGCGCGTCAAGAGTCTGGCGCTGACTGATCTCTTCATCTCGCTGGTGGAAGAGGCACTACCGGGTGTCTTTGAGCTGGTCACGCCGCGCGAACATTCGCGCCGGGGCTCTCAGGTGGCGATACGTCACGACCAGGGTTACGGCGTCGTCCAGGCGCTAATCGATCGCGGAGTGATTGGGGACTTTCGCGCGCCAGATATCTGCCGTTTCGGATTCACTCCGCTCTACCTGCGCTACGTCGACGTGTACGACGCGGTGCGGATTCTGGTGGACGTGATGACGACGTCGGCGTACCTCGACGAGAGCTTCGCCGTGCGCCTGGCGGTCACCTGAGCTACTGCGAGAAGACAACGGTCCGTTGACCCACGAGGGCCACGCGGTCTTCGGCGAGCAGCCGCGCGGCACGGGCCAGCACGCTGCGCTCGAGGTCGCGACCCAAGGTCACCAGGTCGTCGGGGCGTCGCGCGTGTGTCACGCGCACCACGTCTTGGTCGATGATGGGACCCTCGTTGAGTTCGCCGGTGACGAAGTGCGCCGTAGCGCCGATGAGTTTCACTCCGCGCTCGTACGCCTGGTGGTAGGGGCGCGCACCTTTGAATCCCGGCAAGAACGAGTGATGAATGTTGACCGCTCGTCCTGCCAAGTCCGCGCACAAACTCTCGGAGAGCACCTGCATGTAGCGCGCCAGGATGACGAAGTCGACGTGCAAGAGTGCGAGAAGCTCGCGCACTTCGTCTTCAGCACTGGTCTTGGTAGTGGGCGTGACGGGAATCTCGTAGTAAGGCACGGCGTGACGGGCGACGAGCTGCGCGCAGTGCGGGTGGTTGCTCACCACCGCGACGATGTCGAGGGGCAGGTCACCCGAGTCTCGCCGGTATAGCAATTCGGCGAGACAGTGGTCGTACTGCGAGACCATCACCAAGGCGCGCCGGCGGGTGTCTTCGCGGCGGATGGTGAGGTCAGGCTCGAAAGTGGCGACGGCCACGACGATGACGTCGCGTATGGCGTCAAGGTCCTCGGAAACGGTCTCGAAGCGGGTGCGCATGCAGAACTGCGACGTGACCGGGTCGGTGAACTGGTCATTCTCCACGATGTTGCCCCCGACGCTGGCGATCGCCGTTGACGTCGCTAGCACGATGCCGGGGCGGTCGGCGCACCGCAGGGTGACGACGTAGATGGTCACGGTTCTCCTTTTCTTCGGAGTAGAAGACGATGCGACTACTCTCCAATGAGACCCAGGCCCGTCGCACCCAATTCGGCGCTCTCCTCCATCATCTCGATGGTCTCGAGCGAGGACGGCGCCGTAGGCGTATCACCCAATAGCAAATAGCTCATGATCGCGGCGACGAGCAGCAGTCCAGCGGCGACGTTCAGCGTCGTGAGGAATCCCGACTGTGTTGGTAGGGCCGCGCCGGCGAGGGTGTCGTGGGCGAGAATTGCTCCGGCGACGGCCGAACCAATCGAGAGACCGACGCTGCGCAGCAGCTGGTAGAAACCTAGCGCCGCGCCGGTATCGGCGGGTGGGGTCGCGCGAACGGTGTAGCCGGGCATAGCCGCAAACGTGAGTCCCGCGCCGAGCCCCGCGATGCCCACGGCGACGAAAGCCTCCCAGAGCGATCGGTGCTCGTAGGAGAAGGTGAGCGCCGCGATCGCGAAGAACACCGCGCGGAGCGGCACGGTAATTCGTGCATTGAAGTGGCGCACAATCAATGGCACAAAGCGGCTCGCGGTGAAGGTGCCCGCCGACAGCGGCACGAGTAGTAGCCCCGAAGTGAAGATGGACGATCCGAATCCGTACCCGGCGGATCGCGGAATCTGCACGTATTCGACTACGACCGGGATGAAGAGGTACATGGCCATGGAGATCAGGAATCCCGACACGTCTGACGTGATCACCGCGCGGTGGGTGGAGTGGCGCAGGTCCACCAGGGGATCGTGGCGGCGAAGTTCGTAGATGCACCAGAACACCAGGAGCACCACGCCTCCAATGCCCAGAGACAGTGACAGCGTCGAGGCCCAGCCCCAGATCTGCCCTCGCCGAGCACCGCGAGAACCGCCACCAGCGACAGCGTCAAGAGCACCGCTCCGACGACGTCGAAATCGCGGTGGGCCCGTGCTTCGGTGCGCGGCAGCACGACGATGGCCACCACCAGCGTGATGCCAATCATCACGGCGGCGAACCAAAATGCGGCGTGATAGTCGAAGTACTGAGCGATGACGCTCGTGATGGGATACCCGAGTCCAACGCCGATCGCGGCGGTCACCGACAAGGTGGCGATGGTCGTGGCCGCCGACGGTGCATCGAGGTGGCTGCGCGCGATCGCCATGGTCACCGGCAAGAGTCCCATGCCGAGGCCCTGGAGGCTACGTCCGATCTGTAGCCAGGTGAAGTCCCTGGACAACGCCGCCATCACGAGTCCCACGATCACCGTTGAGAGGGCGAACAGCACGACGCGGCGTTGCAGGTGGCCGTCGGCGAGTCGACCCATCACCGGGGTCGCCAGTGCACCAGTGAGCAGGGTGGCGGTCAGCATCCATTCGGCGCTGGAGAGCGAGATGTGATTCACCTGCGCGACCGTGCCAATGAGCGGCGCGCCCAGACTCCCGATGATGGACATCATGGCCGCGACCAAGACGAGTGTCATCTGCAGTGTCCGCGCTGACGCGGTGCGCGAGGACATCTGACTACTTCGCGTAGGCGTAGAAGCCCTCACCCGACTTGCGACCGAGTCGGCCGGCGGCGACCATGCGCGAGAGTAACGGCGGCGGAGCCAAGTGGGGTTCGCGCAACTCTGCGTAGAGCGACTCGGCGACCGCTGCGGTGGTATCGAGACCAATCAGGTCGGTGAGCGCGAGAGGGCCCATTGGGTGCGCGCATCCGAGGACCATGCCGGTGTCGATGTCCTCGGGAGTCGCGACGCCGGACTCGACCATGCGAATGGCGGACAGGAGGTAGGGAATGAGCAGGGCGTTCACAACGAAGCCCGCGCGGTCGGGAGAGGAAATGGGGGTCTTGGAGAGACGTTCGCTCGCGAAGTGTCGCGCGGCTTCGACGGTGTCCGCACTGGTCAAGAGCGACGCCGTGACTTCCACGAGTTTCATCACCGGGACCGGGTTGAAGAAGTGAAGTCCGACCACGTTGTGCGGTCGCGAGGTCACCGATGCCAGCGTCGCAATGGGGATCGACGACGTGTTCGACGCGAAGATGGCCGCCGGGTCGGTGACCATCTCATCGAGACGTCGGAAGACGTCGAGCTTGATCGCTTCGTCTTCGCCCACCGCTTCGATGACGAAGGACAAGTCCGCGAGGTCGTCAAAGCGGGTACTAAAACGAAACTTGGACGTGGCCCTCGCGATATCGTCGGCACTTATTTTCCCCGCGGCGCAGGCCTTGTCGAGCGAGGCGAGAATGCGGCGGCGTCCCTTCTCCAGTGCCGCCTCATCGCGCTCGACGACGAGAACCTCGAGCCCGGCGCGGGCGCAGACTTCGGCGATTCCCGATCCCATGAGGCCGCAACCGATTACACCAATACGATCCACGGGGTCTCCTTTTTCAACGTCTCGTGGGCGTCACACCATGAAAAGTCTATGGCGCGCACCGCAGCGGATACTGGCCCAGCGGTCGCTTCGGGTCGTGAGGTTCGACTGACTAAAGTGAAGTGACGCAGCGCCAGAGGGCACCACATTCGAAAGGAGACGTCGATGGACACCATCAATGTCATCGTAGAAATCCCCGCCGGGAGCCAGAATAAATACGAGCTGGACCACGACACCAACATGATGAAGCTCGACCGTCACTTGGTGGTGTCAATGGGATACCCGGCGGAGTACGGCTTCATTCCTGACACGCTGGGCGGTGACGGTGACCCGCTCGACGCCCTGGTGCTGACGGCCTATCCCACGTTCCCGGGTTGTCTGATCGAAGCGCGCATCTTGGGCATGTGCATCATGACCGACGAAAATGGCGAGGACGCCAAGCTCATCACGGTGCCGGCCTACGACCCGGCCTGGAAGGCGGCGACGGACATTACCGACGTCCCCACAGCCACTCTGGACCGCATCAGTCACTTCTTCAAGGTGTACAAGGACCTGGACGAGGGCAAGTGGGTCAAGGTCGAGAACTACGTTGGACGTGACGCCGCTCTCCAGGAGCTGACCGCGTCACGGGTTCGATACCAGGGGTGAGCAGGGAGGTGCCGCCAGCCGCCCCGTGCACGCTCGACACGTTCTGGTGGCGACGAAGATGGTCTTCTTCGTCTGCGTGGCGCTGTGTGTCGAAGCAGCTCGCAGACCCGACGCCGAAATCTACGGCATCTCGTAGTACGGCGTGCACGCCCCCACGCTGCCCTTCGTTGCCATTGGGTACGGCGTCGGAACGATGGACTCGTGAGGACGGCGAAGTACCTCGCTCCCCTCGACGTGCCGACGATCTTTGTCGCGGGCCTACGCGTGGTCGCGACCGGACTGGGGCTTCAACCGCCTGCTCGAAGGTGAGTTCGTGTTCGAAATCGGCTTCGCCTGGTGTCTCATGCTGTGGACGTACAATGCGAGCAACGTCAGAGCCGACGTCGTCGAGTTCGAAAATCAGTGCCTCGAACGCGAGTTCGACGTACCGTGACACCACCGTCGTAGGGTGGCGTATGGCACTTCCGTCCTCACGCGATTCGCTGGCAAGAATCCTCGACGCCGCACGCTCACCCCAGTGGAGCCTCGGAGTTGACCGCGACGGCGCCATCATGGCGACGCACGACTCGGGCGACATCGGTCTGCCCTGGGTGGTCAAGGCTCGTGGTCGAGGTCGTGGAATGCAAGTCTCGTTCTACGCGCCCGATGACGACAGTGATCTCGAGGGCGACGTCATCGGGGAGATCAGTGGGAATCCGCGTGAAATGGGCCGACAATTGCGATCTTTGCTCGAAGATCTCGAATTTCCTGCGCGGCCGACGTCGTGACGGACACAAATTAGAATTGCGCCATGACGTCCGCCGCCCCGCGTCGAGCTCTGGGCCTCTCGCTCGATATGTTCCCGGAATTCTTGCGGCCCTGGTTGCGTCGTTTTCGAATCGACTTCAATCCCAAGACACCGCCTCCGACGGCGGCGGTGCTCGTCGCCACGGTCGTGGCGATCGTAGCGTCGCTGGCGGCTGACGCTCTTTTGGTGAGTGTGGGCGTCTCTTTCTTTCCCACCACCCGCGGGTATTCGCATTTTCAGTTCTCGGATTACTCGAAGCTAACCATTATTGGCGTCGTGATCGCCTGCGTCGGCTGGACGATCGTCGCTCGCATCTCCTCTCAGCCCAAGTGGCTCTTTTTTCGCGCCGCGATCGCGGTCACACTGGTCTTGTTCATTCCCGACGTGTGGATCTGGTACTCGGGACAGTCGGCGAAGGCGGTTTTCGTGCTGGTGTGGCTGCACGTGGCGATCGCCATCGTGACGTACTTGTCGCTCATCCTCCTGGCGCCGGTGCACGGTCGCCACGTGCGCCGCTAATACTTCAATCGCGAACGAACGCGAAGCCCGGAGTGGCGCGCATGGAGCCGTTGGCGTCGATGGCCATCGCCTCGTAGTCGTCGAGTTGGTCGATGAGGACCATCACGTCGTGTCCAGCCACGCTGAGCGCGGTCGCGAGCGCGTCGCATACGCCCAGGTCCGGACCGGCGACGCTCGCTGACGCCATCGCGGTGCAGAATTCATGGGTGAAGGGGTTGTAGAGGTGCGCGCCTCGCTGGGACTCGCCTGAGGTGGCGAGCGACCCGCGAAGTTCGACCACGCAGGCGAGGTGCTCGGAGTCGTCGGGGCGCACGATCCCGGTGCGAAAGGTGACGTCGGGTGCCGGCCCGCCGAAGGACGCGATGTCGCCGGCGGCATTGACGATCGCGCCACTCAGTTCCAGGTCGCGCAGCTCGTCGAGGGCGCACTGGGCCGCCCAACCCTTCACGTAACCGGTGGGGTCGACTCCTCCGGGTAGAGCCCAGGGATCGAACCATCCACCGGTGAGGGTCTTGGCCCGTTGGCACAGGTCCAGGACGTTGGCAACCTCGGGCGGCGTCTCACCCAGGGAGAGCTCTCCGCGACGCAGTCGGCTGAGGGGGCTTTTCTCCTTGTAGGTGGAGAAGACCCGGTCCACGGCGTGCAGGAGTTTGCTCACTCGTTCGATTGCGGCGTTCGCGGCGCCGTGGTCGGTCACCTCGAAGAGGTCAACGGTGACGACGGTTCCCATCACCTCGATGAGGTGGCGCGTGGATGCCTCCACGTTCGACATTAGATGCCGAGTTTTTTCAGTGCGTATTGCAGCGACATCTGGAAACCGGCGCTGGTGTAACTGGCTCCCGAAACACTCTGAATGGAGCTGCTCTGCGCGGCGACGACCTCGGGCTCGAGGATCGGAATTGCGTACTGGTCAATCGACACCGAGCGCGGATTGCCACCGTCGGTGATGGTGCCAATCGTCACGCTGGTGATTTTTTTACCGTTCGCGGTGACCTTCACCGAGAGTTGGCCATAGTAGTAGTTGACCAGGGGACCGGTGACGGTGTGGATTCCGGTGACCGCCGCGGTCGTGGTCGTGGTCGGTGCCGTCGTCGGGGCGGTTGCACCCGTCGCGGGATGGGCGGGCGTGGTCGCCGCCGGCACGGTCGTCGAGCTCGCCGAGGGGGCGAGATTCAACTTCACCGGGGTGGAGTGAAAACTCAGGACGGAAGCGAGTCCGACGACCGTGCCGACGGCGACGATGGGAGAACGCTTCACGGGAGGCAACTTTGTGTCAGCGACATGGCGACTCGATTCTTAGAAGGTAAAGGACTCGTGGTGGACGTGCTCGTGGGGGACGCCCAAGCGTCGCGCCGATGCGACGATGGCGTCGGTAAAGCCGGCGGGCCCGCAGACGAACATGTCGTTGTGGCGAATGTTGGGCACGAGATCTTCGAGGGTCGCGTCGTCGAGGTTCACCTCATCACGCGGACCGACGATCTCGTGGTACCGGCCATTGCGCGATGCCACGAGTGATTTCATCTCGTCGGCGTGAACGATGTCCTCGGCACGGGTGGCGCGGATGAGAACATTGATGTTGACACTGGATGGCAGGTCTTCGAGCATGGCGCGGATCGGGGTGATGCCCACTCCCGCCGCGATGAGCGTCACGTCCTTCATCTCCGCGGCGTGGTGGGTGAACACGCCGTAGGGACCTTCCACGAACACCCGTGTGCCGGGCCTCAGTTTCGCGACCGCGCTGGACTGGTCTCCCAGCCCCTTGACGGTCACGCGCAGGAACGGCGGACGGGGCAAGGCCGAGAGCGAGTAGGGGTGGCTGTGCCACCACAGGTCGCGCGACATGAAGCGCCACTGGAAGAACTGTCCACCCGACACGGCCATCTTCTTGATGTTCTTGCCAGATACGGTGAGCGAATAGACGTTGGGGACCTCTTCGGTGACGCTGGCGACGCGCAGTTGGTACTGCTGGTTGCGCACCAGCGGGACGCCGACGCGCAGCAGGAGAATGGAGGCGCCGGCACCCACCCACAACGTCGTCCAGAACTGAATCGTGTGCTCGTGACCGATGAACATCACACCGGTGCGGATTTGGTGCATGAAGGCCAGACCCAGACCCAAATAGGTGTAGAGGTGCACGACCCACCAGGTCTCGTACTTCATCTTGGCGCGTGCGATGCGAATCGACGTGAAGGCCGCCATGAGCAATAAGACGTACCCCACGGACGCGGCCAGCATGTCGGGGTAGTTCACCCAGAAGCTCCAGAGCATGTGAAAGACGTTGGTCTTGAGCATCTGGGAGTAACCCAGGATGACGCTCAGTACGTGCAGTGAAATGAGCGACACGGCGTAAGGGGCGACCTTACGGTGCCAGCGCACGAGCTTGTCCTGGCCGACGGTGCGCTCGAGCCACGGCAGACGGGCGATCAGCACGACCATCACGAGCAAGAGATACGAACCAGTGAATGCGCTCACTCGACCAATCGCTTGGGCCCAGCCGCCGGGGCTCGCGAGAGCCGCGCGTCCTTCGACCGACAGGGCCAGGGCTATAACGGTGCCGAAACCGGCGCCGCAGAGCAGCGCTAGTGCCTGAGCGACGCGCGGTTGGGGTGCGCGCCCGGACTGGTGCGCGCGCTTCGAGACGGACTGGTGCCAGGACGGGGTAACCGCTGACTTCCTCTTGGAGCGTGACGTGGCCACTGCCGTTTGTCCCCTCGTCACAGTGTCCATGGCCTCAACGTACCGAGGCAAGATAAGTTTTTGACAAAAATAGGGTTCTAAGTTCGGAAATCCTTTGGTCCCGGAGGCGCCATATCAGGTCTGCGGGGCCTCGTCGGGGCCGAAACGCCCCCCAAAGGCTCCCAGGCGGTTGCCAATCTCGGTGACGTGGCGGTGCAGTTCTTCGAGCAGGTCCGTGTTCCTCTTCACTTCATTCGTCAATTGGGTGTTCTCGGCGAGGAGGACCTTGATGTCGTCGGTGTTCTTGGCGGTGTGCACGGCAACTTCGGACTGAATGGCGTCGGATCTCTTGGCGGCGATGAGCAGCGCCGCGGCCTGGACGCCCGCCATCATCGACAAGAACAAGTTCAACAAGATGTAGGGGTACGGATCGAAGGCCTTGTGGTGTAGGACGCGCTCGAGCAACCAGGTGTTCGTCCCCGCCCAAATAATCATCACCGCGAAGAAGCCGAAGACGAAGGGCCATGAGCCCATGGTGTCGCGCATCTTGTCCGCGGCGCGCTCGCCCCGGCTCAAATCTCGGCCCGTGCGCACTCCGGGGTGTGCGTGCCATCTTGACTGCCACGATTTCTTCTCCGCCACGCCTTCCATCGTGGCACATGGGCCGTGTTGGTCTGACAACTTCTAGAACGGAGGCTCGAAGTTAGGTCGCCACGCTACGCCCGAACGTCCGCCATCGGGTCTGACGGTCAGCACCTGATGGATCTCGAGGTGGTGCTGTTCGAAGTTGACCGCCGAACCGGCCATGTAGAGCCGCCACACCCGAGCGCGCTGTTCGCCCACCTCGTCGACGGCCTCGTCGAAGCGCTTGACGAGGTTGTCCACCCAGTGCCGCAGGGTCACGGCGTAGTGCTCGCGAAGGCCTTCGACGTGTCGTACTTCGAGGCCGCGGGCCTCGAAGTACGAGNNTCGCCGTCGGGGAAGACGTAGCGATCGATGAAGTCGCTGCCCACCCTCGAGGGACCCCTGAGTCCCCAGGCGATCTGTGTCTGGCGCCACGCCTCGGAGCGTTTCGAGGGCCGTGGGTCGTCCTTCATCGAGACGGGACGTCCGATGGCGTGGTTCAAGAACCGACCGCCGGGCATCAAGAGGTCGAACATCTGCTGGGCGTAGGGCGCGAGAGATCGTCGTCCCACGTGCTCGCTCATGCCGATGGAACTGATCGCGTCAAAGGGGCCGTCGCGTACGTCACGAAAGTCCTGCAATCGAAATTCGCACAAGTCGCCCACGCCGAGGGATCGTGCCCGCTCGGTGGCGTAGGTCTGCTGCTCTATGGACAAGGTAACGCCGACCACCGAGACGCCGTAGGTGGAAGCGGCGTGAATCGCCATTGTTCCCCATCCACACCCCACGTCGAGCAGCCGCATTCCTGGCTGCAGGTCGAGTTTGCGACAGATCAGATCGACCTTGCGTCGTTGGGCGACCTCGAGAGTGTCGTCTTCGTGGGCGAAGACCGCGCAGCTATAGGTCATGGAGGGTCCGAGCACCATTTCGTAAAAGCGGTTCGAGACGTCGTAGTGGTGCGAGATGGCGGCGCGGTCGCGCTCGCGAGAGTGCAACGCGCCACGTTGGCGCGCCTCGATGGCCGGCGGCGCTAAGGGCCGCACTGCGGCGGGTCCGATCAGGCGCAGCAGTGGAAGAAACGTCGCGGGGGAAAAGAGGTATCGCAGGGATGGCAACTCGAGGGAGAACAAAGCATCGAGGTCTCCGTCGAGTTCGAGGTCCCCCGCGACGAACGCTCGTGCCAGACCCAGCTCGGCGGGTCGGCGCAGGATGCGAATCAGTGCCTCGGGGCGCAGAATCCTCAAGGTGATTTCGTTGGCGGGCGACACAATCGTGGGTGCGACCTCGCTGCCGTCGAAGGCTTCGACGCGAAACGGCAAGCGACCGTCGAAGAGATTGGCGACTACCGACGCCACCGACATAGAACGTCTCCTCTGCTCGTGTCGCCCCATGGTAGGCAGGCCTCAGTCGGGTTCACAAGTGCGTCTCCAGACGCCGCCGCCGACCTGACCTGGGACGAAGTGGCGTATGGTCGTTTCGTTGTCGCCGCACCTCACCACGAGCCCGGGAGAATCAGTGGGACCAGGTATTCTCGCAATCGACCAAGGAACGTCGGGAACCAAAGCGTTGGTCGTCGACGAGTGCGGTGAAGTGCTGAGTTGCGCCGAAATCCCCGTCTCTCTGCACGCACTGGGTGACGGGGGTGTCCAGCAGGACCCGCGTGAACTTCTGGAGTCGGTCCTCGCGGCTGGTCGCCAGGCCATCGCCGAGTCGTCAGTCGAGGTCGTCGCGGCGGGCCTAGCGAACCAGGGTGAAACGGTGCTGGCCTGGGACGGTTCGACCGGGGAGGCGCTGAGCCCCGCGATCTCCTGGCAGGACCGGCGGTCGGCGGACTTCGTCGCGACGCTCGCCGAGCACGAAGCGCGCTTGACGCAGATCACCGGACTTCCCCTTGATCCCTATTTCATCGCTCCCAAGCTGAGGTGGCTGAAGGACCGCAGTCCCTCGGGCGCCCGGGTGACCAGTCTGGACGCGTGGCTCAATTGGCACCTGATCGCCCGGGCGGTGACCGACGTCGCGACCGCGTCGCGGTCGCTGGTGCTCGACCTCGACACGCGTACCTGGTCCGAAGAAGCGGCCGGAATTTTCGGACTCGACGTCGCCGCGTTCCCCGAGATCGTCACGAACGCCGCCGACTTCGGCGTGACGAACGTCTTTGGGCCGAAATTGTCACTCAACGCCCTCATTGTTGATCAGCAGGCCGCGCTGCTCGGTGAACGATGTCGCGTTCGCGGCGAGGCCAAGTGCACGTATGGCACCGGAGCATTCTTCTTGGTCAACTGCGGATCGACACCCATCCATTCGAACCACCGCCTCTCGGCCTCGGTGGCGTGGGAGACGCCCGACGAGCTGGCCTACTGTCTCGACGGTCAGGTCTACAGCGCGGGGAGCGCCGTCGATTGGTTGGTGCGATTGGGACTGCTGAGCTCGAGTCGCGAGCTCGACACGGTTGGTCGCGATGTCCGGTCGTCCTCGTTGGTAACCTGCGTACCGTCCTTCGCCGGCCTGGGCGCACCGTTATGGGAACCGCGCGCGAGTGCTCACTTCGAAGGTATTGATCTCTCGACGACGTCCACCGACATCGTGTGGTCGGTGCTCGACGGCATTGCCTGTCAGGTGGCCTCAGTGGTGGTCGCGAGCGAGTCCGACGTCGGCGTGCCTCTCGAGGTGTTGCGCGTCGACGGGGGGCTCAGCGCCTCGCAGCTCCTGATGCAGCACCAGGCCGACGTATTGCAACGTCCGGTCGAGGTTTTTGTCTCGCCCCACGCCACGGCGCTCGGAGTCGTCGAACTGGTTCGACGTGGGGTGGGCCTCGCGCCACTCGCTGTCGACGAGTTGGCAACCGGTCAACGCTTCGAGCCACGGATGGCCGCCTCCGAGTCGCTGGAGCGGCGCGAGAGGTGGAGCGCTGCCGCCGCGCGCGCCGCGGACGCCGCTCGCAAAGGAGTGAGGTGAGCGGGTGGCGCGACGTTGACGTCGCGATCATCGGTGCGGGCGTGGTCGGCTGCGCGCTGGCGCGCGAATTGGCGCGTTTCGATTGTTCGGTGGTCGTCCTTGAGCAGGCCACAGATATCTGCGAGGGCACCTCCAAAGCGAACACCGCAATCTTGCATACGGGCTTTGACTGCGTTGCGGGCAGTCTGGAGTCGCGCCTCGTCCATCGGGGATACGAGCTGTTGCGCGACTACGCAGCGGCGGCCAACGTAGCGATCGAGGCGACGGGTGCGGTGTTGGTGGCCTGGGACGAGGATCAAGCCGCCTCGCTGCCGGCCCTCGCCGAGAAGGCGCGGGCGAACGGCTACCCCGAGTCGGTGCTCGTGGGCGCTCACGAGGTCTATGAACTCGAGCCGCACCTGGGCGAAGGGGTCCTCGCGGGCCTACGGGTTCCCGGCGAATCCATCATCGACCCGTGGTCCGTGGTGTCGGCCTTCGCCACCGAAGCGGTACGCGCTGGTGTCGAGTTGTGTCTGGGGACGCGGGTTGAGTCGCTGGAACGTGAGGGTGAGTGCCACGTCGTGTGCACGACGTCGGGGCGGGTGCGCGCACGTTGGGTACTGAACGCCGCGGGACTGTCTTCGAGCAAAGTCGACGGGTTCTGTGATCACCACGACTTCACAATTCAACCCCGGCGCGGTGAACTCATCGTCTTTGACAAGCTCAGCCGAGCGTTGGTGAACTCGATCATCTTGCCGGTGCCGACCAAGCGCACCAAGGGTGTCTTGATCTCGCCGACGGTGTTCGGCAACGTGCTGCTGGGTCCGACTGCGGACGACGTGGACGACCCCGGCGCGACGGGGACGACGCGCGAGGGTCTTGAACGGCTGCTCGACGCGGGGGCGCGCATGATGCCAGAACTGCTCGACGAGGAGGTCACCGCAACCTACGCCGGGCTGCGTGCGGCGAGTGAGCACCAGGACTATCAGGTTCGCCGGCACGAGGGAGAGAACTACGTGTGCATCGGCGCCATCCGCTCGACCGGGTTGACGTCGTCCATGGCGCTCGCCGAGTATGTGATGGAGCTGATGCGCTCGGCGGGTTTCGACGCCGCGTCGTTGCCGGCCCCACCGGTGCCGGTCATGGCACCACTGGGCGAAGGGCAACGCCGGCGTTACCTCGACAACGAGCTCATCGCCGTCAACCCGGCCTACGGCGAAGTGGTGTGTCACTGCGAGCGCGTCAGTGCCGGAGAGATTGTTGACGCGCTGAAGGGCGACGTGGCCGCGACGAGTATCTCGGGTCTACGTCGTCGTACTCGCGCGATGAATGGACGTTGCCAGGGTTTCTACTGCGCCGCTCGAGTGGTCGCGATGATGATCGAGGCCACGGGGCGAGTCGCGTCGGACTTGACCGGACTTCCTAGGTGAGTACGGATGTCGACGTCGTGGTGGTGGGTGGCGGACCGGCGGGACTTTCCGCGGCGATGCGCCTGCGAGAGCGAGGCGTGAGTCGCGTCGTGGTCGTCGAGCGAGAGAAGGTCGCCGGCGGAGTGCCGCGACACTGCGTGCACCCGGGGTTTGGAATGCGCGACTTGCACCGTCTTCTCTCGGGTCCGCACTACGCCGAAACAATGGTGCGCCGCGCCCTCGCTCGGGGGGTCAGTCTCTTGAGCGCTACGACTGTTACGTCGTGCGACGAGGGGGGAGTCAATGTCACCAGCGCACGCGGCACCCAACGTATCGACGCTCGTGCCGTCATCCTGGCGACGGGCGCGCGCGAACGTCCGCGACCGGCGAGGGGTGTTCCCGGCGACCGACCGGCGGGCGTCTTTACGACGGGTCAGCTGCAGCAGTGGACGTACCTCGAAGGTCTTCCCGTGGGTGCGCGCGCTCTCGTGGTGGGCGCCGAGCACGTCTCGTTCTCGGCGATCTTGACCCTGCGCCACGCGGGGGTGGCGACCGTCGCTCTGGTGACCGAGCACCAACGTCACCAGAGCGTGACGGGAGCGGGGTTGGTTGCGCGGACCTGGGGTCACGCGCCAGTGCATTCTTTCACACGCGTGGTCGAGATCATCGGGCGACGGCGCGTCGAGAAGGTGGTGTTGGAGAACCTGATGACGGGTCGCGTCTGGAGTGAAACTGTCGACACGGTGGTCTTCAGCGGTGACTGGATCCCCGATCACGAACTCGCCCGTCGTTGTGGCATCGTGATGGACCCCGGCACGTTGGGTCCGGCCAGCGACGCGCTTGGGCGCACCAGCAATGCGAACATCTACGCCGCGGGCAATCTTCTGCACCCGGTCGAGAGCGCCGACGTCGTCTCGTTGTGGGCGCGCGACGTCGCTGACACGGTGGCCGCGGAATTGCTGCACCGCGCCGAAGGCACGCGGCCCTGGGTGACTCTCGGGATCGAGAAGCCCGTGTCGTGGGTGTGGCCGAATCGGATCATCGTTGGCCACGCGCCCACGCGCCTTCGCCTGCACACGGAATCCTTCACGTCGGCGCGTACATTGCAATTGGTATCCAGTGGTCACGTGGTCGCCGAGCAACGTCTGCGTCGAACCACACCGAACCGCTCGATGAATGTGGCGTCCTCCTTTGTCGACGCGTTGGGCGAGGCCAGCGCGACGATACGACTTCGCTAGGGCGCCGTCGGTGACTCGCCGGGCGCGAGAATTGCCTCAGCGAGAAGACGACCGGGTCTCTGGCGTCGGCTAGGACAAACGATGGACCGGCCGGGAGCGACGTCAGTGCTCGCTCGCGATGCGAGAATTTTCCCTCGGGAACGAAACGCTGCAGTGCTTCGTGGACCGAGAAACCTTGTACAAGGTACACGAGTGTGTCTTCGCCGTCCGGGCGCTCGAGAGCGAGCCCGTCGGCCTTCGTCTCTAGGCGTCGTCGTTCTCTACGATGTGTGGGTGGGCCACGCGACGAATCCTCTACGTCCCTGGCGTCGACACGTCTCGCGCGACGATCTCGAGAGCCGCCTCGTGCGTGGGCTAATGCTGGCACCGGCAACCGCCAACATCGTGATGCAACTGTCGAGGCTTCAGGTCGGCCGCGGCGTCGCCGAAAGTAGCGTCGAAGGTGGGTCCTTGACGCGCCACCCCATCAAACGCACTCGCACCACGCTCGCGTACGTCTGGGTTTCTCTCTACGGCAGTGACGCGGAGCGCGCAGAACTCCGCCGCAACGTCGACGCTCAGCACCGCCATGTGCGCTCGCGTCCCGGCGGCGACGTCGTCTACGATGCGTTCGATCCGGATCTGCAGTTGTGGGTGGCGGCGTGCATGTACGTCGGCTCGTTGCAGGGGTACGAGACTCTCTACGGTGAAGCTACCAATGATGTTGCCGACGATCTCTTGGCGCAGTGCTCGAGATTCGCCACGACGTTGCAGGTGCCAGCGCACAAGTGGCCCGGTGACCGCGCCGCCTTCGCGGCATACTGGACCTCGTCACTGGCCCAAGTGCGCGTCGACGAGGTGACGTCGAGATACTTGCGAGATTTCGTGGACCTGCGCTTCCTGCCACGTCCGCTGGGGTTCTTGTTGCGGCCGATCAACCGTCTCCTCACCGCCGGCTACCTCGCCGCACCCTTTCGTGACGCTTTGGGTATGCCGTGGGGAGACGTCCAACAGCGTCGGTTCGCTCGAGTGACTGAGGTCCTGCGACGGGTAAATAGGATCCTACCGTTGCCCGTGGCGCGACTGCCGTGGAACCTCGTGCGCTACGATACCCGCCGGCGTCTCGCGCGTCAGCGTCCGCTGGTCTGAGCTAGAAGTCCGAGGTCCGTTCGACGCACCAGTCCCACAACGTCACTTGATCTCGACCGGGGTCGCGCGAGCGCGTCCATGGGACCTTGTGTTCGAATCGCGGGTGTCGGTCCAACCAGAAGTCACCCGAGGTGGCGATGGATTGGCGCGATCCGGCGAGCCACACGAGAGTGTCGGCTCCCTGGGCCGGCGTGCGCAGCCACGGCTTCGCAATGGAGTAAAAACGTGGCGGCGACCGATTGATTCTCGGAGTGTGCGTCCACCCCGGGTGCATGGCGTGAAACACGACGTTGTCGGGACTGACGTGGTGCACCCATTCGTGGTTTAGCACGAGTTGCGCCCGCTTCACCTTCGCATTGGCGGAGTTGCCGTCGTAGTTGCTCGGGGTCATTTCGAGCGACGTCAGGTGGAATCGCCGGGAGTACATTCCAGCCGACGAGACGGTGAGGACCCGACCGGGGTGGGTGGCGCCGAGAGCCTCCAACAGTAAGTGCGTCAGGTGAAAAGGGCCGAGTAGTTGCGCCGCCACAGTGAGTTCGTATCCCTGGGGGCTGAGAGCTCGAGAGGCGCTGACCGCCCCGGCGTTGTGAATCAGTACGTCGAGAGGACCGCGCGCCGCGACGCTCTCGGCGACGCGACGCATCGCGACGAGGTCGCTCGTGTCGCCGAGGAGAAAGTCGATCCGCTGGTTGGAGCTACGGACAGTGAGCGCCTCCTTCGCCGCCCGAGCGCGCGTCTCGTCGCGAGCAACGAAGGTGACGGCCGCTCCGAGCGAGGCGAGGCGCGCCGCGGCCTCGAAGCCGAGACCCGAGGTGGCGTCCGTGATGAGGACGGTCCGACCAGCGAGTGAGGGCGGGTCGATCCAGCCCTCCAGGCGCGAGCGCGCGGCGTAGCCGACGCGCGAAAAACTGCCCGCTACCGAAATCTCCAGCAACTTGTCCACCACCGTGGGGACCGGATTCTTCACCAGTTGGATTCTCGTGGCGGCTCGGCGCTGGGCGACTGGGCAGGCGAGACCTCGAGGGTGCGCATCGCTGAGTCTGAGAAGTCGGCCGTGCGGCGAACGACTCCGTCCATCTCCCCATGCGATGAGATCATCGTTCGGTCGCGGGCCACAAAGTTCTCCTAACGAACATTTCCACAGTACCGGCAACGTCGCGACATTATGAGGGACTGAAGTGCGTCGAGATGGTCGCGACGCCCGACCCGCGAGCCACTTACTGCGCACTGCTGGTCGAGTGGGGCGGTGGCCTCGCTCGCCGCCGCCACCACCAGGGACCGACGCCGACGCTCACCAGGGTGATAATCGCCACCGCGTAGAGGACGCCGTAGTCTCGGTACCCGTGGTAGGTAAAGATCACCACGTGGCGACCCGTCGTCACCGGCACTCCGATCAGGGCCGGGGCGAGCATGACGGTGGGCACCGCGTGGCCGTCCACCGTCGCTGTCCAGCCCGGATCGAACGCTACTTTGAGCAGGACGACGGCCCGGCGATTGGCGACGACGGTGGCCTCTGCGGCTTGTGCGTAGACGAGGTCCTGGCTTTGGTGCACCACGAGACCGGCGACGCCGTGTTGACTGGCGAGCGACGCCAACGTCGGGATCGCCGTCGCTTGGCCGGCGTAGGAAATGATGGAGTAGACCGCTCGACCCGGAAGTGGCGACTTCAGGAAAGAAGTGGTTTGGGTCCCGAGGTTCGCGTTGTTGGCCGGGATGACACCGTAGGTGTCAACCACTTGAATGAGCGCCGAAGCGCGCGCGCTGTCCACTTGCCAGAGCCGGTAGAGCCCGGCCGTGCGCAGCAACGTGGCGTACACCGGGGGCGGGCGGCCGACCGGCAGAAGTATGTAGTGCACTCCGAAGGCCGCGTAGTCGCCCGGCACGGCTTCGTCGAAGTAGGCCTCCGGATCGGTCATGAGCGAACTCGTGCGCAGCGTGAAGCCCACGGCATCGACGTTGCGCTGTTCGAGGTAGATGTAGACGGGAACGGCCCCCACGTAGAAACGATGTCCCCAGTTACTGGGCATACCCGCGTAGATGCGACCGCCCCCGCGCGACTCGGCCAACGCGACGAGTGAGTTCATTTGCGTACCCTGGGTGGAGTCCACGCCGCGTTGGTAAACAATCCACGCGGCCGAGGATCCGTCGTAGTCCGAGACCTGGGTCCACGCCGGCGTGAGGAGACCGACGACGACGGCAACGAGCAGCGGCGCACGCAGCCACGGCGACGAACCGAGCAGAACGCGGCGGCTCGCTGCGACGAACGCCCCCGCGCGCCGGCTGAGCTGGCGAAAGAGGAAGACGGCCGTGGCAACCATTCCCACGCCCGCTAGCACGAGGCCCGCGAGATGCACACCCATGATGTAGCGCTGCAGCAGCAGGCTCTGGTTGCCGGGCAGGAGATTGAGCAGGGGTCCCAGAGTGGGGCGGCCAAAGAAGAGAAAGAGGCTGAGCAGCCACGCGCCGACCAGACCCCGGCCCCGCTCGTCGTAGCCCCAGCGCATGACGCACACCACGAGACCGATTCCGACGAAGACGGTGACGATCGGTAGGCGCTTCCAATCGTAGATCTGACCAGTGAACAGCCAGCGAAGGACCTGGCGCGCCCCGTAGGAGTCGTTGATGGTCGTCCCGACTTGGAACTGGTTGACGGCAAGCCATTTGGAGTGCACGAACAGTGGCACCGTCACCCACGCCGTCGCTAACAATGCGGCCGCGCCCAAAACGAGCGCCCGGCCCGCGCGCGTGAAGAATTGGCTGGGACGGATGAGGATCCACACGCCCAAGGAGAGCCCCGCGAGGTACGCGGTCAAGAAGTGAAATGCGATGGTGAGCGACAGCATCGTCACCGCCGCGAAGAGCGACTTTCGCTGAGAGATATAGCGCCAACTAAAAGCCCAGGCGAGTGGCAGAGTCCACATCGCCCAGAGCTGTGACCACAGGCCGCTGCCGATCCACAGATAACTCTGGTGCCCGAATCCCCGTCCAGTCACGGTGAAGAGGAGGGGAGAAAGGGCGGCGGCAATCGCCGACTCCCAGCGTCCCCACGCCAGGAGTCGCGTCGACCAGTACACGCATAGTGGCCAGAGACTAAGCAGTAAGTACAGCGACCACGCGAAGGTGACTTGGGGGCCAAAGACCATCGCCAGTGCGCCGGTCAGTACCGCTGAGAAGCTCTGGTACTGCACGAAGAAAGGCGAGCCCAGAGATAGCAGCGGGTACCAGTGGTCAAAGGGCGAGAGACCGTGGCGCAACAAATTCATCGCCAGGGTGGTCATCTGCAAGTGCAGGCCGCTGTCGTTGGGGTAGGCCACGGGTAGTCGCTCAAAACGGAGCGACCAGAGGTTAAAGACGACCGCTAGCGCTACCAGCGAGTGCATCCCCCGCAGCCGCGCCCGCGCGGTACCTTCACGGACGTCACTGCTTAAAGGCACCAGGGGGCTGCAGGGGTCCGATCCGCGTTCGACGAATGATCGGACCGCGCGAGGCAACCGGTCGGTTAACCGAGCCAGGTTCGTCGGTGTTGTGTCATCCATGGGTTGTCAGCCTTATTGGTTGCCTCGGCGGCGAGGCGCTGAACCCCTGACCGTGGTGTACTGCTAGCAACGATAAACGCGCTGCCGATTGCGCCGCAGAGTCTCACTGCAAATCCGACGACTCCACCGGTCCTCACTCAGCATTAACCAAGGTCCCCGTCGCGCGCTCGGGGGAAGTGCCCGTGCGTTTGCGCCAGATGGAGCAGCAGGGATCGTGACTGGAGCACGGGACTCGACTACGGCGCGAGCGGGCCAATGGTCCGTTGCAAGAAGAGTGATTGCTCACTCAAGGCACGTCGACTCACCGCGGCCTCCGTGGCGAGGACGTCAAAGCCGTGGTACGTACCACGGTAGTGGTGCAACTCGACACTCACCCCCGCGTAGAGCAGGCGCTGGGCAAAAGCGAGTTCCTCGTCGCGTAGCGGGTCCTCCTCGCAACTCATGAGGAACGTGGTGGGCGACCCACGCAGATCCGCCGCCCGTGACGGCGCGGCGTAGACCGGCGCCTCACCGTCGTGGCCGAGGTAGAGCGGCCACATTTTGCGTGAGCGCTCGCCGTCCCAAGGGTCGTACACCTCGAAGGCGGCCATGGAGATGGTGGTGCCCCGGTCATCGAGAACGGGATAGATCAGCATCTGCGCTGTGACGGGCCCAAGATCGTGGTCGCGGTTCCAAAGAACCAGACCGGCGGCGAGCGAGCCTCCCGCACTGGCGCCACCGACGCAGATGCGCCGCGAGTCGACGCCAAGTTCTTCACTGTGTTCGACGAGCCAGTTGAGGGCCAGCGCGCAGTCGTCGAGCCCGGCGGGGTATGGGAATTCCGGGGCCAACCGGTAGTCGACAGCCACGACGAGGCATCCGGCCGTGGCGGCGTAGAAAAGACAACGTTCGTGCTCGATCTCAAGGTCGCCAAAGACGAAGGCCCCTCCGTGCAGGAAGAGGAGTGGGCCGGCCGACGGCGGTAGGTCGCGGCGGCGGTAGATGCGAATCGGCACCGAATTGTCCAAGGCATCGGTGGCGACGTCATCGTGGAAGATGACTCCGTCGGGCGGAGCCGGTCGTGCCGCCAGAATTTGCGCCGTGAGAGCGTCCGCGAGAGCGCGTGAGCCGGCGATGTCGTCCATGTCGGCGGTGTTGGGGCCACCGAGAAAGGGGAGAAGTTCAGGGTCGAGAGCCATGGGTGAAATGTAGTCGGTGCTGTATCCTCGGAGATATTTGAAACGTGTCAACTACAGGTGCAATAGTTTGGTAATTGAGTTTGTCGCGGGTGACATTCTCGGGGGGACACACGCATCATGAATGACGTCACCGTTGGGGCACGACGCCGGGCGGCAGTGCGAAACGCCCGGCCGAAGGTCGGCCTGGTCGCGGGAGGCCTTGGTGCATACTGGCCCCAGTTCCCAGACCTGTTGCCGCTGCTGCAGCGCTCGACCGCCGAAGTCGCGCGACGCATCACGGGTTTTGGCGCCGACGTGGTTGACGTTGGTTTCATTTCTGATGCCCAGGATGCCGATGTCGCTGCCGAGACCCCGCGCGCGGCAGCGACTTCGGCAAATGGTGACGACGATATGACACTTCTTGACCGTGCTGAGGCGAGATGCGAGACTGACGTACCCATGAGTCCAAAGCGCAACGGCCCCGCGCCGCAGGTCGAATCCACGGCGTGGGTGCCGGTGACCATTCGCGACGTCGCCAAGATGGCGGGCGTCTCGACGGGCACGGTGTCGAACGTCTTGAACCGCCCCGATATCGTCGCCGAAGCGACCCGCCAACGAGTTCTCGACGCCGTCGAGACGACGGGCTTTATTCGTAACACCCAGGCGTACCAACTGCGCGGAGGTCGCTCGCACACGGTGGGCGTGGTGGTGCTCGACGTCTCGAACCCCTTTTTCACCGAGATGTTCCGCGGGGCCGAGAGTCGATTGCAGAGCGAGGGGTACGTCTTGATGCTCGGCAGTACCGACGACTCCATGGAGCGCGAAAGGAATTTCGTGCGCGCAATGGAAGAGCACCGCGTGGAGGGAGTGCTGATCACGCCCGCCGCCGCCGACCTTGCAACTCTGTCGGGACTCAAGACTCGTGGCGTGCCGACAGTGCTGCTCGACCGCAAGGCGACCGCCGACGAGTTCTGTTCGGTGACCGTCGACGACGTGCGCGGTGGTGAGCTCGCGGCCCGGCACCTTTTCGAGACGGGGCACGCCGAGGTGGTCTTCGTCAATGGCCCGATCACAATTCGCCAGTGCCGCGACCGTCGACAAGGGGTACGAAAGGCCGTACGCTCGGTGACCAAGTCGCACGAAGTCGAGGTCACGGAGCTTTCGGTCGGGGCATTGACGGTGCGTCATGGTGAAGAGGCCGTCGAGCGGATCCTCGCGATGTCGCCGCGACCGACCGCGGTGATGTGCGCCAACGACCTCTTAGCTCTGGGCGTCTTGCGCGCCCTCGCCGCGCGGGGTGTTCGGGTGCCCGACGATCTCGCAGTGGTGGGATACGACGACCTGATCTTTGGTTCCATGCTCTCGCCGGCATTGACCTCGGTACGCCAGCCGGCGTTCGAACTCGGCGTGGCAGCGGCAGAATTGCTCCTCGACGAGGTTCGAAATCCTGATCATCGACACCGAGAAGTCCGCTTCGAACCTGAGCTCATTGTGCGCGCGTCCTCACAAAGAGCGTCGTAAATCCACCGTAGGTCAAATTGAACTGTTCAGTACTTGACACGTTTCAATAATTCAATATAAGGTTTGCAATCTTCACTCAATTTGTGAAGCCACATCGTGTCGCCGAACGCAATGTCGAGAACACGACGGTCATTGGCGAGGCACTGAGTACCAAGGGGGAATTGCGATGGAGGGTGTGGAGACGCCGGAAGTGGTCGCGTCCCCCGACTGGTTCGCGGTTGAGGGACCACCCGGCGGACTCCCCCGCCTCGTGGTCGACGGCGCGACCAAGTTCTTTGGTCCAGTGAAGGCATTGATCAACGGCTCCGCCACTTTGTACGCCGGCGAGACGCACACGCTACTCGGCGAAAACGGTGCGGGTAAGTCGAAGTTGGTGAAAATCTTGGCCAGTGTCTACGCGGCCGATGGCGGACACGTCACTCTCGACGGCAAGTTGATGAGGTTCTCGAGCCCCATTGACGCTCGCGAAGGAGTGGCGCGCATCCGCGCCCAGATACGTCGATGGTCGAAGGACGTGGCGTGATGCAACGAGTCTGCTTCCAGCTTCGCATCAACCCGGCGAAGGCGGCCGAGTACAAGGCGCGCCACGCCGCTGCGTGGCCCGACATGCTCGCGGCATTGTCGCAGACCGGATGGACCAATTATTCTCTCTTCCTCTCTCCCGACGGGATGTTGATCGGATACCTGGAGTGTGAGGACTTCGAAGGCAGCATCGAGTTGATGGCGGCAACCGAAGTGAACGCGCGCTGGCAGGCCTCCATGGGCGAGTTTTTCGTAGGACTCGAAGGGGCGCCCGATGAAGGCATGCGCCCGCTCGAGGAAGTGTTCCATCTTAAGTAGGTGGAGAAGGTCTCTGGGGTGGACACTTCAGAAAAGTAGAAGTGCGAGAAAGAAGGCAGGCATGCTGAGCCGAAGCGACATCAAGGACGTACTACGTCGACAGTGGATTGAGACACCCTCGTGGGCCTACGGAAACTCGGGCACCCGGTTCAAGGTGTTCAGCCAGAAGGGCGTCGCGCGAAGTCCCTTCGAGAAGATCGAAGACGCCGCCCAGGTGCATAAACTGACGGGCGTAGCGCCGTCGGTGGCGGTGCACATCCCGTGGGACAAGGTGGAAGACTACGGCCAGCTCGCCAAGCACGCCAGTGACCTCGGCGTCAAGATCGGTGCGATCAACCCCAACGTATTCCAGGAGAACGACTATCGCCTCGGCAGCGTTTGCAACCCCGACCCGCGAATCCGTCGCAAGGCGATCACTCATCTGCTCGAGTGCGTGGAGATCGCTCACGAGACGAAGTCCTTTGCCATCAGCCTCTGGTTCGCTGACGGCACCAACTACCCCGGCCAGGACAACATTCGTGCCCGTCAGGACCGACTGCACGAAGCCCTGAGTGAGACCTACGCCGCCATGGGCGAGGGTGTCGAGATGCTGCTTGAATACAAGCTCTACGAGCCCTCGTTCTACACGATGGACGTGCCCGACTGGGGCACGTCACTGGTGCAGTGCCTGGAACTCGGTGACAAGGCCAAGGTCCTCGTCGACACCGGCCACCACGCGGTGGCCACCAACATTGAGTTCCTGGTGGCGGTATTGCTGCGCACGAAGCGATTGGGCGGTTTCCATTTCAACTCGCGCTTCTACGGCGACGACGACCTCATGGTCGGCGCGGCGGACCCCTACCAGTTGTTTCGCATCATGTTCGAGATCGTCGACGCGGGCGTGGTCACGCCCGAGGGCGACGTCGCCTTCATGCTTGATCAGTGTCACAACATCGAACCCAAGGTTCAGGCCGAGATTCGTTCGGTGATGAACGTACAAGAAGCCACGGCCAAGGCCTTGATGGTGGACCGCGACGCCCTCGCCGCGTGCCAACTCGAGGGCGACGTGCTCGGGGCTAATGCCGTCTTCACCGACGCTTTCTACACTGACGTGCGGCCGCTGGTCGCGGAGATGCGCACCGAGATGGGACTCGACCCCGACCCCATTGGTGCCTACCAGCGCTCGGGCTACCAGCTCAAGATCGAGTCCGAGCGAGTCGGCGGTCAGGCCGCGGGCTGGGGCGCGTAATGCCAGACTTTTCTTACGACGTCCCCTCCGCCGTTCAGGACCTGCTGGATCGCTCGCACCGTCACGGCGCGGACCCCACCGTCACGAATTACGCCGGGGGCAATGCCTCGGCGAAGGCCGAAGTCGTGGACCCGGCGAGCGGTGAGAATATCGACGTCATGTGGGTCAAGGGCTCTGGCGGCGACCTGGGCACCCTCAAATTTTCTGGCCTCGCCGCCCTACGCCTCGATGCCATGCGCGCCCTCAAAAATGTCTACCGCGGTCCGCAACACGAAGACGAGATGGTCGCGGCCTTTGACTACTGCCTCTTTGGTAAGGGCGGCGCCGCGCCGTCGATCGACACCGCGATGCACGGCCTCGTGAACTGCAAACACGTTGACCACTTGCACCCTGATTCGGGCATCGCCCTCGCGACGGCCGCCGACGGTGAGGTGCTCACCCGCACGATCTTTGGCGACAGCGTCGCGTGGACGCCTTGGCGCCGCCCGGGCTTCCAGTTAGGTCTCGACATCGCGGCTCTTCGTGATGCGAACCCGCAGTCGATCGGGGTCATTCTCGGTGGTCACGGGATCACCGCATGGGGCGACACGAGCGAAGAGTGTGAGAAAAATTCCCTCTACATCATTCGTACCGCTGAGCAGTACATCACCGAGCACGGACGCTCCGAGCCACTGGGCTCTAAGGTCGCTCGCTTCGCGCGATTGAGTGACGAGGCGCGGCGCACGAAGGCGATCGCTCTCTTCCCGACCCTTCGCGGTATGGCGAGTATGGATCGTCCCCAAGTGGGCCACTTCTTTGACATCGACACCGTGCTGAGCTTCCTCGAGTCCGAGCGGCACGCCGAAGTCGCCAGTCGCGGGAGTTCGTGTCCCGACCATTTCTTGCGCACCAAGGTTCGTCCAATGATTCTCGACCTGGCCTCCGACACGCCCGTGGAGGAAATGATTGTTCGCCTGGTCGAACTTCACGTCAGGTACCGCGAGGCCTATAGCGCGTACTACGAAGCCTTCGCCACGCCGGAGTCTCCCGCCATGCGCGGTGCGGACCCGGCCATCGTCCTGGTGCCCGGCGTGGGCATGTTCTCCTTTGGCAAAGACGCCCAGACGGCACGGGTGGCCGGTGAGTTCTTCATCAACGCCATCAACGTGATGACCGGCGCCGAGGCTATCTCCACGTACACGCCGATCGAGGAGTCTGAGAAATTCCGCATCGAATATTGGGAACTCGAAGAGGAGAAGCTTCGTCGCATGCCCCAGGTCAAGCCATTGGCCGCGCGTGTCGCGCTGGTCACCGGTGGCGGCTCGGGAATTGGCGCCGCCACGGCTCGTCGTCTTGCGGCCGAGGGCGCCCACGTGGTCGTGGCCGACCTCGACGCCGAGTCTGCCGTCGCGATGGCGAGCGAGCTCGGTTCTCTCGACGTCGCGCGCGGCGTCGGCGTCGACGTGTCCTCGAAGGACGCGGTCCAGGCGGCCGTCGACGAGGCCGTGCTCGCATTTGGTGGTGTGGACATCTTGATCAACAACGCCGGGCTCTCGATCTCGAAGTCATTGCTCGAAACGACCGAACGCGACTGGGACCTGCAGCACGACGTCATGGCCAAGGGCTCGTTCTTGGCGGCACAGGCGACTGTCAAGGTGATGAAGGAGCAACAGATGGGTGGCGACATCGTGTACGTCGTCTCTAAGAACGCGGTCTTCGCCGGACCCAATAACGTGGCCTACGGATCGGCCAAGGCCGATCAGGCCCACCAGGTCCGTCTACTGGCGGCGGAACTCGGCGACCTCGGCATTCGTGTCAATGGCGTGAACCCTGACGGGGTCGTTCGCGGCTCGAAGATCTTTGCCGGTGGCTGGGGCGCGCAGCGTGCGGCGGTCTACGGAGTCAAGGAAGAAGACCTCGGCGCCTACTACGCGGGGCGCACACTGCTCAAGCGAGAAGTGTTGCCCGAGAGCATCGCGAGCGCCGTATTCGCCCTGCTCGGTGGTGATCTCGCTCTCACGACTGGTGCGCACATACCCGTCGATTCGGGCGTGGCCGCCGCCTTTCTGCGATAAGTCATGTCCACTAAATCCATCGCGGTCGCCGCGGTTGACCTCGGCGCGTCGAGTGGGCGTGTGCTACTGGTCACGTTGAGCGACGGCCGTCTGGAACTCGAGCAAGTTGCGCGTTTCGCCAATGCTGGCCATGAATCGCAGGGCGTGTTTTCCTGGGACTTGCCCTACCTAGTCGCAGAGATTGAAAAGGGTCTGGGAGAGGCCACGCGCGCAGCGAGCGTTCGAGGCCTCGAACTCGAATCAGTCGGCGTGGATTCGTGGGCCGTGGATTACGGCCTGCTTGACTGGTCGGGGCACTTGGTCCGCTTGCCCGCGCATCATCGTGATCCGCGCACTTACGAATCCTTCGCCGAAGTCACGGGCGTGGTCGATCCGTGGTCGCTCTATCAGCGCAACGGCGTCGCCCTCTTGACCTTCAACACGCTGTTCCAGCTGGTCGCCGACGGCGAAGTGGCTCGTTCGGCGCAGTGTCTTCTCATGATTCCCGATCTCGTGAATTACTTCTTGAGCGGGATTCGCGGTTGGGAAATTACCAACGCCTCGACGACTCAGTTACTTGACCTTCGCCGGCGGTGGGACGACGAGCTCTTTGAGAGATTCTCGATACCTCGCCATCTCGTGGGTGAGCTGACCCATCCCGGTCAAGTACTGGGACCGGTGATCGCGCCGTCTGCGCTGGCGGCGGGCGTCTNNGAACTTCGCGTACATCTCGTCAGGCACCTGGTCACTGGTGGGAGTTGAACTTTTTGAGCCCCTCATCGACCACGACGCCTTCGAGGCGGGTTACACCAATGAACTCGGCGCGTTCGGTCGGACGAGATTCCTGCGCAATGTCATGGGCTTTTGGCTCCTGCAGGAGGTCATTAGAGAATATGCCCTCGAGGGCCAGGAATTCGACGCCTCGACCTTGACTCGAGAGGCTGAATCGATTGCACCGCGCATCTTTCTCGTGGACGCCGAGAGCGACGAGTTGCTCGCTACCGGCGACATGCGAGGGCGCCTGGCGGCGCAGTGCGTGCGACTGGGTACATCCGTGCCGGTGAGTGCGGCCGAATTCACCCGTTGCATCATGGATTCACTGGCCTTGGCGTATCGACGGGCGATTCGAGGGATATCGAGCGTTACGGGGATTCGTGTCGACGCGGTGCACATCGTGGGGGGAGGTGCGATGAACGACGTGCTCTGTCAGCTCACCGCCGACGCATGCGCGGTGCCCGTCCACGCCGGACCAGTCGAAGCCGCGGCCATTGGTAACGCGCTCATGCAGTTGGAAGGGCTGGGAAAAATCGGCCCCGATCTTGGTGCGATGCGTCGACTGGTCGCGTCGTCGTTCCCCGCCGTCCTGTTCGAGCCGCGGGTCAGTGACGCTGCTTCGTGGACAGAAGCCGAAGCGGTGCTCGATGCCTACCGTCCCCGAATCCCTTGATGACTGCCGAAAGCCGCTCACGGTTCGAGGCATCACCACGACGCGGCCAATAACTTTTAGCCTGCGGAGGAAATTCCGCTCCAATTCGTCGTGGTCACGAAGGAACTGGCGCTACCGAAGCCAAATTGTTTGATGAGGGCGGGGGTAATCACCAAGGGGTTCGCCGGCGCGCCGACCTTGACGCCCTGATGCGCGAAAGTGGCCACCGCGGTGACGATGATGTTGCCGTACGTCGCGTTGGGGACCGTGACCACCACGTTGGCGACAGTGGCTCGAGTTTCGGCCGACTTGACAGTGACGCTGTAGGTGCCAGGAGTCGTCGGCACGGTGATCCCTGAGGTGCCCGTCTTCGGCAGGAATGCTTTGAGGATGCTCTCGAGCGATGCGAGCGAGCCCGTCACCGTGGTGGTGTTCTTCGCGGTCGTGGCGGAACCGGACGCCAGAAGGGAGACCACGACGTTCGTCAGCAAGTTCTCGTCGGTGGCAACGGTGCTCTGCGTGAGTTTGGTGTGCAGCGACGTCGAGGAGTACTGCGACGTCAATGAGAAGGGGACTTCAATCCAGCGACTACCTAGGAGCACGTTGAGGGCGGCCAGTTCGGCGGCGGCGGAGCCGACGCTGAGACCCGGCACACTGGTCAGAGAGGCGAAGTTGACTTTGAGATACAAGTTGGATTTCACGTCGACGAGAGTCAATACCTTTTGCTGGCCGTCCACGACGACTAGCTCTTGGTCGACCGCGTTGATTGAGTTCTCGATGGGCTTGCCCGTCGTACTCTGCTCATTCATTTCGAATGTCAGAGCCTGGAGCACCTTGATTAATTTTGCTGATCCGGGCGTCGCGTCCTTCAGACGGACCTGAAAGTGGACCTGGAGGTACTGATCTCCCCCCAGCGTGGCGCGGGTCTCGGACAAGGCCGAGGGAATGGTGCAGGCCGATAGCCCCAGCGCCGCGACCGCGACCATCGCCGCCGTCTTCACACTCCGTCGTGTCACAATAACTCTCCTCGTGCCGTAGTTTCGAGCTAGGCCGTGCGACACGTCGAACGGTCGGACTTATCTCCAATCTACTGGTCCCGCGCTGGTCCAATTCTTTGCGGTACCTGGTCAGTGTGAGGAAGTGACCAGAATGACGTCGAGAGTCCGAGGTCCGTGGACACCCTCGATGCGCTCGAGCTCGATGTCAGACGTCGCCGACGGCCCCGAAATCCACGTCTGGATCGAATCGGCAGTGAGGCGAGCTACCCCTTCGGGGACCACCTCAACAATCTGTTCGTCATAGATGACCACGATGAGGTGGTCGGGTATCAACGAGAGGGTTCGTCGTCCCTGGCGCGCTCCGGAGTCAAGGATGATGGTTCCGGTCTGGGCGATCGCCACCGCGCAGCCCGACAGTGTCGAGTCGATTGCGTCGAGTTCACTCACCGAGAGCGTCGGATCGTCAAGGTGGAGAGTGGCGTCTATCGAGTTGGTCCATTCGAGCGGTGTGTCCGCGGGCGCCGTCACCGATGTGCTGGCGTGCGCGACAAGGAGACCGTTGATCGTCGTGGCCAGTGACGGTCGATCGCATTCGACGACGTTGGCGCGGTAGTCAAGGAGTCGGTCCTTCAGGAGTTCGCGACGCTCGAGAGCATCGCGAACTCCGGTGACTCGGTAGGCGCGGTCGGAGGAGAGCGACGTGTGACGTCCGTTGGGACCTAGGGCCGTGTCGATCGAACTCAGCACTCCTTCTCGACCCGCGACGTCGAGACCAACGTGACCCGGCTTGGCGTCATGCAGCGCATTGTGGTGGTGCACCAACGCCGTCGTCGACGTGACGGGCGTTCTCGACGTCTCGACAGCGTCGGGGTGGGTTTGGGCGAACCAGGTGCGAAATGAGGTCGACGGGGGCAATGGCGCGTTGCGTGCCGAGCACCACTTGTTG
>PMTL01000174.1 GCA_003168075.1 Acidimicrobiaceae bacterium
GTCGACAATGACGCGACGCTCGATCTCTACGGCCGCACTGCGGTGGCCCAGGCCAAGGCCGGGGCGGCGGTCGTGGCGCCTTCGGGGATGATGGACGGCCAAGTGGGGGTTATCCGCGAGGCGCTTGACGCCGAAGGATACAGCGACACCGTGATCATGGCCTACGCCGCCAAGTACGCATCGGCGCTCTACGGACCCTTCCGCGAGGCCGTGGGTGTCGAGATCGCCAACGGGGGAGACCGTCGAAGTTACCAGCAGGATTACCGCAACCGACGCGAAGCGTGGCGCGAAGCGCGCCTCGACGTCGACGAGGGAGCGGACATCATCATGGTAAAGCCCGCGATGACCTACCTCGACATTTTGAGCGACCTGCGACGAGAAGTGGACGTGCCCCTGTGCGCGTATCACGTGAGCGGCGAGTACTCAATGATCAAGGCCGCCGCCGCGCAGGGGTGGATCGACGGCGAGGCCGTGGCCCTCGAACAACTCACCGCGGTGCGCCGAGCCGGCGCCGACTTCATCTTGACGTACTTCGCCCGCGAGGTGGCCGAGGCACTATCGACATGAGCACGAATCAGGAGTGGTTCGACCGCGCCCTGGCGGTCATCCCCGGCGGTGTTGACTCGCCCGTGCGGTCGTTTCGTTCGGTGGGCGGAACTCCCTACACGGTGGTGAGCGGATCGGGCGCCTACGTCACCGACGTGGAGGGTCGCACCTACATCGACTACGTCCAGTCCTACGGGGCGTCGCTGCTCGGACACGCCCACCCGGCGGTGGTGCGGCGACTGCGCCAAGCGGCGGGCGAGGGCACCACCTTCGGTGCGCCAACTCCCGGTGAGGTGTTGCTCGCCGAAATGATGACCGAGCGAGTACCTGGACTCGAGCAGGTCCGGCTCGTCTCGTCGGGCACCGAGGCGGTGATGAGCGCCGTGCGAGTCGCGCGCGGCGTCACGAGTCGCAACAAAATCCTCAAGTTCGACGGGTGCTACCACGGCCACTCCGACGCCCTGTTGGTGGCGGGCGGCAGCGGCGTGGCCCAATTGGGTCTGCCCGGATCTGCTGGTGTCACGGCCGGAGCGGTCGCCGACACCCTGGTGGCGCCCTACAACGTCGTACCGACCCTTGATGAGACGGTGGCGGCAGTATTGGTCGAGCCGGTGGCGGCCAACATGAATTTGGTCGCGCCACACCCCGAGTTCCTCGCGCAACTTAGAGTCGAGTGCGACCGGGTCGGCGCCTTGTTGATCTTTGACGAAGTCATCACTGGTTTTCGACTGGGCTACGCCGGTGCTGAGGAATACTTCGGTGTGACGCCCGACCTGTACTGCTTCGGCAAAGTCATCGGCGGAGGACTACCGGTCGGAGCCTTTGGCGGTTCACGCGAGGTCCTCAGCTACCTCGCCCCGGCGGGTCCCGTGTATCAAGCGGGCACACTGTCGGGGAATCCGCTGGCGACCGCGGCTGGCGCGGAGGTACTGGGCCTCGTGACCCAGGACGACTACGCGCTACTCAGTGCGCGCGTGGCGCACTTCGCGACACAACTTGACGCCGCAGTGCGTTCGGCGGGTCTCTTCGCGCGCGTCCCGGTGCGCGGACCACTCCTGGGTCTGTATCTGTCGCGCGAGGAGTTTGACGATCCCGAGAACTTTGACCAAGCTCGTCGACTCTGCGACAACGGGCTCTACCGACCGTTCTTTCACGCCATGCTCGACCAAGGGATTGCCCTGGCTCCGGGCGCCTACGAGATCATTTTTGTCTCGCTCGCTCACAGTGACGCCGACCTGGCGCGCACGGTCGAGGCGGCGATGCACGCGGCGCACGTCGCGGCGGGGGCCGACCCCCTCTCGTGAGCGCACTGCGCAGCGACGGCTGGATCGTTCGTCCGAGCTTCGCTCCTCACGGACCCACGGCGCCGGTGGCGATTCTGCTCGACGACGTCGGTTTCACCCAGCTGACTGGTGCGCCGGCGGTCGCCTGGCAGACGCCCTGGAGCGAAATCACCCACTTGCGACTCGTACGGCGGCGCACCGGCGTCACGATCATCGCCGTGATCTCCAATGTCCTCTACCAATGGCGCCGCGTTGAGCCCGCGAGCCGAGCCCAGATCGACGAACTCGCTGCGGTATTGGGGGCCCACGGAGCGCGCGAGATGCCCCGATCGCGGCGCAACAGCGCCCTGGCGGTCGCAGTTCTCGTGAGTCTGGCCTCCTTCGGCGGATACTTCGGAGCCCTCTTCTCTCCGGCCTCGTCGCCGGCGACGCTGTCGGCCCTGGAGAGAGTGAACATCACCGCGCTCGACGTCTCGGGTACGTGGGCCTCGTCGACGGCGTCCTCAACGTCGGAGCTGAACACCATCATGTCGACACCGGGCCAGGTGCTCTATACCAATCCCTCGACGTCGACGACGATTCCGGCGCAGGACTCCACGGCCTCCCTAGCCGCCGTTCACTTCCAAAAGTGCCTCGGGGTCACTAATGTTGTCGACCGCGTGTACGGCCTCGCGTCGCAGTACCCGGTCTACGAAGTCAGCTCGCCGGTGTTCTCCTCCAACGATTTCGGCGGCATCCAAGTGGAGTCGTTCGCTCAGTACTACGACTCGACCCAGGGCGTGGCGGCCGACGTCGCGGAAATGTCGCGATCTTCCTTTGGACGCTGCTTCGCGCAGTCCAACGCCGACCTGATGATCGGCCATAGTGCGGCCGCGACGCCGGATCTGATCACGGGCGCCAATTTCGCCGCCCACACGTTCGCCAAGGGCTGGGTGCGCGCCGGGACCATTGAGGTGGCCTTGCCCGTCATTGGCATCGCCCACGACCGCCTGGTGATGATTGCTGAAGCGGCCGGTCACTACGAGGCGTACCTGGCGGTACTGGTGGTGAACTTGGCCCCGGCGCGCGCGACAATTGACAACCTGGCCAACGCGATGCTGCTACGCGTGACGTCGACCTCGACGACGTCGGCCTAGTTCTTGACGCTGGGCGTCTGGCTCGTCGTGCTGGGCGTGTAGGGCCGACGCCCGAGCCGCACGAAGATGCCTACGCTCACCACGACGTAGGCGACCCACACGAGACCCTGCAGGACCGTGGGCTGGTCAGCGTATCCCAGAAGTGAGTGAAAAATGTCGCCGATGCTGGACGACTCGCTCATGAAGCCGCTCGAGTTCCAGAGCACGTGTGAACCGAGTGTGATCCAGCCGAGTTGCTGGAGGTTTTCCATGGCGTCGGCCAGTAGACCGGCCGCGAAGAGCATCAGCATGACGCCGAGCACGCGGAAGAACACCTTCAAGTTGACCTTGGTGCCCAGGCGGTACATCGCGACGGCGAGGCCCAGTGCAACGATCAGCCCGAGCGCGCCGCCCGCGAGGACGAGATTGCCGTGTACCGGGGTGGCCGCCTGGTGAGAGTTGGCAAAGAGGATTGCCAGGGTGAAGACCATCGTTTCGAGTCCTTCACGGCCCACCGCCTGAAAGGCCAGCAGTCCCAGTCCCCAGCGATTACCTCGCGACAGGGCCTCGTCACTTCGCGCTTGCAATTCCTTGGTCATCGTCCGGGCGTGTTTGTGCATCCAGAACGTCATCGCCGTCATGAATCCGGCGGCGATCAAGTAGGTGGCGGTCTCGAAATACGTCTGGATATTGGAACCCGAGTAGTGCGAAATAGCGAAGTAGGCACCGAATCCTCCGATTACCACGAGGACCAACGCCGCGCCCACCCCGACGAAGACGTCACGAAAATGCTCGGTCTTGCCGAGTCGCTTGAGGTAGGCGAGCAAGATGGCGACGATCATCGACGCCTCGATGCCCTCGCGCAGGAAGATCACGAAGGTGGGGATCACGTCATTTCTCTGTCACGAGTTGCTTACGTGGATGACGCCATTTCACCCGGTCATCCTACGGGCAGACGCCCAATCAGCCCTCCGCGGCGGCGCCGTCACTCCCCGGAGTTGGTGCCGAGCAGCATCCGGTACACCTGTTCGGGGACCGCGTTGGCTAGGCGCACCATGGCGCGATATCCCACTTCGGCGGGTCCCTTGTTGTCGTTGCTCATGAGATTGGCCATAATCGCCAGCAACTCGTTCATCAGCGGCGCGATGCGCAGTCCGGCGCCGACGCAGACCGACAGAATCTTGGGTTCTGAGATCAGTCGCACGAAAGCGCGGGCCAACTTGAAGTAGTCGCCGTAGGCCGCGTCCATGCGCTCGTCGTAGAGGACGAGCGCCGAGGCGTCGTTGGCACGCAGCGCCTCGCCGAGCGCCGCGGCGGCCAGACGCCCTGATTCGTAGCCGTAGGCGATGCCCTCGCCGTTGAAGGGATTGACCGTCCCGGTCGCGTCGCCGATCGTGAGAGTGTTGGCGCCCACCCGCGGTCCCACGGAAAGTCCCATCGGCAGACGCCCACCCGTGGCCGGGCCCTCGCAGGTCTCGTCGCTGAGTCCCCACTCTTCGGCGATCTGGGCGACGAAGTACTCCTGGAGTTTGGTCGTGTTGACGCCCTTCCACGCCCCGCCCGTTGACAACAGGCCGACACCGACGTTGACTCGTCCGTCTCCCAGGGGGAAGATCCAACCGTAGCCGGGGACGACGACGCCCTTCGTGTCGCGAATATCGAGGTGCGAGTCAATCCAGGGCTCGTCGTGACGCTCGCTCGTGTAGTACCCGCGTAGCGCCATCCCCATGGGCCACTCACGGTTACGCGTGGTGCCCAGCGCTCGCCCGATGCGCGAGTTCTGCCCGTCACCCACTACGAGGTAGCGGCCGCGGATTTCGGCGATCGTGCCGGAGCCCTTCTCCTGGGCGACGACGCCAGCGACGCCACTCAGGGCGCCGACGCTCGAGGGGGCGAGGTCCACGAGGTCCACGGCCTCGACGCCGGTTAACAACGTCGCGCCGTGGAGGACCGCGCGCTCGGCGACCAGACCATCGAGGTTCATGCGGGTGATGGTGTACCCGTAGTTAGGGAAGATGGGGTGCTCGGGCCACTTCATCTCGAGCGACGCACCGAATCCGAAGGAGCGCAGTCCCTGGTACTTGTGGGCGTACGGGGCGACGGCGGGTTCGAGACCCATCTCGATGATTTGATGAACTGAACGTGGGGTCAGGCCGTCACCACAGGTCTTCTCACGCGGGAATGTCTTCTTCTCGATCAGGCATACCGACCAACCAGCCTGGGAAAGCCAGTACGCGCAGGCCGACCCGCTGGGTCCCGCCCCCACGATCACGACGTCGAATTCGGCGGGACGGGCGGCGACTTCTTGCAGAGTAGGCATCGTGACAGGTTATGCCCTTCGTCAAACTCCCTCGTCTCGAAGCGTCCCGTCAGGAGTGATAGAACTGACTTCGTGAACCAGTATTTACCGATACTGGGACTCCTGATTCTCGGAGCGATTTTCGCGTCGGGATCGTTTGTGGCGTCGGCGTTGCTGGCGCCGCGCAAGCGACCCACCGATGCCAAAATCGCTCCGTACGAATGCGGGATCGTCCCTGAAGTCGAGCCCCCTCAGCGCTTCCCGGTTCGCTTCTATTTGGTGGCGATGATTTTCGTCATCTTCGACATCGAAGTGGTCTTCATGTACCCCTTCGCCGTCGTCTTTCGTCAGCTCCAAGGCTTTGGTCTCATCGAAGTCCTCGTCTTCTCGCTCACCGTCTTTGGCGCACTGCTCTACCTGGTTCGCGAGGGAGCCCTGTCGTGGGGTCCGAGCCAGCACCTGACCGTAGGAATGCCCGAGCGAACGAGTTCCTCGACCATCGTGCGCATCGGCGCTGACCCCGAACAGGCGGCGTAGTGGCCCTCGAAGATCTGCAGCACAGTTTCCTCACCGCGCCCATCGAAGACCTGGTGCGGTGGGCGCGCCGCGCGTCGGTCTGGCCGGCGTCGTTTGGACTGGCGTGTTGCGCGATTGAGATGATGGCCGCGGGAGCCGCCGACTTCGACCTGTCACGTTATGGCATGGAGGTCTTTCGCAACTCGCCACGCCAGGCGGACCTGATGATCGTGGCGGGTCGGGTGAGTCAGAAGATGGCCCCGGTGTTGCGCCAGGTCTACGACCAGATGATGGAGCCCAAATGGGTCATCTCGATGGGCGTGTGCGCGTCCACCGGTGGTCTCTTCAACAACTACGCCATCGTCCAGGGAGTGGATCAGATCGTGCCGGTCGACGTCTACGCTCCGGGTTGTCCTCCGAGCCCCGAGACGTTGATGCACGCGATTTTGACGCTGCACGAGCAGATCCGTACCGGCGAGATTATGAAGCGTCGACACGAGGGCACGCCCACCCACCTAGACGCCGCCGGCGGAATCTGGACCCCCGAAGTGCCGGTGGCCGTAAGGATGGGCACGCCGAAGTGATCCCCCTTCCTCCCTTGGCCCCCCCAGCCGTCCTCGTCGAGGAGGCTCTCGCGTGCGACGCGGCATTCTTCCCGACCACCGAGGAGTACGTCGACCTGGTGCACGCATTGAAAGCGGACGGCTTCGAGATGTGCGTCGACGTCTGTGGTGTGGATTACCTCGAACACTTCGACCGTGCACTGCCCGAGGGCGTGACGCCCACGCGGTTCGAAGTCGTGGCCAATTTCTTGTCGCTCTCCAAGCGCGAGCGCGTGCGCGTGCGCGTGCAGGCCGGCAACGAGTCGCCGCGCGTGGACACCTTGTTTCACGTCTACCCCGGTACCGAGGCCCCCGAGCGCGAAGCCTTCGACCTCTTTGGCATCCTCTTCGACGGGCACCCCGACCTGACGCGAATCCTGATGCCCGAGGACTGGGAGGGTCACCCCTTGCGCAAGGACTACGGAGTTGGTCACGTGCCGATTCAGTTCAAGGAAGCGCCGGGACCGCGATGAGTGACGTCACTCGCGTCGCCGAGCGCCCCGAGCGCCTCACCGGTGAGACCTCCGAAGGAGCCCAGGAGCTCACTCGACGCATCGACACCCCGACCGATGAGCTCGGCCGTGAAGTTGGTGCGGTGCTGCGTCTCGACGGCGTGACCCTTGATCCGCGACAGGTCGACTACGAGCGTCACGACGACGAGACCATGATCATCAACATGGGCCCGGCGCATCCGTCGACCCACGGGGTACTGCGCCTCATGCTCGAACTCGACGGCGAATTCGTGCTGCGCACCAAGACGGTGATCGGCTACCTGCACACCGGTATGGAGAAGACCGGCGAGGTACTGAGTTACGTCCAGGGCGCCACCAACGTGACGCGCATGGACTATCTCTCGCCGGTGATCAACGAACTCTCGTACTCCATGACCGTCGAGAAGCTTCTCGGCGTGGAGATTCCCGAGCGCGCCACGTGGATCCGCATGCTCATGAGTGAGCTCAATCGCGTCTCGTCGCACTTGGTGTGGATGGCCACGAACGGGATGGACCTCGGTTCGACGTCGATGATGATCTACGGCCTGCGCGAACGAGAATTGATACTGGCCTTCTTCGAGAAAACGGCCGGCCTGCGCCTCAATCTGAATTACGTGCGACCCGGCGGAGTCGCCGCCGACCTGCCCGACGGGTGGCAGGACGATATCGAGGTCATCTGCAACACCATCGACGAGCGTACGTACGAGTACGACCAGCTCCTCACCGGCCAACCCATCTTTCGCAATCGGCTCATCGGCGTCGGTGCGATCACCGCCGAGGAGGCGCTAGCCCTCGGATTGACCGGGCCGTTGCTGCGCTCAACGGGCGTGCCGTGGGACCTACGCCGCAACATGCCCTACCTCGCGTACGACCAGGTCGACTTCGACGTGATTGTGGGAACCTACGGTGACAACTTCGACCGCTACGCCATTCGACTCAATGAGATCCGTGAGTCGATACGTATTATTCGCCAGTGCGCCGAGAAGATGCCCTTGGGCGACTACCGCAGCCAGGATCCCAAGGTGACCCCGCCACCACGAGCGCGCATCGGTGAATCTATGGAGGCGCTCATCCACCATTTCAAGCTCTTCACCGAGGGTTTTCACGTTCCCGCCGGTGAGGTGTACTCCGCGGTGGAGTCACCGCGCGGCGAGATCGGTTGCTACATGGTCTCTGACGGCGGCCCGAAGCCCTACCGAATGCACGTGCGCGCGCCGAGCTTCATCAATCTTCAAGCCATTCCCCTGCTGATGCGCGGTGCGTCGATGTCCGACGCCATCACCATGATCTCGACGGTCGACCCGGTCTTGGGTGAGGTCGATCGATGAGTCATTTCCGCGCCGATATCCGCCAGCGCGCCGAGGAGCTCGTCGCGCTGTACCCGCGCCAGCGCTCGGCGATGCTGCCGTTACTGCACCTGGCCCAGGAACAGGATGGCTACTTGAGCGACGAGGGTATCGCCGAGGTCGCGGTTCTCACCGACACGACGCCGGCCGACGTGCGCGGCACGGCATCGTTCTACGACATGTTCCACCTCGAGCCGGTGGGCCGGTACGTCGTGGGCGTGTGCACCAATGTCGCCTGTCTCCTCGCCGGTGGCGAGGAACTGCTCGAACACGCTTCTGTGACGCTTGGTTGCCCCGTCGGCGCGACCTCCGAGGACGGCCTGTTCACACTCGAAGAGACGGAGTGCCTCGCGGACTGCAATCTTGCTCCCTGCGTGCAGGTCAATCACCGCTACGTGCGCACAACCACCCCCGACGCTTTCGACGCCATGATCAACGACCTACGCGAGGGACGACTCGACCACGACGTGCCGAGTCACGGGACGCTCATTCGCGTCAAGCGCCAGGGCGGACTTCGGGTGGCCAAGGACGACGTGGCCGCCGAACGCGCCGTCGCATACGCCGCGCGCGCCGCGCGCGCGGAAGCCGCCGCCCAAGCGGCGGCCGCAGTGGAGATAAAGTAGTGGCCACCCTCGACGCTCCGGCGATTGTCTCGTCGCGACGGGACTTCGAGGACTCCTTCACCCTGAGCCGCTACCTGGAGACCGGCGGGTACTGCGCACTGCGCAAGGCGCTAACGATGTTCCCCGAAGCCGTCGCCGCGGAGGTCGACGCGGCGTCGCTGCTCGGCCGCGGCGGCGCGGGCTTCCCGGCTGGACGTAAGTGGTCGATGCTGCGCCGTTCGGCGATCTCGTATCTGGTGGTCAACGGTGACGAGTCCGAGCCCGCCACGTTCAAGGACCACTACCTCGTCGAACGCGACCCGCACCAGCTGCTCGAGGGTGTCATCATCGCCGCGTACGCGCTGCAGGTCAGCCAAGTTTTCATCTTCGTGCGCGGTGAATTCGCCCTCGGACTCGAGCGTGTCCAGCAGGCGCTCAATGAGGCCTACAGCCATGGAGCGTTGGGCTCGAAGATCTTCGGTTCGGATTTCTCCGTCGACGTCGTGATGCACCCGGGTGCGGGCGCCTATATCTGTGGCGAGGAGACGGCACTGCTCGAAGCCCTCGAGGGCAAGCGGGGATTTCCGCGCATCAAGCCGCCGTTCTTTCCGGCGGTCACGGGACTGTACGGCGAGCCGACGGTCGTCAACAACGTCGAGACGATGTCGAACCTGCCCTGGATCGTCAATAACGGGGGAGCGGCCTTTGCCGCCCTGGGCGCGGGACGCTCCACCGGCACGCGCCTCTTCGCGCTGGCCGGCAACGTCAAGAACCCGGACGTCTTCGAGCTCGAGATGGTGAAGAACACCTTTCGTGACCTCATCTTCGACCCCGCCCTCGGCGGTGGTCTTTTCGAAGGCCGCACCCTCAAGGCCTTCATCCCCGGCGGCGTCTCTGCTCCCTGGTTTGGTCCGGAACTTCTCGACACGCCCCTGGGTCAAGACGAGGTCGGTGGCCTGGGCTCGATGCTCGGCTCGGGTTCCATCGTCGTCTTGGACGACGCGAGTTGCGTCGTGCGCGCGACGTGGCGCATCGCGAAGTTCTTCTCACGTGAGTCCTGCGGACAGTGCACCCCGTGTCGCGAAGGCTCGGGCTGGATTGAGCGCATCATGTACCGCCTCGAACACGGCGGCGGTCGTATGGAGGACCTCGATCTCCTGCTGGACCTGTGTGACAACATTGCCCCGGGTCTCACCTGGCCACCCCAACAGACCACCATCTGCGTGCTGGGTCCGTCTATTCCTTCCTCGGTGCACTCCGCGCTGAGCATGTTCCGCGACGACTTCGTGGCCCACGTCAACCACGGAGGTTGCTCCCATGACTGACGTGATCCGCACCAGCGTCACCTTCACGGTTGATGGTCGCGCGGTCGAGGCCCAACCGGGCGAACTCATCATTGAGGCCGCCGAGCGAGCCGGTTCGTACATCCCGCGGTTCTGCTATCACCCCCGGATGGAGCCGGTGGGGATGTGTCGCATGTGCCTCGTCGAGGTCGACGGGCCGCGCGGCGCGACGCTGCAGCCCGCGTGCTACCTCAAAGTCGCCGACGGCATGAACGTGACGACCGACTCGGACAAAGTGAAAAAGGCCCAGGACGGCGTCCTCGAGTTCCTCCTCGCCAATCATCCCCTCGACTGCCCGGTGTGCGACAAGGGTGGCGAGTGTCCGCTCCAGGATCAGACTCTGGCTCACGGTTCGGGTGAGACGCGCTTCGCCGAGGAGAAGCGCCACTTCGTGAAGCCCATTCCCATCGGCGAATTGGTCCTGCTCGACCGCGAGCGCTGCATCCAGTGCGCGCGTTGCACCCGCTTCGCCTCCGAGGTCGCCGGCGACACCGAGATCGCCTTCGCGGGCCGCGGTGATCTCATCGAGGTCGCGTCATCGCCCACCAAGCCCTTCGATTCGGTCTTCTCGGGCAATACCGTGCAGATCTGCCCGGTGGGAGCGCTCACCGCCAAGCCCTATCGTTTCAGCGCGCGTCCGTGGGACCTCGAGCAGGTCGAGAGTACGTGCACGACCTGCGCCGTGGGGTGTCGCGTCGCCGTGCAGTCCTCGGGCAACCGACTTACTCGAGTACTCGGTGTCGACTCTGAACCGGTGAATCACGGATGGCTCTGTGACAAGGGACGCTTCACCCTCGACTCCATCGACGCCAACGCCGATTCCTTGGACCCGCTCTCGGCCGCTTCGCGCATCACCGATCCGATGGTCCGTGTCAGGGGCGTCCTCACCCCCGTGTCGTGGGGCGTCGCGCTCGCCGAGGCGGCGCGCTTGTTGCACGAGGCGGGTGGCGCCGACGCCATCGGCGCCATCGGCGGAGCGTCGCTCACCAACGAAGGGGCCTTCGCCTGGGAGCGCTTCTTGCGTGGGGCGATCGGCACCGAGAACCTCGACGCCCAGTTCGGTGACGGTCTCGATCCGGTGCTGCTGCAGTCGCTTCGCCTGGCCTCGATCGACGACGCGGCCTGCGCCCCGGTCGTTCTTACGCTGACTGGCGACCTTCGTGAGGAGCTGCCGGTGCTGTTCTTGCGCTTACGCGACAGCTTCGTGCATCGCCATCACACGTTGATTGAACTCTCGAGCGGACCCAGCGCCCTGCGTTCGCTGGCCGCGCACGCGCTGGCGGTGCGACCGGGAGAGACTCCCGCCATCGCGCACGCACTGGTGAGCGGTCAGTTGCCGTTGGGAACGATGGTGTCCGAGGACGAACTCAGCGACGTGCGCGCCATACTCGGCGACGGCACGGGCGTCGTGATCATCGCGGGACGAGCCAACCTTGCCGAAGATCAGCGCCTCGTCGACGAGGCGGTCCAGACGCTCGCCGCGGGTCTGGCCCAGGCAAAGTTTCTAGTAGCGCTGCGTCGCGCGAACGTGCGTGGCGCTCTCGACATGGGGCTGGGCCCTCGCCTGCGCCCCGGCCGTGGCTTTGACGCGTCCGCGTCGGGACGTGACACGCCGGCTCAATTGGCGGCCATGGTGGCGGGTACTCAGCGCGCCACAGTGGTACTGGGCGGATGCGTGCTGGGCAACGTCGTCGATCAGGAGCTCGCGACGAAGGCACTCGAGGTATCGAGCATCATCTGCGTCACCGGTCACGGCGGAGCCACGCTGGCCTACGCCGACGTGGTGTTGCCGGCCACGGTACAGCACGAACGAACCGGCACCGTCACCAACCTCGAGGGCCGCGTCACGGCGGTGGTCCCCAAGATCGGTGCGCCGGGTGCGGCGTGGTCCGACGTCGCCATCGCGTCGGAGTTGGCGATCGAGTGGGGTCAGAGTCTCGGGCTCGACTCCATCGAACTCACCGCTCAGGCGATCGAAGAGACCACTGGCTACGCAGCGTTGTCGGTCCTGCAGGACCAGGCCTTTGACGGTGTGGTGATGGGACTCAACGTCACTCCGGTCGCCCGTCACGCCATGGACCCGATGGCCTTTCCCGGCATCCGCTCGACCAAGACGGTCGGACTCGGAGAATCCACGGGTACCACGACGCTGCTCGACGCGTCGACGTTGGCGACGACGTCGAGTGCCGCACCGACGGACGTCACCCTCTCGAAGGTGGACGTGCCCCTGGCGGACGCCTACGCGTTTCGCCTCGTGCTGGCGCGGCGCCTCTACGACCGCGGCGTCGCCATGCAGGGTTCGCCCGCGCTGACCGGTCTCGTCGGCGCCACGCGCCTCGTGCTTCATTCGAGTGACCTCGACCGACTCGGACTGGCCAGTGGAGCGCGAGTGCTGGTTCGCGCGGCCGGCGGTAATTTCGAGATCGACGTCGAAACCGATGACACCGTACTGCGCGGTACGTGTGTCGCGCCGTTGGGGACCCTCGACGCCAACGGGTTCAACGTCGTGTCGATGATGATCGACCCTTCGAGCCCCGTGACGCAGTTGCGTTTGGAGACGCGATGAACTTCGCGACGGTCGATCCGCTCTTCAACGATGGTGTCCACGTCACCATCGCGATTCTGATCATCGTTCTCGTGAAGGTTGTGGTTGGTTTCGCCGTCATCATGGGTGCCGTGACGCTCATGATCTGGTTCGAGCGCAAGGCCATCTCACAAATGCAGAGCCGCATTGGACCCCAGCGCTGGGGTCCCTTTGGGCTCTTGCAGACGCTGGCCGATGGCATCAAGCTCTTCGCCAAGGAGGACTTGATTCCGGCTGAAGCGGACCGATTCGTCTTTAAGCTCGCGCCCTATCTCGTGTTGGTTCCGGCGTTGATCACTTTCTCGGTGATTCCGCTCGGTGGAACCGTTACGGTCGCGGGGCACGTCATCGATCTGCAGATCGCCAATCCGCCGATGGGTATTTTGGTGATGTTGGCGATGTCGGGGATCTCGGTCTACGGCGTCATGCTGGCTGGCTGGTCGTCGGGTTCGAAGTACCCGTTGCTCTCCTCGGTGCGCGCCAGTGCCCAGATGATTTCCTACGAGGCGGCGCTGGGCATGACCATTGTCACGGTGGCCCTCGTGACTGGTTCGCTCTCGACGCACGACATCGTGGCGTCGCAGGCCAATGGCATCTGGCACTGGAATCTCATTCGTCTGGGCATTGTGCCCTTCGTCGTCTTCGTGATTGCCATCACCGCCGAGCTCAACCGACCCCCCTTTGACGTGGTCGAGGCCGAGAGCGAGTTGGTCGGTGGATTTCACACCGAGTACTCCTCGATTCGATTCGCCCTCTTCTTCATGGCCGAGTTCATGAACACGCTCACCATGTCGGCGCTGATTGTGACCCTCTTTCTCGGTGGTCCGGCGGGTTGGGTGCCGAATATTCCCCATCTGCGATGGGTGTTTCCGATCCTGTGGTTCCTGGCCAAGACGACGGGCTTCGCCTTTTGTTACATCTGGTTCCGCGCCGCGTTGCCGCGCTTTCGCTACGACCAGGTGATGGCACTCGGCTGGAAGCGTCTCATCCCCCTCTCACTGGGGTGGATGCTCGTCGTGGCAGGTTTTTTGATTCGTCCGGCCGACGGTTTCGCCATGATCGCGGCCGTGATCCTGGCGTGGACGCTACTGAGTCGCGCCTTTGAACTCGGGGCCGAACGCGCGAGCGGCCCGGGCGCGTTGATGCCGACGGTGGGTGAGCGACCGCTGCCGGGCGAGGTCATCCGGGCGGTCAGCGATGCGATGGACGAGGAGGAGGAGTAATGCCCTGGACTGACTTCTTCGGCGGCTTTAAGTTGACGCTGGCTCACATCGCCAAGCCGAGGGTGACCAATTCCTACCCCAAAGTGAAGCGACCCAAGCAACCGCGCCAGCACGGGCGCCACGTGCTGAACCGTTACGAAGACGGCATGGAGAAGTGCATAGGCTGCGAGCTGTGTGCCGGCGTGTGCCCGGTCAACTGCATCTTCGTGCGCGGCCTGGACAACCCCGTCGACGATCCGGTGTCGCCGGGCGAGCGCTATGGCTATATCTACGAGATCAACTATCTGCGCTGTATCCACTGCGACCTGTGCGTCGAGGCCTGCCCGACTCAGGCGATCACCGAGACCAAGATGTTCGAGTTCTCCTTCACCAACCGCGCCGACGCGATTTACACCAAGGCGCAACTGCTCGTCGACGACGAGGGCTATCCCCAGCGCTTGCCGTGGGAGGACTGGCGTCCGGGCGAGGCCGAGATGACCGGCGGATGGATGCGTGCTACCTCGCCGTCGGGCGACGCGGCCTTCGAAGGGATTGCGCAGTGGAGCGCCGACTTGGGCGCGGGCGTGCGACCGGCCGAAGGCGGCCAGTCCGACACTCGCGACGACGAGGCCACGGGATCCAAGCAGTTGCGTGAAGTGTTCTCGCGCCACCTGGAGCCCGACGACGTCCCGCTTGACCAGCGAGGTCTGCAGGGATTGCTCAAGACGATCGAGGAGCGCCGTTCGCGTCGCGGACCCAAGGGGGGAAGTTGATGCTGGCCCTGGCGTACGCCATCCCCGACGTCCTCGTCTTCGCGAGCGCCGCGATTCTGATTCTGGTGGGCGCCGTGGGCGTCATTGCGATGAAGAACCCGGTGCACAGCGCGCTGTGCTTGATCATGTGCCTTCTCGGCGTCGCCCTGGCCTTCCTGGCGCAGGAGGCTGACTTCCTCGCGGCGGCCGAAATCATCGTGTACGCCGGCGCCATCGTGGTCCTGTTCTTGTTCGTCATCATGTTCCTGGGTGTGGACAAGTCCCAGCATCCCCACGTCGAACCACTGATCGGTCAGCGCTGGCTCGCTGGGGTGGGCGTGCTCGTGACGGTGGCCGGCCTCATCACCCTCATGGCCTCATCGCACTGGGTGAGCGGCGTGCTCTCGGCCTCAACGAATGGCACCGCCCTGGCGACGGGCTCGGACAACATCACCCAACTCGGTGATTCGGTGTTCACCACGTACCTGCTGGCCTTCGAAGCGACGGCCGGTCTGCTCATCATCGCGGTGGTCGGCGCCGTATTGCTGGCGCGTCGCGAACGGCCGATCGACAGTGACGACGTCGTCGAGGTGATCGACGTTGACGTGAGCGCTTGGGACGACCTCGAGGATGTCGACGACGTCGAGGACGTGCAGTCGTGACCATCCCCGCCGCCTGGTATCTGATCCTCGCCGCCCTGCTCTTTGGCGTGGGCGCCTTCGGCGTCGTGACGCGACGCAGTGCGTTGATCATGTTCATGTGCATCGAACTGATGCTCAACGCGGTCAACTTGACCTTTGTGACCTTCGCTCGAACCATGAGCGACATCGGTGGTCAGACGACGGTCTTCTTCGTCATGGTGGTGGCCGCCGCTGAGGTGACGGTGGGACTGGGCATCGTCGTGGCGGTCTTTCGTCGTCGCGCCTCCACATCGGTGGATGAACTTTCGGAGCTGCAGGGTTAATGAGTCACGTCGCCCCGCTCATCATAGTGTTCCCGCTCGTGGGTTTTCTCCTCGTGCTCGTGAACGGGCGCTCGCTGAGCAACCGTCTCGTCGGCGCCATCGCCACGGGGGTTGTCGGATTGAGCTTCGTTTCGAGTGTCGTGGTGTTTGTTCTGTTGTTGCACGACCAATCGCGCGAGGTTACGGTGCAACTCTTTACCTGGATCTCGGTGGACACCCTGCACGTTCCCGCCGCACTACTCGTCGATCCGTTGTCGATCACGATGTGTCTGTTCGTGACCGGCATCTCGACGTTGATCCACCTCTACTCCACCGCCTATATGGATGGGGAGAAGGACTTTCGCAAGTTCTTCTTGTACCTGAACCTCTTCGTTTTCTCAATGCTGACCTTGGTGCTGGCCAACAACCTCGTGCTCACCTTCGTGGGCTGGGAGGGCGTGGGCCTGTGCTCGTACTGGCTGGTGAGTTTCTACTTCGACCGCGACTCGGCCGCTTCGGCGGGCAAGAAGGCCTTCATCTATAACCGCATCGGTGACGTGGGACTCCTACTGGCGATGTTCCTGCTGTTTCTTCATACCCACACGCTCACCTACCTCGGCATCTTCTCCTCGACGTCGCTGATCTCGCCCGCCATCGCCACCCTGGTCGTGCTGGCCCTGCTCCTCGCCGCCACCGGAAAGAGCGCGCAAATCCCGCTGTTCAACTGGTTACCCGACGCGATGGAGGGCCCGACCCCGGTGTCGGCGCTGATCCACGCCGCCACGATGGTCACCGCCGGTGTCTACCTACTCGTGCGCATGTCGCCGATTCTGGCGCTCTCGTCCTCGGGGCGCATGTCGATTGCGATCATCGGTGGCGTCACCGCCTTCGTCGCTGCGACCATCGCCACCGCCCAGAAGGACATCAAGAAGGTGCTCGCCTTCTCGACGGTGTCCCAGATCGGTTACATGGTCTTGGCGGTAGGGGTGGGCGCCTACGGCGCAGCAATCTTCTTGATGATCAGTCACGCCTTTTTCAAGGCCCTCCTCTTCCTGGGCTCGGGCTCGGTCATCCACTCCCTGGGCGGTGAACAGGATATGCGAAAGATGGGTGGTATGGCGAAGTGGTTACCGCTCACTTTTCCGACGTTCCTCATTGGTTGGTTGACGATTTCGGGCGTGCCGCCCTTCGCGGGTTTTTGGTCGAAGGGTGACGTGCTCACCAACGTCTTCGCGCACAACAAAGCCCTGTGGGTGTTGGGTGTGCTCACCGCGATCTTGACCGCCTATTACATGACTCGCCTCTTCATCCTCACCTTTCGAGGCTCCGAACGCTTCCGCGAAGTGACCCACCAGCACGACCCGCACGAATCACCGCTGGTGATGACGGCACCGTTGGTGATCTTGGCGGTCTTGAGCGTGTTGGGCGGACTGCTCGACTTGCCCTGGGCGCACGGTTTTTCGTTGACGCACTTTCTCAGCCCCACCTTCGGATTCGTGGCGCCGATTCCCTCCCAGAGTACGGTCCTTCAGACGGGACTGGCGGCGGTGGACGTGGCGGCGGTGGTGATCGGTCTCTTCGCAGCCTTCACTATCTGGCGCAATACCGTTGAATCATCGACGTTCGAGAGACCCTTCTTTGAGCACGTCTGGCGTTGGGACGATGCCTACGACGCGACATTGGGCCGACCGCTCGCGCGCGCGGCCCGGGTGTCCAACGACGTCGTGGAGGACCGCATCATCGACGCAGCGGTGGAGGGAGTCGGAGGATCGGTGCGACGCAGCGGTGAAGGTATTCGCAAATTGCAAGCCGGCATGGTGCGCCAGTATGCGCTGGCCATGGTGCTCGGAGTCACCGTCATCGTGGTCTACCTCGTGGGACGGGCGAGGTAGCGATGCACTCCTCATTGTGGTTAAGCGCGCTCATCGTGCTGCCCCTGGTGGGCGCGCTGGTGGCGATGCTCGTTCGAAAGATGCCCGGCGCCTCGTACATCGTCGCGGTGGGTGTCGGCGCGATTGAAGTGGTGCTGTCCCTCATCGTCGCAGTGCTCTACTCCAGCCACGTGGCGAACGCGCAGGGATTCGACTTCTATACCCGTCACGTGGTCTCGGCTCCGCTGGGACTGGCCTACGACGTCGCCCTCGACGGCTTGTCGTTGCTGATGGTGGTTTTAACCGCTCTCGTGTTGCTGCTGTCGCTGCTCGGGGGGCGCGACAAGCGCCGCGAGCCGGCCTTCGTGGCGTGGTTGTTGATCCTCACGGGTCTGACCATGGGTTCGTTCGTGGCGCACGACGTGCTCGAGTTCTTCATCTTCTTCGAACTCACGTTGGTGCCGTGCTACTTCATCATCTCGGGTTGGGGCGGAGCCGAGCGAGCGCGCGCCGCTTTGAAGTTCTTCCTCTACACGTTCACGGCGTCGGCGTTCTTACTCATTGGCATTTTGTACATGGGTTTCGCATATCAGCACCAGCACGGAACGGCGCTCACTTTCGCCTACGGGATCCTCTCGACGACGACGATGTCGCACTCGACGGAGGTGTGGCTGTTCATCGGCTTCGCCATTGCCTTCGGGGTCAAGGCCCCGATCTGGCCACTGCACACCTGGTCGCCGTTGACCTACGCCGAGGCGCCCACCGCGGGTTCCATCGAGCTCTCGGCGCTGCTCGCCAAACTCGGTAGCTACGGACTGCTGCGCTTCGCCGTGGGCCTCTTGCCCCTGGCGCAGGTGAGCGTGCGTCCCTACGTCTTGACGTTGGCGGTGATCGGCATCTTGTACGGTTCGATCCTCGCGTGCGTCTCCAAGGACCTCAAACGCTTCGTGGCGTACTCCTCGCTGGCGCAGATGAGTTTCATCACGCTGGGTGTCATGTCGGGTTCGACCATCGGCGTCACCGGAGCGGTGCTGCTGATGTTCAACCACGGGATCATCACCATCGGCTTCTTTCTCATCATCGGCTACCTCGAGCGGCGACGCTCGAGTATCCAGATCGCCGACTTCTCGGGTCTGCAGCGACCCGCCCCGGTTCTCTCGGCAATCTTCATGGTGGCGATGCTGGCCTCGATGGGCCTGCCCGGCCTCTCGGGCTTCGTCTCGGAGTACCTGATCCTCATTGGTACCTTCACCACCCACGCGTGGTGGGCCGCCGTCGCGTCATTGGGCGTGCTGGCCTCGGCGGTGTACTTGCTCTGGGCGTACCAGCGCGTGTTCCACGGTCGCGCCGAGGGCGCCAACGCCGAGATCTCTGACGCCTCGAGCGCCGAACGCTGGGTCCTGGTGCCCGTCGTGGTGCTCATCGTGGTGCTGGGTGTCTTTCCCAAGCCGGTGCTGGACCGCATCACCCCTTCGGTGCACAACCTCGTCACCCAGGTCGCGACCGCGGGAGCGGCCAAATGATCGCCGCGACCGCCACCCTCAGGGTCTCGATCCACTACCTCGTCATCTTGCCCGTCCTCATCTTCTTCGGGGCCTCACTGTTGCTACTCATCGCGTCGGCGATGTGGCGCCGCACCATGCCCACGTGGGTCGCGACCTCGACGACCGTCGCGACGTCGCTCGCGGTGCTCGTGGTGACCTACTTCCAGTGGCGTGGCCTCGACAAGTCGGGCGTGTCGACGACGGTGGCGCACGCCGTGGTACTCGACGGGTTCTCCGTGGTCGCCACCGCCGTGATCGCGGTCTCGTTGGGCTTGGCCGCACTGGTGGCCCACGACTGGGCGATTCGCGAAAACGTGCGCGGGCCCGAATACCAGATTCTGGCACTGGCCTCCACGGCGGGCGCGGTCTTGATGACCCAGGCCAACGACTTGGTCGTCATCTTCCTGGGCCTCGAGATTCTCTCATTGGGCCTCTACGTCCTGGTCGCAATCGACCGGCGCAAGACCGTCTCGGCGGAAGCGGCGCTGAAGTATTTCATCCTCGGTGGTTTCGCGTCGGCGGTCTTCATCTACGGGGCCGCACTGGTGTACGGAGCGACGGGGTCGACGAACCTCTCGAGCATCTCGTACTTCCTGGGCTCGAATGTTCTTTTGAAGCCGGGCCTCCTGTACGCCGGAGGAGCGCTGCTGCTAGTGGGCTTCGCCTTCAAGATCGCTGCGGTGCCCTTTCACATGTGGTCCCCCGACGTGTACGAGGGGGCTCCCACCCCGGTCACCGGCTTCATGGCCTCGATCGTCAAAGTCGGCGCCTTCGCCGCGTTGATTCGCGTCATGATCTCGGGCCTCGGAACGCAACTGGCGACGTGGCGGCCGATCCTGTGGGTGCTCATCGTCCTCACGACGGTGATCGGCGCGGCGCTCGCGCTGCCCCAGCGCAACGCGAAGCGACTACTCGCTTACTCGTCGATCAACCACGCCGGCTTCATCTTGGTGGGCGTGTGGGCCGGCACGGCTCGCGGCAGCGCGGCCACGCTGTTCTACCTCGCCACCTACGCGCCGACGGTCGTGGCAACTTTCGCCATCGTCACCCTGATGGGTGGCCTCGGCGACGAGCGCCATTCCCTCGAGTCCTACCGAGGACTCGCGCGGCGCCAGCCGTGGCTGGGCGCGTCGCTGGCGGTGCTGCTACTTTCGCAGTTGGGCGCGCCCTTGACGACGGGCTTCTACGCCAAGTACGCGGTGTTGGCGTCGGCCATTGACGCCAGTGGGACCATCCTGGCGCTAATCGTCCTGCTGAGTGCGGCGATCGCCGCGTCGTTCTATTTGCGATGGACCGTCGTGCTCTACGCCGAACCCGATGGCGACATGGAGATGAGCCGCGTGGTCGTGCCGCGAGCGACCGGACTGGCTATTGGCCTGGGCGTCGCGATGACGTTGCTGTTCGGCATCTGGCCGGGTCCGCTGGCGACCCTGGCGCAGCACGCCACGCTCTACTTCACTCCGTGAGCCGCGTCGCGCTCGCCACGTCGCGCTTCGCATTACCTGGATCGCGCGGTTCGCTCGAGGCGAACGAGGACCTCGATGCTCCTCTGGTACTGAGCGAACTCGCCGCCCTCGGTGTCGAGGCCCGACTCGAGGTCTGGGACGACGAAGGAGTCGACTGGGAGTCCTACGATTTGGTGGTGGTGCGCTCTACGTGGGGATACGCCCGGGTGTACGACGAGTTCTTGGCCTGGGCTCACGCCCGTGCGCGTCTGGTGAACCCCTACGACGTGATCGAGTACAGCACGGACAAGCACTACCTTGGTGATCTTCACGACGAGGGATTTCCCGTCATCGACACGTCGTTTTGCGAAGTGGGCGAGGAGCCGCACTTCCCCGAGGGCGACGTCGTCGTGAAGCCGGCGGTCGGGGCCGGTTCCATCGACGCGGAGCGTTTTCGCGCCGGCGATCACGCTGGCGCTCGCCAACACGTCGCGCGACTGCACGCCTCGCGACGCTGCGCGCTGATCCAGCCCTACGCCAGCGCCATCGACGAACAGGGTGAGCGTGCGTTGATCTTCATCGACGCAGACTTCTCGCACGCCATGACCAAGCGCGCGATGTTGAACGTCGCGCCCGAAGAACGCGACGGCGAATTTCGCTCGCGTCAGATGTCGCTCGCGACCGCCGAGCCAGCGGCAGTCGATCTCGCGCGCCAACTCCTCACCGGTCGATTCGCCGACCTGACGTACGCTCGCGTCGATCTGGTCGCATCGGCCGAGGGCTGGCAGCTCATGGAACTCGAGCTCGTCGAGCCGGCGCTCTATCTGGGCTACGACGACCGCGCACCGGCGCGCCTGGCACGCGCCATCGCGCGACGACTGGGTTAGACGCTCTCGTCGACGCGCTGCGCGGCCGCCAGCACGTCGGGTGGCACGATTGTGCCGGGACGATTTCGCGGGTCGTTGGTGAAGAACCGACCGAGCATGGGGATCTCGGTAATGGATTCGGCGCGAAGGATCGCCGCCACCACGGGCACGAAACTCTCCACCGCGGGGTAGACGATGTAGCGCGGTAGCCAGCGCGGATGGAACTTGGCGTTAAAGAGCCACAGTGACTCGATGGGCAAAATGCCCGAGAGCCGCTTGAGGGTCCAGCGCTCGACCCGGGTGAAGGTGCCCTCGCCGCGTTCGCCGTCGAGCACTGAGCGAAAGGCCGCGAAGTTGAGACTGAGCCCCTGAGCCCCTTGTTCCTTCAGGTGCGCGATGGTCGAACACAGCGCGAAGTCAATCAGCCCGTTGGGGTGCTCGCCCGGGTCGCGGCGCATGAGGTCAAGTGAGTAGCCGTGAATGGCCGGGGAGGGAACGAACTGGCACGCCGCCGCCGGTCGGCCGTCGGGTCCGTAGACGAGGGTCAACAAAAGACCCTTGTCCTTGGGGTCAAAGAGCCGTCCCAGCATCATCGAGAAACCTCGCTCGCCCTCACCGCGGCGCAACATCGAAATGAGATCCAAGACGCCACTGACTTGCGCCGGATTGATATCGGCGGGGTCGAAGTATTCCACGGTGTAGCCGCGGCGCGCGAGGCGAGTACAGGCCTGTCGCAGGCCCTTCATCTTGCCGCCCTCGAGTGAGAACGTCTGACACTCGACAATGGCTTCGTCGCCCAGGTACAGGTAGTGCATGCCCGCGGCGTGATAGGTGCTGAGCCAGTCCGCACCCGCGCCCATGACGGCGATTGTCCAGCCGCGCGCTTCGCAGTAGGTGCGAAAAGCGTTGAAGACCTCGGTGCGCTCGGCGTCGGGACCAATGGGGTCCGGAGAAATCAAGGCCACGCCTCCGTAGACGGCGTACGCCACGAGCGAGTCGCGAAAGAAGAAGAACTGCTTGTCGTCGCGCAGGGCGAAGTAGTCCAGCGTGCCGCGCCCGTGGCGCCGCACGATGTCGCGGGCGCGTAATTCGGCGACGCGACGCTCCGCGCTGGTACCGGTCGTCGAGAGTCGACGGTCCACCACTGGGCGCGTCACCACGTAGAGTGCGGTCACCACCAGCGAGATGCCCACCGTCAACAAGACGGGATCAACGAAGTCAGTCAACTGGTCGGGCAAGAAGATGTTGTACTGGCCGATCAGGCGCTCGACACAGGCCATAAGGACGACGCCGAAGTTTGGCAGTACGTAGTCATGCAGACTGGCGGCTTCGATACCGAGCGCCGCCGCGATGACGGCGATCACCGCGATGATGCCCAGGCGCGGCAGGATCGAACGTGTGGTCGTGCGGTCCGACGCCGCGAGGAAGTGGCGGCGCTGCAGCACGAGATAGACCGCCAGGGCCGCCGCGACCACCGAGGCCAAGAGCGAGCCGCCGCGCGCCAGGTGCGCGACGACCGTCAGCGCCAGGGCCGCCAGGGCGAGGAACCAGGCGCGGCGCTGTCCGCGGCGCACGCCGCGCGCCAGCATGATCATGGCGATTCCGGCCACCGCGGTGACGACGGCGGCCGACTGGGCCACGCCGAGCGGCAAGAAGGAGAGGACCGTGTGCAGACGATTTCTCAGTGGCGGCGAGGCGGTAACGATCACGTTGATGAGTCCGTCGACGAGCAGCAGTCCGCTCGCCCAGCGTCGGATGGAACGCTGGCGACGCGAGGACTGCAATCGATCGCCGGACATCGGGAATGGTGAGCCGAGTGGCCACGATCCCAACGTCGCTGTCCCGTGCGGCGGTCCGGCCTGCGTGGGCGCTGCGCCCACGAGGCGCTCGAGCAAGTGCGAACGCGACAAGGGAGATTCGCCGCCGACGAGACGGACCTGGACGTTGCTCGCTGCCTCGATCTCCACGATGCCCAGTCGCACAACGCTGGTGAACACCGGCGGCAGACCCACGCGTCCTTCGCGTCGCACGATGACCGTGCGCGAGGGTCCCGGCACGGCGCACACGCCACCGGCCAAGAATGCCAGGGCTGGACGAGGAGCGCCGCCGATCACCGCTCCGACGCCTCCTCGCTCGACGATGCGTCGGGCGAAGTCGAGGGCGTCCACCTGGTCGACGAGGGTATTGGCGAGCGGTTCGCTCTCGGAGTCGGCGTGGTGCGAGCGGTTGAATCTGCGGCGCACGACGATTCCGGCGGCGCCCACGACGAGGGCCTCGGCCACGACCAGTACGAACAGGTTCACGATGAGATTGCCCCAGAAGCTGTTGGTGTGCGGCGCGTGAACCTTGTACACGTGGTGCGTGAAGTGGCCGATCAATTCGGTGACCGAGTTGAACAGGTCGGCGCCCACCAGTGCGAGCAAGACGACCCAGATCCACGGGGCCAGGCGCCGGTACAAGACGCGCGACGCTACGAAGCTCGCGAGTGACGCCGGGTCCTCCAGACGGTCGGCGTCGGCGCGGTCGGGGGTGTCGACGTTCTGCACGTCGACCTGGTGCGAGCCGGCGGCGATCGCCAGGTCGCGCACGCCCTCGGCCGAAGCCACTTGCAACATGAGGTCGCTCGCCACGACGATCCCGAGTTCCTCCAGGCGTGCGCGCGCGGCGTCGTCGGTGGCGAGGCGAGCGTCGTCGGTGCCGGGCAGGACGTAGAACTGGTGGGTCTCGTGTGCGACGAAGTCGCGTACCGACGAAGTGAAGTCGGACAGGTTCGCCAAAGTCGCGCAGACAAATCCTGCGAAGTCTTCGCACTCACCGGGGAAGAAGAGGTTACCCGCAACGACGACAACGGCGGGGTCGTCGATGTCACCCAGGAGCGTCGTGAGCTCCACCAAGGGTCGGCTGCGCCCCCGCGTCCGTGGCGACAGACTGAGGTCGCTGACCACGTAGACGCGGTGACCGTAGGGAATCGGGAGCGTGTGTCGTTCAGTCGCTGCCATCACGTCTAGTCTCGCAGAGATTGTTCCATGTATTCACTTTGAGAGCGTATGACGACCACTAATCCCCAAGAACACTGGTATTGGCGCCGCGAGAGCGTTCCGGCGGGTGCGGCGGTGGTCGTCGACATCGACGGTGTTCTCGCCGACGCCTCGGGCCGCCAGCTCCTGCGCGGCTCGGGAGACTGGCGTTCATTCTTTGACGCCTGCGACCAGGACCCGTTGATTGACGAGACCTCGACGCTCCTCGACTTGCTCGATCCGTCACTGCGTGTGCTGCTCGTCACCGGCCGACCACGAAGAGTACAGACCAAGACCGTCGAGTGGCTGGAGCGGTTCCACGTGCGTTGGGACCTGCTCGTCACGCGCGACTTCGGCGACTACTCCGGCGTCTCGGAGTTCAAACGCGACGTCTTGCACGACCTGCGCACCTATGGATTCGACGTACGCCTCGCGTTCGAAGACGATCCTCATAATCACGCGATGTACGTGGCCGAGGGAGTGCCGTGTCTGTATATCCACTCGGGTTACTACCTCTAGGACTGGTCAGAATTCGCCAAGAGTGTCAGTACCTCGCGAGCGGCGCGCCGCCCCGAGCCGACACTGGCGGGGACGCCGACGCCGTCGTAGGCGCTTCCGGCGAGGCGGATCGAAAATGGCGAGAGGGCGTGACGCGCGCGCGCCACCAGATCCAGGTGACCCACGTAGTACTGGGGTAGACCCTGGGGCCAGCGTTGCACGCACACGTCGATGGGCGCACCGACTCGCCCTAATATTGTCGTCAGCTCGTCGCGAACCCGCTGGGCCAACGCATCGTCACTCAATACTTCGCAGCGGCGGTCGTCGATGCGACCGACGTGGGCGCGAAGAAGGATCTGTCCGTCGCGTCGCAGGTGCGCCCACTTGCGGTCGAGGAAGGTGATCGCCGTGATCATCATGACGTCGTCGTGCCACTCGGTGGCCAATGGCACCAGCACGCCCGTGCCGGTGGGCGGCAGAGTCGTATCGGCGGCGTCAAAGACGAAGGTGATCACTGCCGCGCCGGCGCTAGTGATGCTCTGGAGTTGGGTGAGCACTTCGTCCAGGGCGCTCGTCAGTCGGCCCGCCACCGGGGCGGGCGTGGCGAGGATGACCGCGCTGGCGCCCGTGGTGGTGTCAGAGGTATCCACTTCCCAGGGGTAGGTGCCCGACGGCGTCGGGCGCAGGGCACTCACGGCTGTCCCAGTGCGCACGACAACGCCGCGCTCACTGAGCTGGCGCGTGAGTTCGTCAGCGAGCGAACCCACGCCGCCACGCAGGGTCATGAAGAGCGGTCCGAGGACGCGCTCGGCGACGGGGCCGGTGTGCCCAGCGCCGCGCAGCGCTTTCATCAACGAACCGCCGCGCTGGGCTGCGTCGTACAGGGCGGGGAAAACCGCGGCCGCAGAGAGCTCGTCCACGCGACCCGCCTGAATCCCCCCGACCATGGGCTCGATGAGCTGGTACGTGAGTTCGCCACCGAGCTTGGTGCGCAGGATCAAACCGATGCTGACGTCATCGGTGACCTTCAGTTTCCTGGGGGCGTGTTGGTCGCGCCACGCCGACCAACGCGAGCTCCACGACAGGCCCTTCATCGCCTTCAACGACTTGGCGTCAGTGGGCACACCGAGCACCAGACCCGCGGGGAGTTCTTCGAGGGCACCCTTGAGCCATATCGACGCGCCCGCGGCGCAGATTGCTTCGAGTTGGTCCTCGAGGCCGAGTTCCTTGGCCAGGGCGAGTGCCTCGGGGCGGCGAGCCAGGAAACCATCGGGCCCCAGGTCGATCACGCGGTCACAGAACTCCAAGGTCGTGAGTGCTCCGCCGAGGTGTTCTGATTCCTCGATCAACTCGATGCGCGGAGTCGACTCCGACGGTCCCTCCTGGGCACCCGTGAGTTCCCACGCGGCCGCCAGACCGGCGATACCGCCGCCAACGACGACGACCGAGGGGCGCGTCGTCACGCGGCGGCCACCACGATGTCGGCCAGGACCGAGATGAAGGCGGGGTCGTCGTTCAGCGACGCGGTGCGAATCAGGTTGAGACCAAGTTCGTGGGCCAGGGCTTGGGCCCGGATGTCAATGTCGAAGAGGACCTCAAGGTGGTCCGACACGAAGCCGATCGGGCACGACACGATGTCGGTGAGTCCGGCCGCCTTCTTGGTGCGCAGCACCTCTAAAATGTCGGGTCCGATCCAGGAATCAGCGGTGCGACCGGCAGATTGCCAGGCGAGGTCGAAGTTGGTGATGTCGGCCGCGCGGGCCGCGCCCACGGCGCTGTCGCGCAGCTGTTCGGGGTAGGTGTCGCCGGTGGCGAGAATCTTCTGGGGCAGTGAGTGGGCCGAGAAGAGCACCTCCGTGGTATCAAGACGCGCGGGGTCGACGAGGGCCAGGGCGTCGGTGACCCGTTGGGCGATGATCTCCAAGAACCCCGGCGCGTCCCACCAGGCGCCAATCTCGGTGAAGGTGACCGACTGGCCCAGAGACTCGCGTGCGCGGCTCATATACTGGTCGGTCGACATCGACGAGGAGTGCGGCGCGAGCACGAGTCCAATGACGTGCGTGATGCCGTCCTCAGCGAATCCCGGAGCGACGTCTTCGATCATGGGCGGCTCGTACTTCGATCCAAAGCGCACGTCGAAGGCCCCCGCAAAACGTTCCTCGAGCGCGGCCGCGATACCCGCGACCTGGGCTGCGGTGCGCTGGGCGAGCGGAGAGGTCCCGCCGATCTCGCGGTAGCGGTCTGAGAGTTCGCGTAAGAGTTCCGGTGTCGGCGCACGACCGTGGCGGATACGGGTGTAGTAGGCCTCGACGTCGGCGGGCGTCGTGGGCGTGCCGTACGCCATAACGAGAACACCGGTCGTCATTGCACTCCTGCCAAACCTTCATCGTGGACCACCCGGACCACGGCTTCGAGTACTGCGGGGTCGGTCGACGGCAAGACGCCGTGGCCCAAATTGAAAATGTACCCGCCGTCGCGTCCCGCTCGAGCGAGCACCTCACGCGCCGCCGCCACGGCGAGTTCGACACCCCCCAGACAACGCGCGGGGTCCAAGTTGCCCTGGACTGCCTTGGCGGCTCGGCGCCGTCCCTCATCGAGGTCGACGTGCCAGTCGATACCGAGCACGCTCGAACCGGCCGTGGTCATGAGGGTGAGTAATTCACCAGTGCCCACGCCAAAGAGGATGGTCGGCACTCCCAGATCAGCCACGCCCTCGAGCACCCGCTTCGTGGCCGGCAGCGCGAAGCGCCGGTACTCGTCGCGCGTGAGCGAACCAGCCCAGGAATCGAAAAGTTGCAGGGCGCGCGCGCCGTGGGCCACTTGGGCGCGCAGAAACGACACGGTGATGGCGACCAAGCGGTCGAGCAGACGCTCGAAGAGATCGGGGTCAGCGTGCATCAGCGACTTGATCACGGCGAAGTCACGGGTGGGAGCGCCCTCGACCAGGTAGCTCGCCACCGTGAAGGGTGCGCCCGCGAAGCCAATCAGCGGAGTATTCGTGGTCGACAACTGTTCGAGCACCAGATCGACGGTCGCCGTGACGTGCGCGACGTCCTCGTCGCGCAGGTCACGCAGTCGCTCCAGGTCGCTCGCGGATCGAAATGGCTGGGCGATGACCGGGCCGCGTCCGGGCACGACGTCGACTCCGAAGCCGAGGGCGTGGTACGGGACCACGATGTCGGAGAACAAAATGGCCGCGTCTACGCCGTAGCGGCGCACCGGCTGCATGGTCACCTCGCAGGCGAGCGACGGGTCGGCGATCGCCTCAAGGATCGATCCCGTGCCGCGCAGGGCCCGGTATTCGGGCAGTGAACGACCCGCTTGACGCATGAACCACACGGGGACGTG
>PMTL01000211.1 GCA_003168075.1 Acidimicrobiaceae bacterium
GCACCGAGTAGCCAAAGCGTTTGTGGACTTGAGCGGTGACGTCGTAGACCTTGCGGTTGGTGAGACCTTTAATAATGCAGTTGGGCTCGTAGTACACCGGCGCGTGACAGGTCCACGAACGAGTGCCGTCGGTGATGGTCACCAAATAACCGTTGATCGGCGCGCCCTGTTGGCTCATGGGCGGGTGCTGATATGTCCACACCTGGCCATTTTCGATGTTGCCCGACACGTCCTTGGGGGGCGTGGGTACGGTGGGTCCGCAGTATCCCCGCACGTGCAGTGTCGCAATGGTCCCCGCGGTGTTCACGGCGACGAATCGACTCGCTCCGTAGGCCACGGCCGTCCAGTTTGCAGTCGCGTCAATGGGCACGGGCGAGGCGCTCCACGACGCACCGAAGTGTGAGGTGAGTACGTTATTCACGCGGGCCGACGCCTGGCCGGTGGCGACGAAGGTGTTGCAACCAAAGGCTGAACCGTTCATCTGCTGCGCCGCCGAGGCCCGATGCGTGACCCAGGCGTAGCCGAGCATCGACGTGGCCACGAGCCCCGAGGGGCTGAAGGCGCTAAAGACACCGTTACCGTAGGTGACGGCGTACCAGGGCGTGCCAGGAGTGCTAATGGGATAGAAGCTCCAGTTGATGCCGTTCAGTGAGACCAAGGCGTCACCATCGGCGCTGTCGGCGGCGACGAAGCGACCGTTGCCGTAGGTGACTGAGTTGAGGAGAAACTGAGTGCGTGACCAGGTGATCCTCCAGTGAACGCCATCGGTGGAGGTGATGAGCTGGCCGAAAGCACTCACCGCTAAAAAGCGCCCCGCTCCGTAGGTCAGCCCCGTCCACTCTCCAGCGGGACCCGGTCGCGCCGACCAGTGGACTCCGTCACTCGAGGTCATCTCGTGCAAGCCAGCGTTGACCGACGACAACGCGACGAATTTACCCGCGCCGTAGGCCACCGACTGCCACGAGCCCGCCGGCACCCGGTGCGAACTCCACGTGATGGCGTTGCGCGACGTGGCGACGACTGCGCCGTGTCCCAGGACGACGAAGCGCCCCGCGGCGTAAGTCGCGGCGTACCAGCTACCCGAAAGTGCTGGAGTTGACGTGACCTTCCACGCACTGGCCGACGTCGCTGCCATGGCGCCTTGTGCTGGTACAACGGCAAGACCCACTGTTGCCACCAATGACGCGACAGTCAGACCGCGTCGAAATGCCGCAATACGCCGCACGATCCGCCTTTCACTCCGTACCCACCTTCGCATCGCGACCTCACACGCCGCCCTACGGTTTCTCAACATCGCATCAATTCGAGCGCCGGGGTTGGCGACTCTTGAAATCTGAGGAAATCGTGCCGAAAAAAGGGAAAAGATAGGCCGGTGACGAACATCTCCACGAAATCTCACCCACAAATACCCACGTGTGGGGCAGTGTTCGATACGTCGACTATCCCAGATGCCTTTCGTGGACTTTTCGTCACAACTCAATAAGGCCGGATTCAACCTCTGGGACCACGACGAAGCGGTGTCGTCGGCGGGATGTGGAATTACGTGTTCGGCACGGTGTCGTCTCACTACCATGGTGCATCAGGGTTATTGACAGATGAATAAGCCTGCTGCAATACCGTTGGTCCCCGTCAGTACACGACGGACAGCAGCGCGGATCCGCGGCACCGTGATGGGTGCCCTTATCTAGAGGAGATCACATGTCCCACAAAAGTCGCCTCACTACCTTCTTGAGCACTGCCGCCATGATCGTGGTCGGCGTGCCCTCGATCGCTCTCGCCAGTTCGACCACCACGGCGAGCGCCACTACCTTGACCTCCGCTGCGACGACCGTTTCCCCGGAACAAATCATCGTCTCAGGCTTTTCGGAAAAGGGTGACCACATTGACAACGGAGTCTCATCCGTGTACTCCACCCACTGGGCGAAGGTAACTGCCACTACCTCGGGCGTCTACCTCTCCTACGTCAACACCGCGGCCAAGACTTTTGCGAGCTATTCCTTCGTCCCCGTCGCCGGCCAAACCTTCAATGTTGGCAACTACGACAACGTCCAACGCGCGGCGTATCGTAGTGCCGGTTTCCCCGGCATCGAGATAACCGGCCCCGGCAGACCCACCGGGTGCACCCGGGTCACCGGCAGCTTTCACATCTGGGACATCGCCTCAAGCTCCAGTGGGACCATAACTCGACTCGATCTCACCTACGTCGAACACTGCGGCGCGGGCCGCCCATCGAACTACGGCGAAGTCTTGATCAATGACGCCCCGCACTTGGGCGTTCTCGTTGCCTCGGCCACGCGTATCACGTTCCCCGATCAAACTCCCACGCTGCCCTACGTGTTGACAAATCCCACGTCCCTTCCACAGCCCGTCTCTCTCTGGCAGAGCGCTACGACCATCAGTCACTTCACCATCTCTCCGGTGAAGCCGTCGTGCGCTTCGTCGGTCGCAGCGAATTCCTCGTGCACTTACTTACTGCGTCTCGTGCCGCCCAAGCCCGGGATCTACAAGGCCACCGTTCTCGAAGTCTCGGGTGACTCGGTACTCCGCCTGGACCTCTCCGGTCCCGCCGGCGGCGTCTAAACCTCTCGACCAGGAAGGATCGGATTCTCGGCTTGCATCGCAACGTCGTTGAGTCCGAATCACATCACGGAAACGACGTCGTACTTGACCTTGTCGACTTTTAGATCGGAGCACTCCGTCGTCGAACGCGAGCGATGCTCGACCCTGGCCCACGCGTCGACATTCCTGGAGAGATCGCCTGCGCCTTGTTGGGCAAAATTTGCTTGGACGATACGGTCATTCTTCGATCATGATCAATTTCAAATAGTGACGCGACGTATCGGCGGCACTTCCATCGAGACCATTGTTCTGGCGTCGATTCACGATGATCTGCAGTTCGCCGTGGCGCACGGCCTCGGCGGGATCGATCGCTACCTTATTGCCGGAGACGAAGAACCGTTCGTCACATTGCGACTTCACAAGCCCATGGGAGTCTTCGATGGTTTTTGCTCGACCACTACGAATCGATCGTGCTGACCATCACCGACGCTCAGCGTTAATCACTGCTCGATTCGCCTCCGGTAGTCGTGCCACTGGTGGATTGCGCCAGAGGAGTGGCGGGCGGCGAGTTATTGTTGGCGCTCTTCAGGGCTGCCATGTGCTCCAAATGATTAGATTTCGCGAGCTCTAGCTGCGCTTCGTGATGCTGTTGCGCTTGTTCCAACGCCTCTTTGTGGTGCGCGTCCGCCTGCGCCATCTTCTCCTTGTGTTGTGCTTCGAGCTTCTCGTGAATTCCCTTGATGTGATTGTTGACCCAAGTCCTGATTCGTGGCACGAAGACGTATGACGCAATGCTGGCCAGAATGACCCAGACCAAGGTGGCCACTACGTCGCCGGGAATGCCACCAGATCCTCCCGCTGGCCACACCCAACGGTCCCAGAAAGTGCCGGTCATTTCGCCGACTCTCCCTTGAGGTGCTCATGCATTTCTGGGTGTCGAATCCTGTGTTGCTCACTGAGCGCGTCGTGCTCTTCTTTATTGGTATGTCGATGACAGGTCTCGTAATGCGTTCCGGCTACTCGTCCCAAACCAGCCTTGAGCGCGGGCCGCCAACACGACTGGCATTTGTGGCGCTTGTAAAGGCCGAAGACCAGCAGGACAATCCCGAACTCCTCGAGGTCCGCGCCGAAACCTGACCAAAATGCGTACCACTTTCCCGCCTCATTGGAAGTTCCGGTGACTTGCAGGATCCAATGCCAGATTGCAACCATTATTCTCCTTGGGCGCGTAGTGATGCACAGACGTCTTGCCCAGTGTAAATGGCGGGGCGCGGTTGTTCGTGGACGGCAGTGGACCTCCAAAGGACCGGCGATCGAAACACTCAGGAGCCCACGTCAAGGTGGCGAGGTCGGACCGACGACCACAAACTCTGAAGGAAATCTAGCGACGTGGACTGGTTGCAAGCACGATCAGATTTGTCGACTTACATGCCTAGAATCAGTGCAGTGACGCAACCTATATGCGACGCCGCGGGCGGGAAGCAAGCCTTTTTAGATTCGGCAGTCGCTTGGCACGCACGATGTCTCGCCGACCCGATCGTGAGCCACGCTTTTTCTGATGGCTATCATCCCGAACACTCAGAGCGCCTCGCGGCATATTGGTCTGAGGCGCTCGGCGGCCCAAAGGACTACTCCGGATCTTTAGGCGACGAGAGCAGCGTCATTCGAATGCATTCCGGAAATGGAGAGCACATCGAAATGAACGAAGCAGCGCAAGTCTGCTTCTCTCAGGCACTCGACGACGCCGAGCTATCTGACGACCCTCGTCTGCGAACGACTCTCCAAGACTATTTCCGCTGGGCAACCACAACCATGTCTGCCTACCCCCATTCAGCGGACGACGTCGCTTCGGGTCTTTCGGTAGCACGGTGGTCATGGGATGGGCCGCTGTAATTCGCACAAACCGTGCGTCGAAGTCCCATCGAGCGCGAGTCAACGCAGTAATCTGCGGTACAAATGCGTACGACCAATGGTGAGCGAGGACGAAGACCCGACGCGACAGGAGTGCAACCTTACTTTGGCGACTCGATGAAGGATCGCCCTTTCCAAAATACAGCCTCAAGATTCGAGACACGAAGACTCCGACGGATGTGTTTCATCGCCGTCCGTGAACTTTCCGAAATTTCAAGATGCAGTTCGACGACTCCATGACGATCATGTAAGAAGAATCTTCATCGGCGAAGAGAGTGAACAATTTCCCGTTCAGCGACAGTCGTACCATCACCAACCGACGCTTCCATCCACCATTTCGCGAATAAGGTCGGCGTGTCCGTTGTGCCGCGCGTATTCCTCAATCATGTGGTTGAAGATCCATCGCAGGGAACAGGGTTCGCCGTCACGGATTCCTGTGTCATCAATCGACAGTCCTGTCGCCGCTTCACGGGCCGAGGCACATTCTGTCTGCCAAACGCCATAGTCCGTCGGCCAGTGAGCATCTTCAATCGGATAGAGATCTAGATCAGGATTAAGAGGCGTCGACCAAATCCTTGGAAGCTCAGGCTGGATCAGCAACACCCGCCGGAACCAGCTGCGCTCCACCTCAGCCATATGCCGCACCAGACCGTGGAGCGACAGAGAAGACGACTCAACAGGTCGGCGTTTCAACTCTTCTTCAGTGAGCCCTTCACATTTCAAGACGAGCGTAGTGCGATGAAAGTCGAGCCACGCCTCAAGCATGGTGCGCTCATCGAGGACGTAGGGGGGCTCTTGCCTTCTGGGGTCTATCAGATCGTCGACCATTACAGACCGAAGAGTACTACCCGCCCTTCGATGGCCGTTTCCAATTAAGTTGCGTACCCACGCCAACCGAATGAAGAAGCGATTGCGCTGTGGAAGTAGAACCGCCGCATTGAGTTACTCGATGAGAAAACAGAAACCTGACGATTGTCAACGGCCCGACTCAACCAGAATGCCACCACGCACTGGCGACTCAAGTGGCCTAAGGTCTGATTCGTTTCGAAGGCCCGACGCCACCGTGCTGTCACCCCGCATTGGTGAGTAACCGCACGGTGGACCGCATGATTGATGCTTGCTAGCTTCCGAACTACGGAATCTCAGTCCGAGAGTGCTTCAGGTTGCCACCCGTACGTTGACACCGACCCGAAACATTCAAAGAAGAGATGTTCGAGGATAGGTCGACTTTGAGGCGAAGCGATCACGTAAAGGTACGTGTAGCCCCGATTGGTAGCCTTCTGAGCTCGGTACGCCACCATGGCTCTGAACAAGCCTTTGCCTCTCCATTCAGGAAGGGTGCTGCCTCCCCAGAGGCTTGCGAAATCCCGATCGGGGAGGAATTCCACGCGTGCCGAAGAAACCGGAGTGCCTTCAGCCATGACGACGACAAGTTCGCTCAGCCATGGTGAACTGGCCATCTGCGCACGGAGCGTACGGCGTAATTGGGAATGGTCGGTTTCGAAGACTTTTTCGTGAACCTCGATGAGCCGATCGATTCCGACTGAATCATTTGCGGGAACAAGTGACACCCCAGGGAGTAGATCAACCTCGGTAGGTACATCGGCCACTTGGGCAATCATCAGCTCGGACGTTCCCGTGAGTCGGAACCCGGCAAGCCCAAGGCGCGAACCCAGATCCTGGGGGAGGTCGGTGTCATAGACCCTCCAAACAAAGCCCTGGCCGGCTGAAGAGAAGTGTTCGATCTGCGCAGCGATTACGTCATTCACGTTGGTTCCATCCAAGTGTGACCAAGCAATCTCGGACCAACCAACGTCGTCAATCGCCGACCACCGCACCACGTGCGGTGTCGTGGTGACCAGAATTGTACCGTCACCCGCGATGCCTCGACGAACCTGCTCATTGAAGAGTTGACGAATTCGTTTCGACTCGCGTAACGACACAGCTAAGTATGACACGGCCTCTAGCCCCACAGCCTGTCCACCGTTGAGCCGATGTGCATCACACAAAAGGAGCGGTCGAGCGATACTGCGGGGCTGAAATTATTCATGGATGGGTTGAGCCAACAGCGAAATTGCGATTGGTAGACGTGGAGCCTGAGGCCCGAAGCCACACTTCTACATCCTTGCGTTGGCGGCTTAGTTTGACCAGACAAGGTTAAGAGTCGAGGTCGGAAAATCGATCTCGATGAGGTTTGTGCAACGATGGCCGAATGACAGCCCAATCGATAATCGACAAGCTGCTCGAAGAGGGCGACTCTGAACCCATTGACGGTTGGGACTTCTCGTGGCTCAGTGGCCGGGCAACCGAGGCCCGACCTTCTTGGAAATATTTCGAGAGTCTCAGCAAACGAATGAGTACGGCCAATGCAGTACTAGATATTCAGACGGGCGGAGGAGAACGGTTCGCCGAGATTCTCTCCCGAATCAAACAACATCCAAAAACTCTCGCCGCCACCGAGTCGTGGCCACCGAACATAGAAATCGCCCGGAATATGTTGGAACCTTATGATGTATCGGTTGTAGAAGTTCTTGACGACGCCGTCTTGCCGTTTAATGATGAGACGTTCGACCTCATTTGCAGTCGACACCCTACCGTCACGCTGTGGACAGAGATTGAACGAGTCCTTCAGTCTGGAGGAACCTACTTCTCTCAGCAAGTCGGCGCCGGAACAAACAGTGAACTGTCCGATTTCATAATGGGTCCGCGACCCATTTCAACGACACAAAGTTTGGATCGGGCTATCTCGTTGGCCATGGCTACCGGACTCGAGGTGATCGACGCTCAAGAGGAATCCTTGCCCGTTGTCTTCTTCGATGTAGGTGCAGTTGTCTACTTCTTACGCAAAGTGATTTGTACTGTCCCAGATTTCTCCGTCGTTCAATATCGAGAACACCTGATTCAACTACACGGCTATATCGAACAGCACGGAAGTTTCAACTCACACTCACAGCGATATTTGATCGAAGCAAGGAAACCAAGGTAGAGGTCAGACCAACAGAAATCGTCGCCTTCGATGGGCCGACGTGCACATGATCCGACTGGAGAATCAACCCTTGGCTACCTTGATTGAAGCCGCTCACGTCACTTCTGCGGATCACTCCCATGTTCGATCTGGTGGAGTTCGTCTTTGAGCCATTGGGTAATCTTCTCGTGCTTGTCATCGTCGACGTGTGAAACTGTCTTGATGGCTTCACGATGATCGGGGTGGTTCGGGTCGACAAGTGCGTCGCCGTCCACTGGTGTGGCGTTGTCGTCGTTACTCTGCAACGCGTGGCGACCGCCAAAGAAGGGGAAGAAGCCAAAACCCCCAAAACCCCCGACAAAGGGGGAGCCCATGGCGCCAAACGACGCTCCCCCCATAACACCACAGGTGCTCGCGCAGTGAGCACAACATCCTCCACAGGAGGCGCAACCAGCCATATGAATCATCCTCTCGATTGGGTCAGATAATCAGAACCTATCAAGCACGGGCGCACGGCGCTGCTCGTTTCACCACCTCAAATCTGGCACGAGTGATCGCCACAACTGATTTCAAGCGAACGTTAAGGCCGATGCGAAGTCGGAATGACGCCAAGTTGCAATTCCGTAGTCTTGAACGGCCGACGTGCACAATATCCGACTGGCGATCGCGAGATTGGGCGATCGGACCCAGTAATCCAATTTCATGTGGGACGAATCCTTGACGAAGACAAAAACAGGATTTGGCCAAGAGGTTCTCGCAACCCCACCAACGACTCGATACAGTCGATATCAAAACGCGAGGAGGAATGATGTTCCGCGATATTCCTGAGGCCTTGACTCTACGGATGGCCGAGCTCGAAAAGACCGACACTCGCGATCGAGTTGACGGCACACAGCACTTGCGGCGTTTACGCCAGATACCGCCGGACACTGGGCGTTTCCTCGCCTTACTGGCCGCGAGCGCCCCCGACGGCGACTGGATCGAGATCGGCACGAGCGCCGGCTATTCGACGATGTGGTTGTCGCTCGCCTGTCGGGCCCGGGGTCGCGTTCTGACGACGTATGAGATTCTTGAGGAGAAGGCACAATTGGCCACTCAGACCATCACCACTGCGATGATTGGCGATGTCGTGCATCTGGTACACGGCGACTTCCTCGATCACGCCGACTCGTTGAAATCCGTGGGCTTCTGCTTCCTCGACGCCGAAAAGGATATCTACGATCGGTGTTATGAGGCGGTGGTCCCGCATCTCGTGCCCGGGGGCCTGCTCATCGCTGACAACGCGGTGAGCCACGAAGCTGACCTTCAGCCGATGATCGATAAGGCGATGGCAGACGAGCGAGTAGACGCCCTTGTTGTCCCAATCGGTACAGGGGAACTGATCTGTCGACGATGCTGACTCCGAGAGCCTGCGCGAATCATCCGATCTGGTGAGCGAGGCAGTGGGTGACGTACTCCGTTGACGGGAGAAGGGCCGTCGTCGGGCCGCCGCCCACAATCTGCGACTGGCGTCTTCGGAATGGGGAGGGCTCTGGCGGCAATCAGTTGAAGATCGGATGCGAACTACCTTCGCCTGGTCGTCCATGCTGCATAATCAGAGGTAACACGTATCGTTCATCCTGAAGAGTGGGTCAGGCTCCGTGTGGCTTATTTCGCCTCGCTTGAGGGGCAGATTGGGGGCTTTAATGGGAGACCAGTCAAACGATGAAGATGATGCACCTATAGCCAGCCCCGAACAAGAAGACGTTCCAGTTGAAGTTGAAGTTGGAGTTGAGCCAGGTGCTTCTTCAGACGTGATCTTGTCGACGCGGACGTCGAGGGCGTGGATCAGTTTGCTTCCCGTATTGGTCGTCTTGGTCGTCATCTTGGTGTTCGTGTTTCAAAATCCTAAGAACGTAAAGGTGAGCCTTTTCACTCTCTCTGGCACGCTTCCCCTCTCGGTGGCACTCCTTGGCGCAGTGATTCTTGGCGCACTCATGGCGCTAGCGCTGGGCTCAGTTCGTATCTTTCAGCTTCGCAGACAGGTCCATCGGAAGACAGCGAGGTCCGAGGGGGACAGTCGTCGCTCTAGATGAGGTTGGACTGACACAAGGTTGCAGAACTGTGGTGTCCGAGGAACGACCTGCACAATCTCCGCCTGGCGACTCCGTGAATGGTGAACGACGCGCTCGGTCCCATTGCCCTCGCTTGTAGCGGAAGTCCAAGAGTCGCATGATCGCCAGCCCGAGTGCAACGACGCTCACGGAGACTCGGTGACCAGTAAAGGTCTCCGAAAGTAGAAAGCATCCGAATCGCATGCGAACGAGTCGACGTCCAGACTCGTTTGCCCCTCTCCCTTCCAGTGTTCAGTGAAGTTTCCGCTTGACTTCGCCGATTGGTAAGTTGGCGATGTTAGTCAATAGATAGGCACCGAAGGCAATCAGCCAGATCGTTTGTGGATATGCCACGACCCGTTCGATGCCACCTTCTCCGAGTCCGAGAAAGTGACCGGTGGCGTAGAACACCAAGGCCGTGAGCGCAGCGATCCCCAATATCAGCGTGAAGAGGCGAAATGCGAGAGAGGCCGCCAGAGAGATTCCCAACAGAACCACGCCGATGTTACCGAGAAGAAAAGGTAGTGCCGCACCTATTCCGTGGAAGAGAGGAACACTGTCTTCGGGGAAGATGCCCACCAGAATTACTCCGACACCGCCAATCGCAACCAAAGCAAAGCCAATAGAGAGCGGTCGAGAGCATACGAAGGAAAGCTGGCGATGAAGCAAGATGCACGCCGAGACCATCGTCACACCGAGAATTACGAAGGAGAGGTTCATCAGCTCGTGAAGTGGCGAGCACACATATCGGGCATTGAACTTGCCGCACATCGTGATTCCCAAATCACTAATGGTGTCTCTAGTAACGCTATACGGGGGCGACCATCGTAGGGCGACCAGGAATTGAATTAAGAAGTACTGAAGACTCGCGATGCACAAGAGAGGACCAATTGTCGGATGGCGGTCCCAGATAGTTCTATACCGATCGAGCGAATCTACTCTTGAAGCATGGAGATTCGGTCGCACGAAAACCACTGTAGATGGACGCCATGGAAGTTAGTGGGGTGCACGTCTCGCAAGGGCAAGCACTCGATGTTGGGCGGCCCGACCTGACAGATCTGCAACCCCTCACTGGCGATTAGTTCAGTGACATTAGTCCCACTCATCCTCTCAGGATGCATGGGATAGTGGTGGCGTGTCCGCTTCTCTTAGTGGATGCTCCGAAAGGAAGCCGAAATGAAGGAACCACGTCGTTACTTGCTCGGTCTTGAACCAATATTCGAAGGTGGCTGGCTTCACAAGGGCAAGCGAGGCCGAGATTGGAATGTCGAAAAGGAATTGGTTGCAGTCTCAATTCTGGGCGACGTCACAATCGACTTGACTAACGTCAAGAGTTTTCCCTCGGAAGTTCAAATTAACGCTTACGCCATCGGACGCGATGTTGACATCATCGTTCCTGAGGGAACTCACGTCGAAATGGACGGTCGGGCCAATAATGGCCATTTGAATAATGGTTCACCGTCCGTTCCCATCGCAACGGGCATGCACTCGGTCAAAATCACTGGACATACTTTCTTGGGTGATGTGACGACGCGAGATTCAGTTGGCAGGGTGTAGACCCACACCTTCATTGCCAAAGCACCATCTACACACAGTTGACCAATCTCGTGTCGGAGGGCCGACTTGCACAATCTCCCACTGGCGAATCCAAAGGTGGGGCCAGTGATTCACCTTCGGCATGAGGGGATGATGAGTGGGACGTATCACTACTGAAGGCGAATTAGACCCGCGGTGGTCGGCGTGAATCCACAAGCGTCGAAGTAAAACCCGCCAAGTCGTTCCTCGAAGTCAACGTGGAGCCACTCACAGCCTGCTTCCCTGCTGAACTCGGCGGCTGTGGCGACCAACTGGGATCCGATACCTAAGTTCCTCGATACCGGATTGACCATCACATCCTGAATCCAAGCATGTGTTTGGCCGTCCCAGATCACGTTGACAAACCCAAGCAAGAGATCCCCAACTCTGGCGGTTACCCAGCCAAGGCTGTGTTGCGCCAGCAGGGATCTCCAGTTGGTCTCGTTTGCAACGTCAACTCTTGATTCAAACGCATCGCTGTGTAGCGCGGTGATCTCGGAGTTCTCGAACTCACCTCGCCATTCGTAGGTGCACGTCACGACATCATGGTATTCGGAAGGTTGAAGAACTGGAATCGCGGGCCCGACGTCACAGAAGTGCAACCTAATGGCGGATGCTCTGAGGGGCGGCGGCAAAACTTGGTTCTGCCGCACTGGAAGTATTTCCGCGTCGCGCTGATCCTGCATCCTTCCAAGAATGAGGGGTGCTGTAAATTACGTCGATGAGAAGTTCTGGGGCTTCATCTTGGAGATTGGCGCTCGATAGTGGACAGGCGGCCCACATCGTTCTATACGTCCGAGATGCCTGCCGACTGAACCCGTCGGGACCCGACGTCCCTCCGCCGCTCATTGGAGAGGTCCAAGTACTGGAGCTGAACCTTAGTCCCGCCGATCAATCAGAGGTTTCCCAAGATTGGCTCAAATGGTGGCGTCGACTCATTCATATTGAGGGCCAAAATCAACTGGGCCACAAGTTTGGTACCTCACGGCCTGAGGACTGGAGTCGTGCGCGCGTCGACGCAAGTCTCTCCGCGTTCGATCCCCACGGGGGGTTTCTGAGTCTTGAGGAGTCACCTCTATTGAGAGATGCGGCGATGAAGACCTGGAGACAGGGAGTGGAGTGGTGCCATTTGTATCAGACTCGGCGAATCGGACATGGTTCCCCACTTCCGATGTCTGTTGCTGATTCGATCATTCGCGACAAGAAAGTAAGTCCGGAAAGGGTGAGAGCGGCGGTACTCATATTCAGCGTGATCGGCAAATGGTCCAATCTCTCCGAACCGGGCCTTTTGCTTTGCGCAGATGAAACCTACGCAGATGACTCGCTGTTCGCGACCGAACTCCAGTTAGCCTTTGAATCCGGCATCGAACTACCACTCGACTAGGGACGACGACCAAATAAAAAATGAACTTGGCTGATGACCAGCCTGGTGTCGGAAGCCCAAAGCAACAGTTCTATTGGGTGTGGCGCTTGAGATAGACGGAATGAGTTCTGTTGTGCGTCCCGAAGCGAGAGGAATGCCGCCTTGTACTGAAGGCTTTCGGAGTCCAGGATGGGCGGTTTTTGTGGTAGCCGCTATTCGCCTAACTTGGCTGAACTTCTCGTCACCTTCCGCCAAGTATTTGTGGAAACATGAGTCCCATGCACGTGGTTGAACTCGTCTTCGCCATCGGATGGGCTGCGTTCTGGATCTACTGGCTCGTGGCCGCATTCTCCATGAAGAGGGGCCGCGTCCCTTGGTCCCGCGAGCTACGTATCAGGGCGGTCATCGTCGTCTTAGCGATTCTATTGATCCGCTTAGGAGCCTTTCGAAGCAGCGGCCTCAACTCCGGACCGGTGCGCGCTGGCTTCGGGCTCGTCCTCTTTGGACTCGGGCTAACGTTCGCGATCTGGGGCCGCCTGCATATCGGGCGCGATTGGGGCACTCCGATGTCGAAGAAAGACGACCCAGAGTTGGTGACGAGCGGCCCCTACCAGCTGGTCCGCCACCCCATCTACTCCGGCATACTGCTCGCGGGTGTCGGCACTGCGGTGGCGCTGAGCTGGACGTGGCTGATCGCCATGGTCCTGGCTGGGTTCTATTTCGTCTATAGCGCGACCGTCGAAGAGCGCTACCTGACCGAGCAGTTCCCCGACACGTACCCGATGTACAGACGCTCAACCAAGATGCTCGTGCCCTTCATCCTCTAAGCGAATTGGATCGGTTTTCACCAGCAACGGCGAGATCATCCCGTCACAGAGGCGGCACAGGTGCGTTCTCTGTATGAAAGTATCCGCAAACTACTGTGTCCTCGATTGGCCAGTCAATCGCTTGGTTCGATGCCATCGGACATTGTTGGTGTCGAAGGCCCGACGTCGACAATCTCCGACTCAGGTCTCAAGCCGTGGGCAGGGACATAACCGGCGTTCAGGGATGCTCTGAGTCAGGCATCGCGATTCGATAGTGAAGGAACACCACACCACTGCGGAAGCGGCGCTCGCTGAGCAGTTCGCACTCAAGACGGACGTCGTTGGGCAACGACGGTGTGCCACCACCCAGGACAGCGGGCGTCAAGAATAGCTGGTACTCGTCGACGAGCCCGGCCTTGAAAGCCTGCGCCGCCAAGTTGGGGCCGCCCACGGTGACGTCACGCTCCTGATTGGATTTCATCTCTTGGATGACTCTCGGGTCGAACCTGCGCTCTATGCAGGTTTTGGCGCTTGACACAGTGTTCAGCGCCTTGGAGTAAACGATCTTGTCGGCTGCTTGCCATATCTCCGTGAACTCCCGCGAGCAGGGCCGCTGATCGACGAGAGCCTGCGCAGTCTCCCAGTAGACCATCGTCTCGTACATCCGGCGCCCGTAGAGGTACGTGCCAACCGGTCGTTCCAGGTCGTTGACAAAGCTGTGCACCTCCTCGTCAGGCGCCGCCCAGTCGAAGTTTCCTCTCTCGTCTTCGATGTAACCGTCGAGTGACGTGATTGCAGCGAAGATTAACTTGGCCATGCTGTTCGCCTTTCGGAGAATCGGAGGCTAGCCCAAAGTACTGGGGAAGTCGAGACGGGCTACGTCCCTGACATCGAGTGACCCCAAGGTGCCGTCGGTGGCCCAATGCAACAAAAGCGCAACCTTGTACTGGCGCCTGTTTGTCTAGAAAGGTGGTTTTAGACGGTCGACAAGACGGCGAAGATCATGGCGACGATTGGCAATCTGACTTGGTATTGCCATGGTGATCCGATTGCTCCAGATCCACGAGAGCGACCGGAGGATTCTGTTATGGGGATACCGATGACGAATGGTCCACGGAAGTCGCCGATCATTTCTTCCAACCATTTCTGCGTGAGGCATGATCAAAGTGTATGACGTTGAGGGAGCCATTGACCTTGAAAACAAGGGTTTGGTCCGAGGCCCGACGCTACGGAACTGCAACCTTTCACGGGCGGCTCAACTTAAGTTGAGGTCAGCCTCTCCGTTTCAGAGAGTAAACAATGTCCAGTGATCTTCAGAGACGATTTGGACCGTGTCGTCGACCACCTTTATTACGGTCTCCTAGGCCTCATACCGATCGAGGACGCGCTCGGCGCGGTCGAGCTGGCGGGGCACGTCGTCAGTGTGGTGGTAAATCTGCCAGGACGTGCACCGCAGCGCGTGATGGGCGACGTACGCCCGAAGCACGCGCGGCTCGATGCCGGTGGCCTCGACGACGTCCCAGACCGGCTGATCGTGCCCGTCGAGGTCGTACGCGAACCTGACGAGATCGAAGCGCGGATCGCCGGCGCAGGCGCCCTCCCAGTCGATGATCCCGGTGAGCGTGCCGTCGTCGCCGGCGAGGACGTTGTCAGTGTGCAGGTCCAGGTGCACGAGTCCGTCGGTCGGGAACCAACTCGAGTCGGCGCCCGCGCCGACGGCCTCCACGCGGTCGAGTACCGCCGCGCTGCGCCGACCCCCGGTGCGCAGCGGCTCGTGCATCGCCCACCCGTCCACGCCGACGGTGAGCGCATGCACGACCGACGCACCCCAGGGACGCAGGTCGGGCGCCGGCAGCGGGCACGCGACGCCGGACATGGCGCCGACACACTCGACCACCTGCTCCACCATCGCCGGTAACGGGTTGCGCACCGACGCACCTGGCAGGACCTGTTGCGCCGACAGCGTCCAGCCGTCGACGACGAGGACGTGCAGGTACTCGGGCACCGGGACGCCGCGTGATCGGAGCTCGTCGAGGGCGGGGAGCAGCACGGCGTAACGGTCGGCGACGGTCTCGTCCGGGAACCACTTCAGCACCACCGGCGCGCCGTCCGGCGCCGTTGCGAACCACGCACCGTCGTCGGACACGCCGGCCTCGGCGCGGACGCCAAGCTCGAAGCCCAGCTCGCGCAGTCGTGCGCGGTTCACATCGCCGGTGGCGGCTCGAACGCCACCGTCAGCGTCTCGAACCGGAGCGATTGCAGCAGCGCAGCGGCCGCCTCGTCACAAGAGAGGTCCCCTCGGCCGATCAACCTCTCGAGGGCGCCCGGCGAGCCACCGAACGCCATGCGCCACGTGGTCATGACCTTCAGTCTGTCTGGAGCTCCGACTCAGCGCCATTCGGAATCTGTGACTTGGCAAGCTCACCGCGTAAATAACGACCGGCACCACCCATCGCGAAGGTAGCGCAGAAGCGGCGATAGCGCGCTGAGGCGGACCGACCCCAAACGACGACGCCAGCGATCTGCGACGGCATCCTCAAGGTGCCGGTGGGGGACGCTTCGAGAAGAGGGGCTGCGGACCTTAACATCATGTGTGTATCACGGCACTCGCAAACTGCAACCTCTTGAGAATTTACTGCGAAATGTTGCAAGTGCGAACGCTTGAACGTTTCGAAGATTGTTGGTGTCGGAGGCCCGACGCATAAGGAATGCAACTTCCCATTGGCGACTGAGTGCGTAATTGGAGTTTGTCTTTCCTCCTCGCAGCGAACAACGTTCCGCGTTTCAAGTGTACTCAACTTCTCTTTATCTAGAATCGACACGGATAGAGTCCTTCTTAGAATTGGGGCACCATGAGTGACGAAGTAATCAGCACACTTGTCGAATATGTGCAAACTAAGTGCTTGGTCGACGAGTCCCTCATTGAGTTTCGAAAGTCGGCGATGGAGATGTCGCAGCGTGCTCGAGAGATTGACGTGAATTGGAAAAAAAGTGGACCGCATACACCTGACGAGGTCCGCGCAATGGAGTCGATACCGAAAGTCAAATCAGTGTTTGTTCGAACGCAAGAGATTCTGTCAGAATCGAGCGAACGGCAAATCCGCGAGATAGAGAACGTTAAATCTCTCGCTCTGCTCTTGCTCGGCGAGAGCCAGCCCAACCCAATTCCGCTTCTCAGGCTCATGCAGGACAATGACAAAACGCGTCTCAGTTCCGATATACGAGCCGCGCAAGAAGTCCTCGAAGACTCGCGAGGTGACCTTGAAAATGGCGAGAAATTTGTTAGAGAAACCGTGGCACGTGGACATCAGAAGAGGTCAAAGAGATTCTGGAAAACGAGGAGCTCGTCGTCCGTAGTGGGTCAATATTGAAATGCAGGACCGACCTGCGCATTCTCCGACTGGCGAGTTACCCATTGGCTGAATTAGGAGGGCGCCTCGACTTCAACTCCCTTCTTTCCGAGAATATCTAGCCATTGTTGAGAGGATTTGTTCCCCGTGGAGGAAACCAACGTGAATAGGTCGCTTCGGGGTACGCCTCCTTGGCTAGTGATCTGTCGCTGAAATGGCTTGGCGGTCAGCCTGAGAGCGAAGATGCGCCCTGAAGGTAGTTCGAATCGCCGTGGCAGTCGTCGCCAGCGATGTTTTTCGTTCGCGCGCCGAGCACTCCTGAACGGCCCCTTGCGGATAGACAACCAGGCTCCAGGCTCCGGGCACCGGGGGACGTGGGACGTGGGACG
>PMTL01000154.1 GCA_003168075.1 Acidimicrobiaceae bacterium
CTGGTGACCAGTACGGCAATCACGGCGCGCAACAGGGAGATTCGCCCGTCCAGTAGACCAAAGCCCACGCTCATGGCCACGAGACCGACACTGACACCACTCAGGAATTCGGTGACCAGTGACGAGCCCAGCGCGGTGCGGATTGCGCGCAGGGCGACCTGGTGTTCTGAGGTGGAGAGTGCGGCAATCTCTCCCGAGGCGTACTCCACGACTCCGAGCGCCCGTAACTCTGGCGCGTGGGCCAGGAGTTCGAGTTGACGTTCCCCCAGTCGGGCGCGGCGCTCTCGGTACTGCACGTCCAGCGCCGCGGCGCGAGAGCCCGCGCGTTGATAAAGAGGAACCGCGAGGACGAGGAGGACCAGGACTATGCCCAGGGCCTGCCAACCTCCCGCCCACCACACGATAACCAGTGAGAGTAGTGACGTTTGGGCACTGGCGCGCACGACTTGCAGGCGTGGCTCGTCGGCGATGGTCTCGACGGCACCGGCAAGATCGACCGGTGAGGAGATCGACGCCGTTGTAGGTACGAGGAAGAACTCCAGGATGAGCGATCGCCAGAGTTGTCGAAGTTGACGCGCCGCCCGGGCGGACCATCGGTCCAGAAGCTCAGCCACGAGCCAGCGCGCCGTGATCGCCACCGCCAGGAGAGCGATTCCGGCCCCCACCTGCTGGTGAGCAATGTGATTGATCGCCAGACTCGTCACGAGGGCCAAACCCAATCCTGTCAGAGTAATGAGGGCGCCGAATGCCGAGGCGATGAGTCCGGCGCGAACCGCAGGCGCCTCGGTGGCGCGTATCGGATCAGTCTTCATCGTTGTTCACAGGTCACCGGGGTGGTCACGATGAGCCAGTTCTCGCGCCGGTCCATTCAACCAATCTCGCAACGCCTGGGTCGCACGGCAGTCGTCCTCGTTGTACTCCAGGATGCGTTGACGCCACGACGTCGCGTCGTTGCTACCTCGTGCCGCTTCGTACCAGCGCATCGACGCCTCGCCACTGGGATTATCGTCACGCCACTCGAATCCTGCGGCACGCGCGAGAATCTTGAGGCCGAGCGGACCACTCGTTTGGATTTGCGTCTTCGCCTGCACGTGCAGGTCAATCCACTGCGGGGGAGAGACGGACCTGAACTCGTCGAGGTCGACACTCGTGGGTCCTCCCTCGAGTGCAGGATCGACAGCGCGATTCATCGCGCTGTCTTCGGCTTGGGCCCAGAAGCAATACGCCGCGAAGGTGAGACCTCGCGTCGCGCACACGGCGCGTAATTGAGAGAACCACGACCAGAACTCGACGAAGATCCTCGCCTCACTGTCGTCATTCAAGTCGTCCCACACGACGAAGGAGTGATATCCCTCGGGCAGGTCGAATAGGTCGGACGCATGTCGTACCGTCGCTCCCCACAGGTACGTGTGGTCACCGAAGCTTTCCATGTCCACGTCGACCTCGACGTCGGCGCGAGGACAACCCATTACGTCACTGTCGACGCGACGAAGGAGCGATCCAGTCAGGTCCACGCGCGCGCGATAGATCAGGTCGTCGAGTCGCTCAATGGCCAGACCCAGTACGGCCTCGCGTGAAGTCGAATCGTTCGACGATCGTCGTGCGAGTCGCGCGAGGTGTGGGTCAAGTCGTGCGAGGTCGCGTCGCGTGTCCACCTGAAACTCGTGCAAGAGTCGTTGTTGCTCGAAGTTGGTGTAGTGCGTGAGTGACACGTCGTCTCGAACTTCGAGCTCGTGGCGACAGTGGTCGCGAAACGCACAGTCGCCACACTCGCGGTGCCAGTACGGTGCCGTGGGATACGCAGCGCCGTGCTCGCGCCACTCGTCGTGCGCGTTGAGCAGCGAGAGTCGTTCTTCGCAGAGGGCGTCGTAGGTGATGAGGTTGAATCGAGCGAAGTGCGGGCCGTTCAAATCGAGCCACCAGACGTGGCGTTGGCGGTCGACGAGAGCGGCGCGTGCGAGTTCGTCGCCGTAGCCCAGGGATTGCAGAACCCGCGTCGCGTGCGAGAGGTTGATACCACTACGGGTCAACGAAAGCGTCGATCGAACGGTGACCCCGGGGTGCGGTGTCGCCAGGGTGGGCGATAGCTGTTCCAGGCTCGCCCCCAGTAATTGACGGGTGCTCGAGGACTCGATGACTTCGGAATTCTTGATCAGCAGCGGCGCGTAGACGAAGCGGTCATCACGTCGTCCGAGCCGTACCAGGGCGTGCACCGACGCACGGCGGTGTCCCACCACGTCGTCGGCCAGTCGCGGGGTAAGGACGAGCGCGACGCCGCGGGCCAGGCCCCGATTGGTATCGTCGACGCTCGACGAGCTGACGGCGCCAGGGGTGTCGGCGAGCTCAGCAACGACGGCGCGACGGAAACTCTCGGCGAGTTCACGACGGTGCTCCATTTCGTCGGTGGGCGGGGCACGAATGATCTCTACGGGAGCTCCTCGAGAGAGTGCGACGCGGTGGCGACACGACAGGATCTCGTCGCCGCGCAGTGGGGTGCTCACGCAAAAAGACTACGAGGCTTTGATGATTCCTCGCGACGTCGCTGTCGCACCTGGTGTCGCGAAAGGAGCCACCGTTTCAGCCCACGAGACTCAAGTGTCAGAATGCAAGTGAGACTTGAAGGCTGCATAAGACACGATGGGCCCAACGACAACCCTGAATTAGAGCTTTGAATGACAAATGGCACCCAAATTGGGCCGCGAATTGGCTCAAACCGAACAACTTTCTCAGATAGATACTTCCGTCACTATGGGGATTCGTAAGATGAACCCATGGCCTTTGTCAGGAAGAATCGCAAAGAGACCGGCGCCCCAGTGGCGACGGCCCCACCCAATTTGAAACCAGACGTTGCGTCAATTTCTGACTTGTCCGCGTCGACTCCCAACGGCCATTCTTCGAATGGTGGAAGTGGCGCACCCGCCGTGGTGATGGCCCCGCGATTAGATAATGGTCCGTTGACCACGCGACTCGGCGAGCAACTTATTGGCAGTCGCCTGATTACCCAAGAACAGCTCGACGCCGCTCTCGCCGACCAAGAGAAATCTGGTGGACGCCTGGGCGAAGTATTGGTTCGACAGGGAGTTTTGACCGAGCAAGCCTTGGCTCACGCCCTCGCTGCCTTCTTTGGTTTTGACGTCGCTAACTTGCGACGCGACAATGTCGATCCCGCGTCTTTGGTTCTCGTCCCCGAGAACGTGGCGCGCGAATACATGGCCGTTCCGATTCGCATGAATGGCGAGGCACTGGAAGTGGCGGTCGCCGAGCCGAGTGAGGGACTGCGCGCGGCGCTCAGCGAACTGGTCGGACGGCCGATTCAGCTCAGAATTGCTCCTTTAAGCGATATTCGCTGGGCCATTGACTCTCATTATCAGGCCATCGGGACTGTGGGCAAGCTGGTGCAGGCATTCGAGTCGGTGGAGGGATCGCGCCGACGTACTACCGATGTCCCCGTGGGGGAGGCACCCGTCGGTGACGACGCGCCCGTGGTGCAAGTGGTCGACCGTATTCTCACTCAGGCGATGCGTGACCGCGCGTCGGACGTTCACATCGAGCCTTCCGAGGGAGTGGTACGGGTCCGCTACCGAATCGACGGTGCGCTCAAGGAGATACTGACGCTGCCCGCGGCGATTGGCCCAGGACTAGTGAGTCGCATCAAAATTATGGCGAACATGAATATCGTCGAACGACGTCGCCCCCAGGACGGTCAGCTCACCATCAACATCGACGGTACCGAGGTCGACGTGCGCGTCGCGACCGCGGCGACAATTATGGGTGAAAGCTGCGTCATGAGGATTTTGGACAAGACGCGCTCCGTGCTTCGTCTCAATGATCTCGGTATGCCTAAGGACACGCACCTGGCGTATTCAAAGATGGTGCGTTCCCCCTTTGGAATGGTGATTTGCGCGGGACCCACTGGCAGTGGCAAGACGACGACGCTCTACGCGACCCTGAGCGAGGTCTCCAATCCGACCTTGAACGTGATGACCATCGAGGACCCGGTCGAGTACGTCTTCCCGTCAATCAATCAAATTCAGACCAATGAACAAGCGGGGATTACTTTTGCCACGGGACTCAAGTCAATTCTGCGTCAGGACCCCGACGTCATTCTCGTCGGTGAGATTCGTGACGTGGAGACCACTCGCGTCGCGGTGCAGTCCGCCCTGACCGGCCACTTCGTCGTTTCGTCGCTCCACGCGACGGACTCAGTATCGGCCCTGCACCGATTCCTCGACATGGGAATCGAATCCTTCTTGATCGCCTCGTCAGTACTGGGGGTCGTCGGTCAACGCCTTCTTCGGCGCATTTGTCCTTCGTGCAAGACGAGTTACACTCCCTCGCCCGAGGAAATGGATTTCTACCATGACAGTGGCGGAGCGCAATCCGAGGGGTTCTTCACCGGAACGGGATGTAATTTCTGCAGTCACACCGGCTACAACGACCGAATTGGCGTCTACGAGTTGCTAATTATGTCCCCGGAGCTGCGCCGATTGGTGGTGGGGTGGGCCACGCAAGAGGAACTTCGTTCCATGGCCGTTCGTCAGGGGATGCGAACCATGCGTCAAGAAGCAATTGGTCTAGTTGATCAGGGCATCACAACTATTGAAGAGGTGATTCGGAGCATGTATACACTATGAGTCGCAAGCCACCAGCAACTAGATATCACTACGAGGCCTATAACCCCGAAGGGCAGCGCGTCAACGGTGTCGAGTCG
>PMTL01000194.1 GCA_003168075.1 Acidimicrobiaceae bacterium
TCGACCGACCACAAAGTCATCGGACTGTCCTACACCGTGACCTCCGTCATCATGCTGGTCATCGGTGGCCTCTTCGCCGAGATCATTCGCGGGCAACTCGCCACGCCCAACGGCAACTTGGTGTCTCTGGCGCAGTACAACGAACTCTTTACGATGCACGGCTCGGTGATGATTTACCTCTTCGCCGGTCCCTTCGCCTTCGGAGCTCTCGCCAACATCATCGTGCCCATCCAAATCGGTGCACCCGACATGGCGTTCCCACGACTCAACGCCCTCTCCTACTGGCTCTACCTGACCGGTTCGATCACGATGCTGTCGGGCTTCTTCGTGGCGGGGGGCGCGGCGAACTTTGGCTGGGTCGCCTACGCACCCCTGTCGAACTCACTGAACACCCCCGGCTCGGGCGCGGATCTGTGGATCGGCGGGCTGCTATTGACGGGTTTCTCGGCCATCTTCACCGGTGTGAACCTGTGTGCCACGATCTTCTACCTTCGTGCGCCGGGCATGACGATGTTCCGCATGCCGATCTTCACGTGGAACATGCTGGTGACGGCGATCTTGATCCTGCTGGCCTTCCCGGTCCTCACCGCGGGCCTGATCATGCTCTACTGCGACCGTCACTTCGGCACGCACATCTACTCCGTGGCGGGGGGAGGTGTGCCCGTGCTCTGGCAGCACATCTTCTGGTTCTGGGGGCACCCCGAGGTGTATATCTTGGCGCTGCCGTTCTTCGGCATGGTGACCGAGGTCATCGCCGTCTTCTCACGCAAGCCGGTCTTCGGCTACAAGGGCATGATTTTCGCGACGCTGTCCATCGCCGCGCTATCGCTCGGCGTGTGGGCGCACCACATGTTCACCACCGGCGTCGTTCTGCTCCCCTTCTTCTCGATCATGAGCCTCTTGATAGCGGTGCCGACGGGAATCAAGATGTTCAACTGGATCGGGACGATGTGGCATGGGCAAGTGTGGTTCTCGACGTCAATGCTGATGGCCATCGGCTTCCTCTTCACGTTTCTCGTTGGCGGTTTGACCGGCATTTATCTGGCGAGCCCGCCCCTTGACTTCTTCACCCACGACACCTACTTCGTCGTAGCGCACTTTCATTCCATCGTGATGGCGCTCATACTCGGGGCCATGGCTGGTCTGTTTTACTGGGGACCCAAGATCACTGGCTACCTGCTCAATGAGCGGCTCGGCAAAGCACAGTTCTGGTTGCTGTTCATCGGTACCCAGGTCTTCACCTTCCCGCTCTACATCCTCGGGCTGCAGGGAATGCCCCGACGCATCGCGGTGTACCCACACGACCCGCAGTGGAAAACGCTCAACGATATCTCCACCCTGGGCGCGGTGCTGATTGGTATCTCGACCGTTGTCTTCGTGCTCAACGTCGTCGTGAGCTGGAAGAAGTACCCCGCTGGCGACAACCCGTGGGACGCGCATACCCTCGAATGGTTCACTACCTCGCCGCCCCCGCACCACAACTTCTATCGCCTGCCTCAGATTCGATCCGAGCGTCCGACCTGGGACTACAACCACCCGGACTACCGTGCGTTGCACCATGGTGTGCACGAGGGCGTCCACGAGGGCGTGCGCGACACCGAAAGTGAACACGTATGAGGGTAGAAGCCAAAGTTCTTCTCGGCCTGGGTACCTTCTTTGGAATCATGTGCGCGGTGTACTGGAACTGGAGCCTCGAGAACGCCGGTGGCGTGATGATGTTCGCGGGCATGCTGCTGTGCTTCTTGCCCGGTAGTTACTACTACTGGTGGAGCCGGCGCATGAAGGCGCGTCCCGAGGACAATCCCCAGGCGACCCAGCCCGAGGGCGCCGGCGTCGTCGGCGCTTTCCCGGGCTCGTCGATCTTCCCCTTCGTGATGGGCATGGGCGCGTTCTTCCTCGTGCTCGCCCTGGTCTTTGGAATCTGGCTCCTCGTTCCGGCGCTCGGACTCGTCGTGTGGGCGCTACTCGGCGGGACCGCCGAGGGTCGTCGAGGCGGCCACCACTGAAACTTTTCTGGCCCTCAGCGGGCCTGGCCGTACATCTTTAGAATGGACAGGTTGCCTTCTCGCGTCTGCGAGCGGGTGATCGTCAGAGTTAGGAGACGCAGTGTCAACCACGGAGAGTTCCACCAAAGTCGTTCTCGGCGGGACGAGAGGTGGGCCCGACGTAGCCACGCTTCGCCAGGACCGCTGGTACATCCAGCCGGTCGTCACGGTCTCGATCCTCACCGCCTTCATCATCTACTCCACCTGGGCGGCCTTCCAAAACCGTTACTACTACGTTGGGGCCAACGTGGGCCGCGACCTCGTCAGCCCCTTCTACTCACCCTGCATCGCCAGCGACTGCGTGCCCGGCGCCAAGTCGGGCTTCGCCTTCAGCGGCGTGTCATTCTCGCCGGCTCTCTTGATCTTGATCTTCCCGCTGGGTTTTCGTCTTACCTGCTACTACTACCGTCGCAGCTACTACCGCGCTTTCTGGTGGTCGCCGCCGGCGTGCGCGGTGTCGGACGCGCACACCTCGTACTCGGGCGAGACGCGCTTCCCACTCATCATGCAGAACGTGCACCGCTACTTCTTTTACGCCGGTCTGGTCTTTAACACGCTGCTCACCTACGACGCGATCCGCGCCTTTCGCCAGCCCGGACTGGGCTGGGGCGTTACCGTGGGCACGATCGTTCTCACCGCGAACGCCGCGCTGCTCTGGCTCTATTCGCTGAGTTGTCACGCGTGTCGTCACCTGTGCGGCGGTGGCGTGAAGAGCTTCAAGGCCCACCCGATCCGCTACCGGTTCTGGAAGATGCTCACGCCGCTCAACGCCAAGCACATGAACTTCGCGTGGGCGTCGCTCATCTTCGTCGCCCTCACTGACGTCTACGTGCGCCTCGTCGCTTCGGGCGCCCTCACTGACTACAAACTCTTCTAAGAAGGACTGACGTGACCTACGAACACCACGACTACGACGTACTGATCATCGGCGCCGGTGGCGCCGGACTGCGCGCGGCCATCGAGGCCAAGCAGCGCGGCCTCAACGTCGGCATCGTCACCAAGTCTCTGCTCGGCAAGGCCCACACGGTCATGGCCGAAGGCGGCATAGCCGCCGCCATGGGTAACGTCTACCCCGAGGACAATTGGATGGTGCACTTTCGCGACACCATGCGCGGCGGTAAGTACCTCAATAACAACCGCATGGCCGAGTTGCACGCCAAGGAGGCACCCGAGCGCGTTCTCGAACTCGAGCAGTGGGGTGCGCTCTTTGACCGCACCAAGGACGGCAAGATCCTCCAGCGCGACTTTGGTGGCCACCGCTACGCGCGTTTGGCGCACGTGGGCGACCGCACGGGCCTGGAACTAATCCGCACTCTGCAGCAGAAAGTCGTGTCCATGGGCACCGACGTCTTCATGGAGTGCAAGATCTTAAAACTCGTTCACGACGCTGACGGTAAGGTGGCGGGCTGCGTGGCGTACCACCGACAGAACGGTGAGTTCGTCACTTTCGCCGCCAAGGCCGTCATCCTCGCCACGGGCGGCGTCGGCAAGTCCTGGAAGTTCACGTCCAATTCGTGGGAGAGCACCGGGGACGGACACGCCATGGCACTGTGGGCGGGCGCCAAGCTCATCGACATGGAGTGCATTCAGTTCCACCCGACCGGCATGGTCTGGCCGCTGTCGGTACGCGGACTGCTGGTCACCGAGGGGGTACGTGGTGACGGTGGCGTCCTGCGCAACTCCGAGGGCCAGCGTTTCATGTTCAACTACGTCGCTCCGATGTTCCGCGACGAGACGGCCGAATCCGAAGAAGAAGCCGACAAGTGGTACGACGACCACACCGCCGGCCGCCGTCCGCCGGAACTACTGCCGCGTGATGAAGTGGCACGCGCCATCAACTCCGAAGTCAAGGCGGGCCGCGGCACTCCCCACGGCGGCGTGTACCTCGATATCGCCACGCGCCGCTCGGCTGAGTTCATTCGTCGGCGCCTGCCCTCGATGTACCACCAGTTCATGGAGCTCGCCGGCGTCGACATCACCCAAGAAGCCATGGAGATTGGCCCGACGTGCCACTACATCATGGGCGGCGTCCAGGTGGTGGCCGACACCGCCGCCACCGCCGTGCCGGGACTCTTCGCCGCGGGCGAAGTGGCGGGCGGCCTGCACGGGGCCAACCGTCTGGGCGGCAACTCNNCGGCGCAGTACATCGAGGCCGGCGACGTCGCCGGCGCGATGAACATGGACGAGGTCGAAGCCGCGATCGCCGAGTCGCTCGTTCCCTTTGACCGCGTAGAGGGTGAGAATCCCTACGACATCCAGCGCGACCTCCAGGAGATGATGCAGCTCAACGTCGGCATCATCCGCACTCAGAGCGAGCTCGACGAAGCCACGGTTCATCTCGACACGTTTACCGAGCGAGTGAAGAACATCAAGGTCAAGGGCGGCCGAGCTTATAACCCCGGATGGAACCTGGCCACGGATCTGCCAGCGATGATCACCGTCTGCAAGACCGTTACCATCGGTGCGAGTCTGCGTAAGGAGTCGCGCGGTGGTCACACCCGTGAGGACTTCCCCACCGCCGACGCCGAGTTCGCCAAGTTCAACTTGGCGCTCTCGACCAACGGCGGCAACTGGGACTCAGAGATCGTGACCGAGGAGTCCCCCCTCCTGCCGATGCCCGATGAACTCAAGGCCCTGCTCGAGGAGGCAAAGTAATGGCTGACGTAACCATGCGCATATGGCGCGGAGACGCC
>PMTL01000040.1 GCA_003168075.1 Acidimicrobiaceae bacterium
GGCTGCGGACACCACGTACCTGGTCGCTCGTTCTTCGGCCACGACCGTGACGTTCAAAACCAACGTTGTCCCGGTGAAGTTAACGGCTAGCAGGGTGAACGGAGTCGTCTGGGTTGGTCGGACCTCGATTGTCGCGATCTTCGGCACCGGCTTCTACAACAAGCCCATCATCAAGAGCAACGAAGCGGGTACCAGCGCAGTCGTCACCCATGACTATGGTCGTGAGCTCGTGGTGCGGGTCAGGTTGCTCCCCGCATCGGCTCGGGGTTGGCACGTCTTCACCATCATCCTGGCCAATGGTCATTCCTGCAAAGTGAAGTACTTGGTCAAGTAGCGACGGTTCGTGAAAACAAGGAGTGCCCAGGGATCTCGTGAAGAGTCTCTGGGCACTGCGGATAAAAACCTCACTCAACCCCCGCAATTGCGGGGCATCGAGAGCTCGAAGTCCAGATCAACCCCTTCGTCCTCAACTACAACGAAGTGCGCCCCCACTCAAGCGTGCCGGTGTGTCCTCCCATGAAAGCCGGGCGCAGCCTCGACAAGGCCGCGCCGCGGCTGAGTGGACAGGCGATCCTCGCGCACATCAAGGTCCGCCGTGACGTCGTCGACCGCGGACGGACCGTCACATTGCGCTAGCGCTCAAAGTTGCACCACATCGGCCTCGGACGTTCGCACTTCAGTGAGCGAGCGCTCATTCTTGTGGCGGGCTTGGATGTTCGCGTCATTGACGAAGCGGGCACGATAATACGACATCTGACGCTCAATCCCGCGATTGACTATCAAGGACAAGGCCAAAATGTAGTCTGAGGGTTCAACCGTCCCAGAAATCCTGAGACATCACAATGGTGGGCGAGGCGGGACTTGAACCCGCACATCCTTTCGAATACAGGCACCTGAAGCCTGCGCGTCTGCCATTTCGCCACTCGCCCTAGAGGTGACAACCTTAGTCCAATCTTTCCGGGCCCGGCCAGAGGGCATCCGGTTGAGAGTCCCCTACCGGTACAGTGAGAAGTGCCATGGTCCTAAAAAAAGTTGAAAACAGTCTCGAGCGTATTTTCGAGAGAACTCTGTCGCGCCCATTCAAGAACACCCTTCAGCCCATCGAGATCGGTACACGTATCGTTCGCGAGATTGACCTGACGAGGCGCCTGTCGAGTCACGGACCACTGTCGCCCAATGTGGTGCGCGTCTGGCTCAGTCCTGCGGACGCGGAGCGCTTCGACGGTTTTCAAAAGGCGCTGATAGCCGAGCTCGAGGAGACCGTACGACAGCACGCCCTTAACGAGGGCTACAGTTTCGTCGGACCGGTCAACGTCGAGATCTTCATTGATGACGACGTCAAGACCGGCGCCATTACGGTCGAGACGGATTTTGTGGGGGGAACCAGCGAGCCACGGCTTATCGCCAGTGACGGACGTTCCTTCACGCTGGGTGAGGCGCCCCTGATCATCGGGCGCAGCCCCCAGGCTGGCGTGGTCATCAACGACTCGAACGTTTCTCGCCAGCACGCCGAGGTTTGGCGCACCGCGGAGGGAGTAGCGATCCGCGATCTACGCTCGACCAATGGCACTTTTGTCAACGGACATCGCGTCGAAGCGGTGTCCCTGTCGCCGCGTGACGACGTCGCGGTCGGTACCTTGCATTTTCGAATTGAGTTGGCCTAGCTGTGTTGGCCGCGACGACGAGCTACGCCGCGGTCGTCCGCCCGCTCCAAGTACTGGTGATGGTCATCGCCGTTTTGTTTTTCGCGCGAGTACTGCGAGTCGCGATCGTCGAGTCACGACCGGTGGAAGGCACGAAAAAGGAACGTCGGCGTCGTAGCGCAAACTTGGCGCTCCAGTTCATCGAACCGGCTGATTGGGCCAAGGAGCGCGTGGCGGTGGAGCCAGCCTTCGTCATTGGGCGTAGCCCGGAATGCGACCTGTCCATTGCCGACACCTACCTCTCGTCGCGCCACGCCCGTTTCGCCAATGACGAGGGAGACCTGTCGGTCGAGGACCTTGGTTCGACCAATGGGACGTACGTGAATCAATCGATGGTGCACGGTCGGGTGCACCTTGAGAAGGGTGACATCGTGCAGGTCGGCGGTGTCTTGTTCGAGGTGGTTCGTTGACGCGATGGCGTTACGCCGCCGCCACCGACGTTGGACTGGTTCGAGAAACGAACCAGGACGCGATCTTCGCTGACGACACACTCGCCATCGTCGCGGACGGCATGGGCGGCCACGCCGCCGGCGAAGTCGCCGCGGCCATGACCGTTGACGCGATTACTACGGGCTTCTTGCAGCGTCCCACGGTTGAGGGACTCCTGGGCGCGGTGGAGGCGGCGAATCGCGACGTCCTCCTCGACGCGAAAGCTAACCCCGAACGCTTCGGCATGGGCACTACGGTCATGGTGGTGGGTCTCACCCACGATGTCGCCGGTGTCACGACGCCCACCATGCTGCACGTGGGCGATTCACGCGCGTATCAACTGCGCGACGGCGCGCTGCGCCAACTCAGTGCCGATCACTCCGTCGCCGAAGAATGGGTGCGAATGGGGCGGCTCACCCCCGAAGAGGCGTTGACGCATCCGCGTCGCCATCAATTGACCCGGGCCATTGGAGTCGACGACAATGTCGAGATTGACGTTATGTCGTTGCACGTGCAGGCGGGCGATCGCATTTTGCTCTGTAGCGACGGCCTGTCCAACGAACTCGATCCTGATCGACTGTCAGAACTAGCGAGTGCGTCGGGACCGCTCGAGGAAACGGTGCAGAACTTGGTCAACGCCGCCAGGATGGCGGGGGGGCGCGACAATATCTCTGTCGTCCTGCTCGAGTTCGACGATGCGCACGAGCCGGAGCGCACGATCAACTCCACCATGTCGTCGGCGCCGCCCTCGGTCGCGTCGACTGTGCCAAGCCGGCCACGAAAGTCGGGACCGCGCTTTACGTGGCGCGTGGCCGCCGGCATGGTCGTTCTTGCCGCGGTGGTGTACGCCTTCTTTTTCATCATGCACTGGTACGCCTACTCGACCTACTACCTAGCGCAAGACGGAAAGTACATTGGGGTTTATGAAGGTCAGCCCAACGGCGTGTTGTGGTACAAACCGAGGCTCGCGGTGACAACGACATACTTCTACAAACACCTCCTGCCACCGGCGCAGCGTTCTGTGGAATTGACGATCTCTGAACCGTCAATTGCTACGGCCCAGAAGTACGCTCACTTCTTGTACGGTCAATGGGCCACAATTCATTCGACTCCCACGACCACCACCACTACCTCGACCGCCTCAACGACTACGTCAACGACCTCAACTACTACGTCAACGACCACTACCACCGTGAAGACCACGGGGTAACGATGTCACGGCGACTTTCGATACTGGCGTCGGTCATCTTGTTGTTGTTCGTGGTAGTGGCCGCTCAATCGGCTTATATCCAGTACATTCACGCACCCACCCTCGATGCGTCGGCGTCAAATCCTCGCAATAACTCGGTATCGTCGTCGGTGCCGCGCGGAGAGATACTCGCCGCGGACGGGACCATCTTGGCCGACTCGTTGCCAACGGGCGTGGGACAGACCTATCAACGCGAGTACCCGCTCGGAAACCTAGCCGCAGGAGTCGTCGGCTACGTCGCGCCGTCCATTGGTACCAACTGGGGTCTCGAGGAGGAGTACAACAGCTACCTCACGGCTCACGCCCAGCCCGCCCAGAATTTTGAGCAGGTGTTGGCACCCACGTCGGCGGCGGACAACGTGAAGTTGACGCTCTATCCGGCGCTTCAGAAGATCGCTCAAGTAGCGATGGGCGGGCAAGATGGCGCCGCGGTGGTCATCGAACCCCAGACGGGCAACGTGATGTCGATGTACTCCAACCCCACCTATGAGCCCGAACTCATGGCGACGCCCAGTATCACCGCCACCAACGCGTACTACAACAAAATCACCAAGAACGACGCCCACGGCTTCCCACCCCTCGGCCTCCTGGCGACCCAACAGACCTTTCCGCCCGGTTCCACCTTTAAAGTCATCACGACGGCAGCCGCGGTAATCTACAAGCCGGCGTTGCTCACGAAGTATTACCCGAAAACTAATTTCTTCATTCCTCCGACGTCGACTTTGAAGCTTTATAACGATGGAGGCACCAGTTGTGGAGGGACGGTGCAGGAAATGCTGCCCGCGTCGTGTGACCCCGGCTACGCCCACCTCGGGCTCGACATTGGTGCTCAGGACATGACCCAGACCGCCAACGCCTTCGGGTATAACTCGACACCGCCGATTGATCTTCCGCGGTATCAGCCGATAGTTTCGAATGCGATTTTCCCGTCCGCCGCAAGTTTCAAGTACAACATTCCGGCCTTGGCGTATTCGGCGATTGGACAGGAGAATGTCCGTTCCAGTGCATTGCAACAGGCGCTCGTGGCTGCGGGGATCGCCGACGGGGGTACAATTATGACCCCCCACCTGATGCAGTCGATCATCGGAACAGACGGAACCCTCATAAAGACGTACGCCGATTCGGTATGGAAAAAGCCGTTGACGGTGGCCCAGGCCGCGGTGATCGTCCCGCTCATGGAAGCTGTCGTGACGCGCGGCACCGCGTATGGCATTTTCCTAGCCCAAGACCAGGTAGCCGCCAAGACCGGAACCGCGCAGACCGGAGTTGGCAACACCAACACGGACGACTGGATGATCGCCTTCGCTCCCGCGTTACACCCGACGGTCGCCGTGGCGGTCGTGATGCCGTTTCAGGCGCTATCGGCCTACGGTGCCACCGTCGCCGGCCCCATCGTCAAGTGTCTAATTGAAGGCGCCTTGGCGATACAGGCCGGCCAGCCCTCCACGGGGACGTCCAGCACCTGTTCAAGTTAGTTAAGAACGCGATGAGAGCCCAAGAGGACGGCGTAGGCTGGTTGCAGTATGGAGCCAGTTAGCGACGCCCGCCTGTATTCTCATCGTTATCAGGTGACTCACCTCATCGCGCGTGGCGGGATGGCGATGGTCTATCGAGCTCAGGACTTGTTACTGAACCGCGCCGTCGCGCTCAAGATCCTCTACCCGGAGTTGAGCGCTGATCCACTTTTCGTAGAGCGATTTCGCCGCGAAGCACAGGCCGCGGCGAAATTGTCGCATCCCAATATTGTCCCGGTGTTCGACTGGGGCGAAGACGAGGGCACCTATTTCATAGTGATGGAACTCGTCGAGGGCCGGTCTCTCGCCGAAGTTCTGCGGGGAGGAAGCGTTCTCACCCCTTCGCGTACTGCGCAATTGGCCGCGCAGGTGGCCGCAGCACTCAATTACGCGCACCGCAACGGAATGGTTCACCGTGACGTGAAGCCGGGAAACATTCTCATTACCGCCGACGCACAGGTGAAGGTGACCGACTTCGGCATCGCTCAGGCCATGTCGAGTGAGGATCACTTGGCCGAGGCCGGCTCGGTCATGGGAACAGCGACGTACTTTTCGCCGGAGCAAGCAGAAGGCGCCGCGGTCGACGGTCGCTCTGACGTCTACGCCCTTGGTGTCGTGATGTACGAGATGCTCGTGGGTCGACCGCCGTTCATCGGCGACACGCCCCTGGAGGTTTCCACTCAGCACGTGCACGGCAGCGTGATACCCCCGACCGAGATCAATGCCTCGGTACCTCGTGACCTCGAAGCCATCGTGATGAAGTCGTTGTCAAAATCTCCCGAACTGCGCTATCCGACGGCGGACGAGTTGCGCGCTGATTTACTGCGATTTGTTGACGGCCAGCCGGTTCACGCGGCGGGCGCCGCCGGTGCATTCTTCGGGTTGGACTCGACACAAATGGTCCAAACAGTGACACCGGGCGAACGCACGCAGGTCGTTCCGGTGTTGAAGGGACCGCGCACGGATGTGAAGGTGAAGCGTCGCCGGCGTCGACCGGGTGCGGGTCTGATTTGGACGGTAGTGGTCATCGTGATAGTCGCCGCTGCGCTTATCGGCTACTTCACGGTCGGGATGAAGAAATCTTTGCCCAATATGCCATCGCTTGCGGGCAAGAACCTGACCGCAGCGATTGCCGTGCTCACCCAAGATGGAATCAAGACCGCCAACATCACGTCCACGAAGGCTTATTCCTCGGTGGCCCTTAGCGACGTAGTGAGTACTACTCCTGTCGCGGGTACCAAGCTCACCGCTCTCACCAAAATTAAGCTTGTCATCTCCAAGGGTATTTATGTCGCTCCCGTAGACGTGCCGTACGTCATAGGAGATTCAGTGGCGAATGCCGTGGCCGCGCTTGGCGCGAGGAACTTGACGTCTTCCGTTCAGAACGTGACCTCGTCATGCACCACGCCGGCGGCTCCAGGAGTCGTTTTATGCCAGAGTCCGCTGCAGAACAAGCCTGTGCCGCCCAAATCTCAGGTGATCCTCTACGTTCTGCCGCCGAATGGTGCTTTCGACCTGCCCCTCATGGCCGGTGACACCACCGCAGAAGCTGGCTCTAAAATCGGCGGATTGTCACTGCACTACAACACTGTCCAGTTATCCCATTGCTCGAACACCATTGCGAGCGGTCTGGTGTATGGCACGAATCCTGCCGCTCAGTCCAAAGTCACTGTTGGCGAGTCGATAAAGCTCATCATTTCAACCGGCGGCTGCCCGACGTACGTGCCGAAAGTGATCAACCGTCTCGCCACCACTGCGCAGAAGCTGTTGCAAAACCAAGGCTTCGTGGTGGTTGAGAACGCGGCGCCCGCAGCGATGTGCACTACCGCGCAGTTGAACGCGGTTGTTTTCCAGAGCGTCGGGGCGGGCGTATCAGCGCCTTACGGTTCGACGATCACAGTGGAGTATTGCCAGAGCGTCGGTGCTACCGGGTCGCCGGGTACTACTGGAGCTACTGGTACGACTGGTAGCACCGGAGCCACCGGAGCGACGGGAAATCGCGGACACGGTTAACTCAGGCGAGTTGACTAACATCGCTTCCATGGCTAAATCCGGATCCAAAAAGGCCGCCAAGACGGTGGGCCGCTACGTCGATCCGCACTCTCGGGGACGGGTTACCGCCAAGCGCGAGCGCTCGCACGACCACAGTCCGCACTGGTTCGGCTGGATGCTGCTCGACCTCATGCTCTTTGGCGTTCTGGTCATCACGCTCAACTACCTGCAGGTGCTGCCCGGTTCCACTTCGTCGTGGTACCTGGCGCTGGGGCTCGTGTCGCTATTCGGGGCGTTCTATCTCGCCACTCGGTATCACTAGGGACAACTAGATGTGGTCGGCGGGGATCTGCCCGAGTCGACCGGCCTCGTAATCCTCGAAGGCCTGCTGCAACTCCGCCTTGGTGTTCATGACGAACGGACCGTACACAGCAACTGGTTCGCGGATGGCCTCGCCCCCGAGAATGAGGACCTCGAAGGCCTGAGTACGCGAGTCCTGCTTCTCGTCCGCCGAGAGCACTAACACGTCGCCATCGACGTGCACGGCCATCTGACCCGTTTCGATCGCCAGACGTTCAGTGCCGACGGCGCCGTTGCCCGCGAGCACGTAGGTCAGCGCGTTGAAGTCCGGGTTCCACGGCAGCACTAATTGTCCGCCCGGTAGTAGCGACGCGTGCACGAGGGTAATCGCCGTGTGGGTGGAGCCGGGCCCGACGTGTTCGCCGAGTGAACCGGCGATGACGCGGATGATGGCGTCACCGTTCTCGTTGGTCACGAGCGCCACCTCACGTGAACCGATGTCCTGATAGCGCGGGTTCGTCATCTTGAGCTTGGCGGGCAGGTTCACCCAGAGTTGAACGCCGTGAAAGAGGCCACCCGAGTCAATGAGCGCGTCCGGCGGTCGTTCGATATGCAATATTCCCGCTCCCGCGGTCATCCATTGCGTGGCGCCGTCTTGAATGACACCGCCGCCGCCGATGGAGTCCTGGTGCAAGAAGGTGCCCTCCATCATGTAGGTGACAGTCTCGAAGCCGCGGTGCGGATGCCAGGGTGTGCCCTTGGGTTCGCCCGGGCCGTAGTCCACCTCGCCCATCTGGTCCATGTGGATGAAGGGGTCTAAGTCCACGGTGTCGATTCCGGCGAAGGCCCGGCGCACCGGGAAGCCTTCTCCCTCGAGTCCGCGCGGCGCGGTGGTGATCGTCTTGACGTGACGCGGTCGATCCGAGGTGGACGCAACGACGACTTTGGGTAGTTCTAGGGGATTCTCAACGGAAATGGCGGGCATGCTTTCAGCCTATCGGCGACGATTTTACTCGCGACCTTTCGGCTCGGCCGAGGGCAACAACACCCATCGCGATGGCCACACTGAACATCATTGCGACGTTCCCGGGTCCCCAGTTGAGCCCGCCGCGGGCGTGCGACACGCCGAGCCAGTCGGCGTAGGAGGCGCCGAGGGGGCGAGTGAGTACGTAGCTGGCCCAGAACGCGGCGACCGCGTTGAAGCCCGCGAAGCGATACGCCAGTCCCGGCAGCACGATGAGACCGGTGAACATGAGACCCGAGGAGAAAAAGCCCAGACGTAGCGTCGTCGCCGTCATGTCACCCGTCGCGGTACCCAGGGCAAAGGTGGTGGTCACCGTCGCCCAGTAGAACAGCTCGCGGCGCGCCGTTGTAATCGAGTGAATCGACAGTGTTCCTTCGACACGGAACCACGTGATGAAGATGGCGGCAAGGACCAGTGCGAACACAGTCGTCGAGACGGCGTAGGCGACACCCAGGCCGACGTGGGCGACGTCAGCGCACATCGTGCCAAAGACGCTCACCATCACGACGCACGACCAATACGCGAGTGTCTGATACGTAGGTCGCGTGAGTTGCCAGGCGAGGACGACGAGAAAGACCAGACCTGCCACGACCACTACTACTGGAGGTGAGAAGCGGTGCACGAAGAAGTCCGATGTGGCCTCACCCATCGCCGTCGTGAGGAGTTTGATCGTCCAAAAACCGATGCCAATGGCCGGGACCTTGGACGCACCGAAGCGATGCGTCGTGAAGAAGTCCGGCATGGAGCACCAGTCTACTTTGACGCGATTTTGGTCGAGCTCGGCTCAGCTGTCGTAGTACGAGGCGACGGATTCAAGGGCGCGGTCCAGTCGACTCAGTCCGTCGCGCGCCTCTTCGGGCGTGATGGTGCACGGCGGAACGACGTGGATGCGGTTGAAGTTATTGAAGACGAGGAGCGCTTCGGCACGACAGGCCGCCACGAGCTCGTTCATTTCGGGCGAACTCGAGCCGTAGGGTGCCAGGGGCGCGCGCGTTTCGCGGTTCGTCACCAATTCGAGGGCGAAGAAAACGCCCACTCCACGTACGTCGCCGATCACGTGGTGCTTGGCCGCGAGGGCCTCGATTCCGGGGCGCAACTCCTCGTCGCCAATGCGTCGAGCATTCTCGATGATGCCTTCGGACTCCATCGCCTCCATGGAAGCGACCGCCGAAGCGCAGGCCAGCGGGTGACCCGAATACGTGAGCCCGCCGGGGTAGACCCGGTCGCCAAACGTGGCGCAGATGGCTTCGTTGATCACGACGCCGCCCAAAGGAATGTACCCCGAGTTGACGCCCTTGGCGAAGGTGACGAGGTCGGGCGTCACGCCGTGCTGCTGGTAGGCGAACCACGAACCAGTGCGGCCGAATCCACACATGACCTCGTCGGCGATGTAGACGATGCCGTAGCGGTCGCACAGATCGCGCACGCCCTGGAGATACCCGGGGGGCGGGACCATGATGCCCGCCGTGCCCGGCACCGACTCGAGAATGATCGCCGCGATCGTCGAGGGTCCTTCGAACTGAATCGTGGACTCGAGGTGCTCGAGCGCGCGGGCGCACTCTTCGGCTTCGGTGCTGGCGTAGAACTGCGAGCGATACAAGAACGGTCCAAAGAAGTGCACGACTCCAGCGGTGCCGTAGTCGTTGGCCCATCGGCGTGGGTCACCGGTCAGGTTGATCGACGTCGACGTGGCCCCGTGGTAGCTGCGGTAGCGCGCGAGAACCTTGCGTCGCCCCGTGTGCAGTCGCGCCATGCGCACCGCGTGCTCGACCGCCTCGGTGCCGCCATTGGTGAAGAACACCTTCTGGGCGCCCTCGAATGAGTGGTCGAGCACCAATTCCGCCGCGCGGATTCTCGCAATGTTGCCGTGCGGGGGAGCGATAGTGCAGAGCAACGCGGCCTGCTCTTGGATTGCCGCTACGACCGCGGGGTGCTGATGGCCGATGTTGATATTCACCATTTGTGACGAGAAATCCAAGTACGTGGTCCCGTCCTCGGCGGTGACGTACACGCCCTTGGCGTCTTTCACCATGAGCGGCCGGATGGAGTTCTGAGCCGACCAGGAGTGAAAGACTGACGCCCTCTCACGCTCGAAGTGCGATAGTGCTGAACGGTCGACGGACATGTCACTTCCTTTGGTATCTTCGACCACGCTAACCCAACCCTGCGCTCGGCTGATGGGGTCCACGCCAGGGAGACGCTTCAGTGATTATCGCGTGAGAAAGCTGGTAGCGGACGTTCGATCAGGTGCGCGTCACGTCACTACTCGTCGTTCGCGGGGCGCGGGTGCTGGCGCGCCACGCGACGGCGGCGCGCCAGCAGTGCGGTCAGACGTTGAACTTTGTCGCGGTGATGATCTTGCCCTTGAGGGTGCCAGTCACCGTGACGGCGGTGCCCTATTTGAGCATGGTGGCGTTGCCCATCTCGAACTTGGTCATCGAGGTGTAGTGCACGGTGTAGGTCTTCATATCGACCACGAAGCCAAATGACTCAATGGTCCCCATCTTCGCGTCCAGTTTGGTGATCTTGCCCTTCCACGTGTGCGCGGCCATCATCGAGTGCGATGTCGAAGCGCCAGCGACGCTGGGTGCGACGGTGACGAGCGCGAGTGAGCCCATCGCGAGCAGTGGAGAGACGATCAGTGACGCCACAATCTTTCTGGAAAATCCCAAGGTACATCACTCCTGTAGGTTCGACGCCGCGAGGCGCTGCTCCCTACGTAGTCCCGCCACCGATGTCCGCGTTACAGGAAATATTTGCCAGTCGGCTACGGTCTCAGAAGTGGATGACGAAGAACTCCTCCAACGCTTCTTGCAGGGCGACCGCGATTCATTTCGCGCTTTGGTGCAGCGCTATCAGCCGGTGCTGTTGCAAATTGCTCGTTATTACGTCAATTCCACCGCCTCGGCGGAGGACGTGGCCCAGGACACCTGGATTGCCGTCTTGAAGGGAGCCGAGCGTTTCGAGGGACGGGCCAGCTTCAAGACGTGGCTCTTTCGGATAGTGGCGAATCGGGCTCGCTCCACCGGGACGCGTGAGAAGCGCCAAGTGCCCGTGGATACCACTGATCCGGTGGCGGGAGACCGTTTCAACACCCAAGGGATGTGGAAGGAGCCTCCGGTGGTGTTTGCCGATCTACTGGCCGACACGGAGTCGAATTATGCCGTGGCGGCCGCTATTCACGCCGCGATTGCCGATTTGCCCGAAATCCAGCGCTCGGTCGTAACGTTGCGAGACGTTGAGGGACTATCCACTAGTGAGGTTGCCTCATTGTTGGAGTTGTCCGAAGCCAATACTCGGGTGGTGCTGCACCGGGCGAGAGCTCATATTCGAGAAGTAGTGGAGCGAGTTGCGGAAGGAGGTCGCCAATGATGCTGGTGAAGGACATCAATTGCCGCCACGCGGTCCGTCTCATTGGGGACTACCTGGAGGGCAAGTTGTCGCGCCGAGACCGACGCCGCCTCGAGCACCACTTGGCCGGTTGTGACGCCTGCGGTGCCTACTTGGAGCAGATGCGTGCCACCATTGCCCTGGCCGGCCAGGTCGGGCCCGAGGACCTCAGTGACGACGCGCTCGACGCGCTCTTAGACGTTTTTGACAACTTCCAACGTGATCGCGGTGACCCGGGCGAGGACATGCCTTAGGCGTCAGCACTCAGGTGGGTCGCGAAGAATTCGTCGATGCGCCGCCACGCGTCGCCGGCCGCTTCGGGGCTCGGACCCATTCCGGAGATCTTGAGGAGTGGGCGTAGCGGTCGCGGGCCGACGGGTGCGTCGTTCATGAAGGAATGGCCTGCGTCGTCGTACTGTTTCACGTCGTGAGTCACGCCGGTCAAAGTGAGCGCGTCGTCGAGTTTCTTCGCCGTGTTCTTTAAGGATCCGTCCTTCGCTCCGTAGGAGCCGACGATGGGACAGGCGCGAGCGAGAACCTCTTCGTAGTTCTTCGGAAGCTGCCCGTAGTTGACTGCGGCCGCGTCGAAGCTCGCGCCGGCACAAACCAGGGCGAAGCCCCCGCCCATGCAAAAACCGATGACGCCAACTTTCGAGGTGCAGTGGTCGGAGTCGAGCAGCCACTGACGTGCAGTTTCGATGTCGGTGTAGGCGCGGCCCGTGCCGCGAAAGAGAGCTCGCATCGTCGAGACGACACACCGCTTGGCACCCCCGGCGGAGTAGAGGTCGACGGCGAGGGTGAGGTAGCCGGATCGCGCCATTCGTCTGGCGTGGCGGCGCATGACGTCGTCGATGCCGAAGATCTCGTGGATCAATACGACCCCCGGCCACGGCCCCTCACCTTCGGGTCGCGCCAAGTAGCCGCGTAGCGGCAATGATCCCTGTCGCGAAGTAGAGAGCACGCTGAGGTCGACGTTGGTCATTGGGGTACCGTAACCCGGCGCGGTGCTCAACGAAACGAGACGAGAGTGGCCGAGACATTGAGCCGTTGGATCCGTGTGCGACGTCGATGGTGGTACCGCGTTGACGACGACGGTACCTCAACGAGCGCGATCGCCTCTGGAAAATGGATGTTGGCGACCAGAGTTACCTCCGCTGGTGTGATTAAAGTGTGTCAATTCCGACGGTCGAGGTCAACGGTCGGGCCACTATTGCGAGAGGTATTTTCGCTGGTCCGGGCACTGACACCTCGCGGGGGCGTACGACGAAAGTCCGGGGTTCTCACTGGCTCGGTTCGCCCCTGAACGATCGCGCGCACCAGTGACGTGATCGTCGGACCGACGTCATTGCCCCTTGTGCCGAGTACGGGGTGGCGTTAGTCTCTCCCGAAAGAGCGAATCCATCTGATTGTGACACTGAGCCCTTGACGAGGGAGAATGCGAACTGACAACTCCGTCGGTGACGGTGACGTGGATAGTGCCTTAGTGGATGTTTCGACGATGAACGGAGAATCAGGTGCGAAAGAGCAAGATATGGGCAGTAACAGCCGCGGTGCCACTATTGGCCGCGGGACTGTGGGTCGTGCCGGCGCAAGCGGCGCAGTCCGTTGGTTCAGTTCATTCCACGCGACCGGTTCAGGTCCCCCTCAGCTCGGCGCAGGCCAGAGCTTTGTCGCTGCACGTCAACCAAAAAGTGATCGTTGTACTGAAGAACCAGTTGCCAGGCGTGCCGGCTTCCAGCCGGTACGTCGCGGCTCGCAGACGCGATGAGTCGAGCCTGCAGAGTCCAGTCCTCGGCGAGTTGAGTCTGACCAAGGCCCGCGCGGTGCACTCGTACACCACCATCAACGCCATCGCCGCCACCGTGTCGGCCGGCGAGAGGACGCGACTCGAGTCAAACCCCGCAGTCGCGGAGGTCGTTCCCGACCAGATCATTCAGCTTGCCCCGATCCCCCAGGCGCCGACGACCACCGGTACCAACACCGCAGCGGGCCAGACTCCCGTGCCCGGAACGTGCTCGAACAATCCGAGTGCCCCAATTCTGGAACCGCAGGCCCTGACGGCCATCCACGCCGATTCGAGCGATCCGAACGCCAAGACGGCTCGTTCGCTCGGGATGACCGGCGCGGGCGTGACCGTGGCGTTTATTGCTGACGGGCTCGACACCGCCAATGCCGACTTCTTGAGGAATCCCCTCTACGCAACTGCCAGTTCGCCCGCGGGCAGTCCGGTGTTCGTGGACTACAAGGACTTCAGTGGAGAGGGCACCGCTGTGCCCACCGGAGGAGGCGAGGCCTTCCTTGACGCGAGCTCCATCGCGGCCCAGGGGAACCAGACCTACGACATCAGCAATTACAGCGCCCTGCCACTGAACCAGCAGTGCTACATCAAGATCGAGGGAGTCGCGCCGGGCGCCAACGTGGTCGGCCTGGACATCTTCGGGGCCGAGGACGCCGGGTTCAACTCATCGTTTCTCCAAGCGATCGACTACGCGGTGACCGACCACGTCAACGTCCTCAATGAGTCGCTCGGCAACAACTTCTACCCCGACGACCAGGCCAGCTTGGACCTCATCAAACAGGCCAACGATGAAGCCGTGGCCGCGGGTGTCACCGTGACCGTGTCGAGCGGTGACGCGGGCGTCACCAACACCATCGGTACTCCCTCCACGGACCCGAACGTCATTTCGGCGGGTGCCTCGACCACCTACGAGACTCCCTCGGAGATCGGCTACGGCGGGTTTCAGTTCCCGGGTGTCACCGGTTTTCTCAACAACAACATCAGCGCCCTGAGCTCCAGCGGTTTCCAGCAGAACGGGGCGACGATCTCTCTGGTGGCACCCGGTGAACTCAACTGGGCGCTGTGTTCCACGGATATCTTGGCCTATAGCGAATGCACCAACTTGGCCGGTGCCGCCTCGCCGATCCAGGAGAGCGGCGGGACGAGCGAGTCGGCACCGCTCACCGCGGGCACGGCGGCCCTGGTGATCCAGGCCTACGCCAAGACCCACAGCGGTGCTGATCCCACTCCGGCGCTGGTGAAGCAGATTCTCACGAGCACCGCTGACGACATCAACGCCCCCGGTGACCTGCAAGGCTCGGGCCTACTCGACGCCTACCGGGCCGTCCTGGCCGCCGAGTCCTACCAGGCTCCGGTTGCGGCAGCGACCCCGGACACGCTTCTCGAGGGCACGTCGCAGTTCAACTCGGTAGCCGCCGCCGGCACGCACGAGCACTTCACCGAGCAACTGACCAACCTGGGCTCCACGAGTGAGACCGTCAACCTGTCCAGCCGGACACTCGGCGCGTACTCGCCGATCGAGACCTCCACGGTGACCTTGAGCGACACCGCCAGCCCCCAGAGTGTCGACTATCAGGGCTACATCGATAATTACGAGTGGGTGCATTTCTCGGTTCCCTCGGGAGTGGACCGCCTCAACGGCGCGATCACCTTCCAGGGAGCGTCGAGTGCCCTGTCGGCTCGCGTGCGCATGAGCCTGGTCGATCCCAATGGCCGACTGGCCGACTACTCCTTGCCCCAGGGCGTCGGTAATTACGGAGACGCCCAAGTGGCTGATCCGACACCCGGCGTGTGGACGGCCTACATCTGGAGCCGAAACACCGCCGGAGGCGGTACGACCGGACCAGTCCTGTTCGGGGCCAGCGTCGCCAACTACGTCAACTTCGGTCAGGTCAGCCCGTCCACGTTGACGATTGCGCCCGGAGCAACTCGCGCGGTCACGCTGTCAGTGAAGACGCCCACGGAGCCCGGAGACACCGCCGGTTCCTTGGTGGTGTCATCAAGCACCCAGCCGGCGTTGGCTATCCCCGTCACTCTGCGCTCACTGGTGCCTACCGGCCCGACCACTTTCTCGGGTGTCTTGACCGGAGGTAACGGCCGAGCGTCATTCACCGGAGTCACGGAGTACTACCAGGTCAACCTGCCGGCCGGAAAACTCGAGCTCAACGGCTCGGTGACGCTGGCCGACAATCCGAATAACCAGTTGTATGTCTGGCTGATAGACCCGAGCGGTCAGGCCCAAGCATTCCAGAGCAACGCCCTCATTACCGAGGACAGTTCGGGCGCCCTCAGTGCCACCAACACCCTCGGCGCCAACGTGCACGTGGTCGATCCGGCCGCTGGCTTGTGGACCATCATCGTCACGTTCGCACCGACCGTCGCGGGGACGGCTCTGAGTGAACCCTTCACGGTGTCGCTGGACCAACGACCGGCGAACGTGAGTGCCCGTGACGTGCCCGACGGAGGCAAGGTCAGCGTCGATCATCCCGCGGTGGTGCGGGTCCGGGTGGTGAACACTGGCACCGCGCCCGAGGCCTACTTCATCGATGGCCGTACCAACGCGCTCACTCAGTACAACTTGCCGTCGATATCTTCGGCGCTGGCGACGGTACCGCTGAGTGTCTTCGGGAGTATCCCGTTTTACTTGGTACCCAGTGAGACGACGTCCCTCGTGGGTACTGCGGCCACCACCGGAATCGAACCAATTCAGTTCGACCTCGGTGCCCCCACGGGCGACCCCGACATTGCTTCGGGCCAAGGCCTGAGTGTCGTCGGCCAAGTGACGGGTAGTCCCGTCACGGCAGGGGAGTGGGACCTCGCACCCGACGTGGTCGGTCCGTTCGCGACCACGGGGGCTACTCCTGAGGCCGTGAACACTAGTCTCACCGCTACCACCCAGGCCTTCGACCCGGCCGTCACTTCCGCTACGGGCGACCTCTGGCAAGCCGCTATTGGTGGGCCCTTGACGGTGAGCCCGGTGGTGGTCCAGCCCGGGCACAGCGCCACGATCCCGGTGACCATCGCCCCGATCGGCATTGTGGGCAGCAAAGTCTCGGGGGTCCTGTACCTGGATGACGACAGTCTGTACTCCCTCTTCGGGGGGCTGGCGCCGAATGCCAATACTGTCGCCGCTATTCCTTACACTTACAAGATTGGCAAGTAGAGGGTATTGATCGGCCACTCTGCGGTGCATCCGCAGAGTGGCCATGAACCATGTGCTTCGCTTGAGACAACAATTACCGGCAATGGTTGTGTTCGTTGTGCACTAGATGGTGGGATCAGCTCGACGAGTCCCCTCTGATCCGTCGTTGGGAGACTCATCTCTCGAAGTGCCACGCTCTATCGTAGACACTAAGAGCGCTGCACCAGAACCGAGGAGTCACTGTCTACTGTCGGGCTTGCGGCGCTCAAATGACAGATGACGTCAAGTTTTGTACGAATTGCGGAGTGGCGCTGGCCTCGGAATCGACGAATACTTTTGACGTCGAACGACCGGCTTTCGCGTCATGGGGATCGCGTGCGTTGTCGACAATCGTCGACACGCTCATTGTGGGCGTAGTGACGATACCGCTCTTAATCATTGGTTTGTCTCCCCATTTCGTGAGCATCGGTTTCGGGGGTGACCAAGCGACCACTTTGGTGTACACGAAGCGCCCCGCCATTCTTGCTCTTGTCGTGGTCGTTCAAATTGTGTGGGCCTTCGACGTAATGTTCGCGGTCTCGGGTCCTCGCGGGGCGACGGTGGGCATGCGTGTGGCCAAGATCCGCATTGTGGACACGAATTACAGCGGCATCTCTAAGGGCCGCGCCATTGTCCGTTACCTCGTTCACAACCCGCTGGTGACAGGGCTGGACATTTTCTCGCGGGGCATCGGTGTGCTCTACGCGCTCCTCGACATCCTGTGGCCGCTGTGGAACAAGAAACATCAATCGATACACGACCTCATCATGAAGACCTAGGTTGTTGGGGCCCCACGGAAATCACCCCTCAAGGTCCATCGTGGTGAGGGTGGGTGCGTCGTTACCTCCATCTCCTCATTTCGTCAAATAGCTCTCAGTCTCACCGCAGAGTTCGCACATCGATTGACGTGGGCTTTAGTGATGTTCGCTCGGGTGCGCATCGCGACGAGAGCCAAGCGATCGACGGTGGAGGCGGTCTTGGGCGAGTGCGGCACCAATCAGGATCAACAACGCGCCGACCGGTTCGTTCCAGCTCACTGATTCGCCCAGGAACGCGGCACCCACGACGACGGCGAAGACGGGGGTGAGGTAGGTGACACTGCTCGCGATCGTTGCTGGGGCGTGGCGAACGACCTGGAAGTTCAAGATGTAGGCCACGCCGGTACCTAGGACGCCGAGGGCACCGAGGGCCACTAACGATGAGACCGGGCGATGGTCATGAAGGTGGCCGAATGCCAGAGAGAAGGGCAGCGTCTGGATGGTTCCGCACATGACTTGACCGGTGGCTAGTGCGACGGGCTTGTGGTCGAGAGTGCTCAAATGACCTCTCGCGTAGGAGAATCCGAAGCCGTAACAGAAGACGGCGAGGAGGCAGGCACCGATGCTAAGTAGTTGATTTGCACCGAAGCCGTTCCACACGCCAATGACCACGATGACGCCTACCAGTCCAATGACCAGTCCACCGATGATCTTGGCGCTGGGCTGTTCCTGGCGCAGGACGAATACGACGACGATGACCGTGGCGATCGGGGTGACGGCGTTGATCAGGCCCGCCAGCACCGCCGAGATGTGAGTCTCACCGTAGGAAAACAGCGTGAAGGGAACACTGTTTAATAACGCCGCGAGCACGAACAGGTGTCCCCAGGTCTTCAGCGCTCGGGGTAACGGTGTGCGAGTGAACACGCTGATCACCGCCAGCGTGGCCGCGCCACCGGCGAGACGCGCGAAGGCAACGTCCACCGGTGACATCACTTCGAGTCCGAGCTTGATCCACCAAAAAGAACAACCCCAGATGGCGCCAAGGAGAACGAACCATGCCTGCCAAGCGACGGTGAGCCGCCCTCCGGAGGCGGCCTTCGTTGTCGCCGACGTCTCCTTCACGGGTGTCGATGGACGCTCTCGACCTCGAGCAAGAATTCTTTTACATCGATCCCCCACCGGTAGCCGCCGAGTGTTCCGTCGCGACGTACAATTCGATGGCATGGCACGACGAGCGCGACGGGATTTGCCGCGCAGGCCGAACCCACCGCGCGTACCGCTCGTGACGCGCCGATCCGCTCGGCGAGTTGTGAGTACGTGAGTGTGGAACCCGAGGGCACTTGACGTAGGGCTTCCCATACCCGCATCTGGAACGCGGTGCCTTCGATGTCCAGCGGTAGCAGCGTCGCGTCGCCCTGACCGCGTACGACCGCCGCGAGTACGCCCGCCAGATCAGCGAGTCCTTCGTCGTCTCGCTGCAGTACTGCGTTCGGGAACTTCTGCACGAGCTCCTTCTCGAGTGTCACCTCGTCTGATCCGATTCGTACGGCACATACACCCCGGTTCGTGCTCGCCGCGAGGACGACGCCGATCGGCGTCGAGAGTGAGGTGTAGACAATGCGCTCGCCGGTCCCGCCAGCTCGGTACGCTGCGGGGGTCATGCCCAGCCGTGCAGCACCGTGTTCGTACAACGCTCGACTCGAACCGTACCCGGCCTCGTAGGCGGCTCGAGTCACCGGGACATTCTCCTTCAGCGTGCGGCGCAGTCTGAGGGCGTGCTGGGCTCGGGCGTAACTCGTGACCGGCACCCCTACGACTTCGGAGAATCGTCGTCGGAGGTGGCCCTCGCTGTAGCCAACGTCCGCCGCAAACGCTCCGACGTCGACGTCGCTCTGCTCAAGGCGGCGACACAGCGAGACGACGGCACCGAGAGAGGGGTCCACTCGGTGCTCCAAGTCGGGTCGACACCGTCGACACGCTCGATAACCAGCGTCAACGGCGTCGCCGGGGGTGGCGAAGAATTCTACGTTGCGCCGTAGCGGCTTTCGTGATCCGCAGCCTGGCCGGCAGTAGACGCCGGTGGAGGAGACTCCGTACACAAAGACGTCCGCGACGCTCGTGTCACGATTCTCCACCGCGCGCCACCTGGTGTCATTGAGAGTGTCCATCAAAAAGAATCTACGAGAGGTGAGGTCTCAGCGCACTCCGCTTCCCGACATCCAATTTCCACGTGGCCGCGCCATGAGAATCAAATCGGATCTTCTCAGCGCACACATGTGGTGGCGGGCCGTCGCGTGCAGTGGTGCACGACGCCTCGTTCATCTAGATTACGAGTGAAGGTCGCACAGGGATAAAGAGGAGGTCCTCCATGTCCGGTGACGTAGAGATCTCACTCATGCTCGCTGTGCCAGACGCTCCTGTCGCCGCTGCGTGGTACGTGCACGCATTGGGCGCGAGTGAGCTATGGAACCTGGGTACGGTGATCGGTCTCGAGATCGATGGCGCCCCACTCTTTGTGGCGGAACCGGCGAATAACGGTTGGAACACTCCGTTAGATATCTGCACCACGACCGTTCGCGTTGAGGTTTTTGTGAACGACCCGGACGATTTCGTTGCTCGTGCCGTGGCCGCCGGCGCGGATGGGAGTCGCGACGCGGTGCGCGATCACCAGACACCGTGGGGTACGCACAGGCAAGGTGGCTTCTTCGATCCATTCGGCCACCTGTGGCTCGTCGGTGACAAGTCTCCACTTCGCCGGTTTCCTTGATAAATGCGCTAACTCGAGCCGACCAACGTGGCAACTTCTGCTCGAAAGTAGTCCGGCGCTCTATCTGGGGTATGTCGGAACCTTGGAGGTTGCGCGTTCAACGAAGAACGGGTCGAGAGTGCAAAGAGGTTGATATCGTTTCGAAATGAATCTCGTCGATGCCCAGGCGTTTGCTCATCATTGGGTCGAAGCATGGAATGCACACGACCTCGAGCTGATTATGTCGCATTTCAGTGATGACGTGACCTTCTCCTCACCGTTGGCGGCGAAATTGGTCCCTGGAAGCGAAGGCCTTATTTACGGAAAGACGGCACTGCAAGAGTATTGGCGTGAGGGTCTTCGAAGAATTCCGGACTTACGGTTTACCATTGATGCGGTCTACGTCGGCGTCGAGGCGATGGTGATCAATTATCGAAACCAAGGGGATCGACTAGTTTGCGAGGTCCTTTTCTTTGAAGATGACTTAGTCACCAAGGGTTTGGGCACCTACCTAGACGACGGTTCAAGTAGCGGAGGCGTCGCAATACCTCAGTAGCTGCGGGCGATACCCCGCGAGTAGTTTCCAATGACACGACAATCGTCGCGGCTCTGACTACCTAGTCAGGTGGAACTGGGATTCATCGCTCGAAGTGCTCTTGACTCCAAAGTAGAGGTGAAGCGGAGATCGTAAATGAAGCATCGAATCATTCGCGTTATCCCTCTGATGTGAGGCAGTTCCATTCTGCGCCACGAGAGACGCCCTCGCCGAGGGTGCCGCCCGTCGCAATTCTCTTGAGGAATCTTCGCGAAGTCGAATTTGACTGGTCCCTACGTGGTGAGTGTTGAGCGTCCGGTGTGGATTGCCGTCTTCATTGTTGGACCGGTTCGTGCGCACCAAGGGTCGCCGTGGAAGGGTCACTATTTGACCGCGTGGTCGTCCCCAGTCACGCGGGCCTGAAGTTAGACCGGCGGCAGAACGAACGCTACGGTCGGCTTCACTAGAGGCGCAAAGTTGCTCGCGGTCGGGTGGTAGCTCAACTTCGTCAAGGTGACGCCCGGTGAGAACGTTGGGTTTGCCTTATCCAACCAAGACACGACATATCCTGAGCGGTCAATGCACGTCGTCGGGGGTGAAGAGTTGTCCTGGGTCAAGCAGCGCAACGTTCCAAATTTCTTGGAGGACCCCGTCGATAAATGCTCGACGGTTCCGTTTCCCACATTGCTCTCGACTGCGTTCACGACGTACGGCGGAATCAGACCCATGCCTTCCTCGGCATAACCGTTCGAGGGAAAGTATGGACCTGGTCGTCCGCACACCAAGTTCTTGTCAGGACTGGTTGGCCACTTAACGCACCCCTGTACATTCGTATTGATAATGATCCACTGTCGAATCAAGTGGCCAGAACTGCCGTAGAAGATGTAGGAGTACTTTCCCGATCCCGAATAGCCGTCTTTGTTCTCGAGCGCCTTGGTGCCCGGTGGGCTCGGAATCTGAGCGAAGACGAGAGTTCCATCTTGGAAAATGGAAAAGTTCTTCACACGGTACGTCGCGACAAAACCCGTCTCGTCAGCGCGCTTCATTGACGCAATGAAGCTGTTCACCGAAGTAGCACTTGTGGGTGCGTCATTGTTAGGACGCATGAGGAAAATTGATGCGACGACGGGGAGGACCGCCGCCAGCAAGACTGCTCCGATTAGGAAACGCCGGCGCCTGTGACGTTGCTTCGCTTCCCTGATGAGGAGTTCTGCACTACGACGTTCGACCACGTCGTAATGCTCTATCTGATCGAGCTCAAGTGGCGGGCTCAAAGTCACGGCACTCCTTGCCAAATGGTCCGATGATGATACTATCTGCGATAGTACTATGAAATTCTCCCAGGTCAACAGGAGCGAACCAGTCGCACTCCATCATCAAGTGACAGCGGAGATTCGACGCGCGATTGCCGATGGTGAAGCGGCTGAGGGTGAGCGGCTACCGCCCGCAGTTGACCTCGCTGCCATTCTGGGGGTAAACAAAAACACCGTCATTCGTGTGCTGCACATCCTGCGTGAAGAGGGCGTCCTTGATTTCACAAGAGGGAGGGGCATCCGGGTGGTCGGCACCCCCGCGTGCAGTGCTTTTCTGGTTAAGGTGAACGAACTCGTTTCTCTGGCACGCGAGCAGGGATTTCGTCAGGACGAACTCGCGTCCATGATCCTGTCGGTTCAGTAGCGAAGTGCGGTGATGTCACTTCTGGTCGAAAAGGTGGAGCAGGTCCGACCTGAGGAAATCTCCATCCTGATTCCCGAGGCCCGTCGCCGCACGCGGTTGCGGCGCCTCACTATTGCGGCAGTGGTCATGGTGGTAGTAGCCGCGGGCGTTGCCGTCGCCGCGCAGTCCGCACCGCGCACTCCGTCGGTCGTCAAACTTGCTCAAGCGACCAAACTCCCTCCGCTAATTCCGGTGTCCATCGGCGAGTCCCTATCGTCTTCGACAGTGATAGGTCTTTCGATGCTGACACCACAGAGTGGCTATGGCGTCGCCAGCACCCAGTGGGACAACTGGAGCGGCCGACCTCGCAACAGTTTCATCACCTTCACGCGCAATGCGGGCACGTCCTGGCAGGTGGTCGCGCCCTTGCCGACTGCGCTGTGGGGGCCGCTGGTGACATTCATCTCGCCATCGGTGGGATACGTGGCGGGCTATCAGCAGGCCCATTCACTGATCGTGACCACCGACGGGGGTCACCGGTGGCGCGCCGTGCGTGTTGCTGGCGAGCCCCTCACGCTGACGTCGTCGGGATCGACGGTGTGGGTGACGTCGCAGGTCTGCGTACCCGCCGATAACGGGACATCGTCGATGTGCCCCACCACCTTGAGCGTGTTTCGACCCGGCGCAACAATCCCGACGAACGCTGCGATGATCCCCACCGATGGGGCTGTCTTGGGGTCTCTCAAGAAGATCGATGGGGCGATGGCACCTACGGTCATCAGCACGCAGTTGCTCGCCCAATACGGAGCGATGACCGGCCTGGCGAGCCAGGGGGAAGACGCACCGGAGGTTCTCGTGCAGACGTCCAACGGAGGTCACACATGGCGGACGATCGCCACACCGTGCTGGGGGAAAGGTCAGATACTCGCTCGTGTCGTGACACCGTCGACGTGGTACCTGTTCTGTGCCCAAGACGGAGGGATGGAGCAGGGCAACGACTACATCTACCGCACGATCACCGCGGGACACTCGTGGAACTTGCTCGCCCAGGGCCACATTGAAGGCCTCAACACCAATGGACTTCGCGACAACGTCCCTGAAGTGGTCGGATCGAACGCGTCGGGTTCGGTGGTGTGGTTCTCTGACATCACGGGCGTGATCGTTAGCAGCGCCGACGGTGGCCAATCGTGGCAGTATCGTTACGAAGGCCGACTGCTTGCTCCAGAATGGACGAACCAAGGATTCGACACCGTGGGAAACTCCGTTTTCGAGGCCAGCCCGTATGGGGGCGTGCTGCATTCCACCAATGGATTGACTTGGTCCTACATCGGTGAAGTACGAAAAATCGGTTGACAGGTTGCTCAACTGCCAATGAAGCTGAGGACTAAATCGTTGGCGTAACTTGTTCGTGGAGAGGCAAGAACGGATTCTTGTTGACTACTGGCACTTGTATAGAACTACTTCTAATAGTACCATGGTGGATGTAGTGAGCAAGGAGTAGTGGTGACCCTCACCCCAACAAGGAAGCCAGACCAGGTTGAGATCCCTGTCCCGGCAGAACTACTCATCCGCGAGGCCCACCAGAAGACGCGTCGTCGTCGTGCTGTTTACGCCTTCGTCTCGCTGGGCATAGCCGCAGCGATACTTGCCACAATGTTTTCGAGCAGCTTCAACCATCCGGCAACCAGAACGTTGAACGACACCCTTGCAAGTGAGGTTGCCTTGGGGCCACCCCGGTGCGTCGCAACACAGTTGCATCTCTCAGGCGTCGAGGCAAACGGCGCTGCGGTCTCCGCTGGGTGGATTGTTCGTTTACGCAACCCGGGCGATAACGGGTGCACCCTCTCGGGCTATCCGTCGGTGCAAGGAATCAACCAGTGGAACGGCGCGGTGCTCACCGCGGCACATACTCGCAACTCCTACATTGGAGGGTGGAACTCGACCAAACCCGTCCCCACCGTTGTTCTGAAAGCGAAGGGTGGTGTTGCATCATTTCTCATCGACTTCGTTACCAATAACAACTATCGTGCGTGTCCCTACGTGACGAGGTTGCGAGTCTCCATCCCTCGGAGCACAACCGTCTTCATCCTGAAGGCGAGATTGCAAGTGTGCAAGTTCTTTCAAGTACATCCCTTTGTGCCGGGTCTTACTGGAGGGAATCTTTGATGGCGACATTTCGACGTTGGGTTGACACCCTGGGTTGCCACTGCGCCCCTTCGATTCTTGGGTTGCAAGGAGTCGCAAGTGGTTTCGGATTTGCGAATTCCGAGGTGTCTGTTTTCAGTTAGCGACCTCCTTGGAGACGTCCCGTGGGAGCGCTTAATGCACTTATTGACACTTCGCGAATCGTCATTTGCGATGAACCGATTTATCGTTTCTATTCTCCTCGCCGTTCGAGGGCGTTCACCAGGTGGGCGCACATCGGTCGTAGCGTGGCGCGGGCCATCACCCCCGCGCACGCGATGAAACGGCTGTGGTCGTCGATGCCCGTGAGGATCTTCGCCTCGACGCCGGCCTCGGTGAGAACTCCTCCGACGACGTCCATCTGACAGAGTTCGATCGGTCGTCCTCGCACCCAGCGTTTGTAAGTTGGCGGCTTCTTGCGCTGGTGGGTCGCGGCGATGAGACCCTTTCGCGCGAGCATCCGGTGGATCGTCATGAGACTCGGGGGCTCGAGACCTTCACGCGCCCACTGGTGCGCGAGGCGCACTGGTCCCCAGAAAGGTTGCGCGAGGCGAAGGCGCGCAATCGCCGCCTCGCGCTCACCGTCGAGCTGGTGGGGAACGTGGTGGGGCTAGTAAGAATCGAACTTACGACCTCGTCATTATCAGTGACGCGCTCTAACCGACTGAGCTATAGCCCCCAGGGGTAAACAATCTACACCAGACGAATCGAACTCCATTCTTTCCGTAGTGTCCCGAAATCGTCAGGGCCGAGGGTGAAGCGGGCAAACTGAATGAGTGCTGGATCCCCGTTTCGTCTTTCTCGCCGCTGCCCTCTCGGTGTTCGGTTCCACGTCCTACGTCCGCGACACCCTGCGCGGAACCACGTCGCCGCATCGGGTCACGTGGGGACTGTGGGCACTGGAGGGCATTCTCGCATTCATCGTCGAAGTGCAACAGCACGTGGGCCTCGCCTCGATTATGACTCTCGCCCTGGGATTCGCCCCCCTGGTGGTCGTCCTGGCGTCATTCAAGAATCCTCTTGCGGTGTGGCGTGTCGACCGGGTGGACATTGCCTGCGGGGTGGTTTCATTGGCGGGACTAGTCTTTTGGGCCCTTGTCAATGAGCCCACCGTCGCGCTGGTGTCCTTCGTTTCGGCCGACTTTATCGCCGCGCTGCCGACCTATCGAAAGTCCTGGAGTAGGCCAGAGTCTGAGACACCACGGATGTTTGTCATGGGCACTGTGAATACGGGCATTACGCTCTTGACACTGAAGCATTTCACAACGGCGGGGGCACTCTTTCCAGGAGTCATCATGGTGACGGACTGCATCTTGAGCGTGTTGATTCTGACACGCGTCGGCCCCCGTTTGGCCCGACGTACATCACAGAAGGAGTCACTGGCGTGAAGAAGGCCGATAAGACGACCGTTGCCCAACGACGCCTCGAGGGACGAGGCGGGCGCTTTTTGACCTCGCGCGGCTCGTTGGCCGTCCTCGCTGATCGTCCCGACGGCTACGACATCGTTGAACGACTCGAGAGCCAGGAGGAGGACCGTGTCCCGTCGCTGGCGCCTCTGCGTTGGCGCCGCATGCTCGAGAACCCTCTCAATTTCTTGCGCGGTTCGGCGCTGTTGATGTCCGAAGACCTCGCTCGCGGACCCGCCGCTCCATTGACGGTGCAAATCTGCGGCGACGCGCACCTGTCGAATTTCGGAGTCTTCGCTTCGCCCGAGCGCCGGCTGGTGTTTGATTTGAACGATTTCGACGAAACCGACCAGGGCCCTTTCGAATGGGACGTCAAGCGCCTGACCACTTCGCTCGTCGTGGCCGCTGATTCGTTGGGGCTACGCCACGGAGCCCAGGAGAAGCTGGCGCGAACAGTAGCCCGGGAGTACCGGGTCGCCATCCGCCGTTTCGCCGAGGAGACTCGTCTGGACGTGTGGTACTCCTCGCTCACGACGTCCTCGCTCATGCAGGACCTTCGTGGAGCATTCACCGACGTGACGCGCCGGCGCATCGAGGACGTCCTGCACCACTTGCGCGGCACCGACGACGCCAGCGCGTACCAGCGGTTCGTCACGGGCACCGAGAACCCGCTCATCGTGGAGGACCCGCCGCACTTCACGCACCTAGAGGGTACCGACGAGACCGGCGTGAGTACTGACGACGTTTTGAACGTCGTCGCCAAATACGACTCATCATTGGCGTCGGACCGACAACTCCTGTTGAGCCAGTTCACTCCCGTCGACGTGGCGCGCCATATCGTGGGCGTCGGTTCAGTGGGCACTGAATGCTTCGCGGCGTTGCTGTGTGGACGTGACCACCGCGACACGTTCTTCTTGCAAATAAAGGAAGCGCACCGCTCGGTCGTGGCCCGAGCGCGCGAACGAGAGGCGACCGAGGATGCGGCGTCACGAGTCGTGCATGGACAGCGAGTCATGCAGGTGACTCCCGACGCGTTCCTCGGCTGGGGCAATATCGAGATCGACGGCCGTATCCGTAGTTTCTACGTGCGACAGCTCTACGACCACCGCGCGAGTATCGACGTCGAGCGCCTTGACGACATGCTGATCGAGGCCTACGGTCGCATTTGCGCGTGGACCCTGGCGCGGGCCCACGCCCGATCGGGGACGTCGGCGCAGATCGCTGGTTACATTGGGGGAAGTCCGCGCTTCGACGAGGCGATCGCGGACTTCGCCCAGGCGTATCGCGAACGAAACGCCGGGGACTTCGCGGCCTTGCATGACGCCGTCGTTCAGGGGCGAATCAGCATCGAGGAGTAGTCGATGCCTCCATTTCACTTGCATCCAGTGATACTGGTGACCTTGCTCGTGTTGGGGGCACTGCACGTCGGGGCCGTTCGTGAGCGTCACTTGCGAGTCCGAGCCCTCTCTGGCTGGCTGATCCTCGCTCTCGTTGTCCTGTGGCCTATTGGCGACCTCGCGGCGTCGGTCTCGCTCAGCGTCGCTACGGTGCAGCGTCTCGTCATCATGTTGGCGGTGGCGCCGCTCTTCATCTCGAGTGTGTCGACCACGAGACTCGTCGCTCTGACGCGTCCGGAAATTGTGGACGTGATCACGCGACGGCTCGCCCATCCCCTGGTGTCGATGGTGGTGGTGACGGTGGTGGGGACGTTGACCTTGTCGACGCCAGTTGTCGACGAAGGAGCGCGTTCGGCGTGGTTCCGTGCCCTCACACTGATCGCGGTGCTGGCGTGCGGTGTCATCTTGTGGATCCCTGCCTTGGGCGTGATGCCCGGTGCCAAGCGGCTCTCCCCAGTGGGGCGTGCCGGCTTCATCTTCGTCGCGTCACTGGTTGTGACAAGTCTGTCCTTGGTGTGGATTTTCGCCCGACACTCGCTATATCCGGAGCTGCATCATCAGGAGTCACTCCTGCACATGACGCCGCTCTTCGATCAGCAGTTGGCCGGTTTCGTGGCCAAGTTCGGTAGCTACGCCCCCATGTGGGCGGTGGCTTTTACGATCTTCTCTCGGGCGGACGAATCGGGTGTCGCCGTTGAGGAAACGCCGCTGTATTGGGCCGACGTCGAGCGTCAGTTGCTGCGAGTTGACCGCCAGCGCGTACGCGCGATGCGCCGTCGAGGCGTCCACGACAAGGGAACCATCTAGCGGCGAGTAGAGTGGTGCGTCGTCGGGGACGTAGCTCAGTTGGTAGAGCGCGGGCTTTGCAAGCCTGAGGTCGTGGGTTCGATCCCCATCGTCTCCACCATC
>PMTL01000214.1 GCA_003168075.1 Acidimicrobiaceae bacterium
CGTCGGCGGCCTTCGCGCCAGTCCGCTGTCTCCGTCGTATTCATCATGTTCGTAATACTTGCACAACGTTAAAGTTACGTCAAGTACTCTGGCGGCTTCGTTGAGGGGCGTTCTCGTCATGCCAGTGGGGTGTCAACTCCTTCTGGGGAGGTTCGTATGTGCATCTAAATCCTGATTAGTCCAAGGACGCGGAATGACCGCTGACAGAGGAGGGTGACTTGGCTAGTCCGGTGGTGGTTCAGTTGTTAGTTTTGATCGTGGNNGAAAGGTTTGAAAGCTGTCCGCTAAGGCCCACCTCAGCGCCCACTGAAATTGCCGCAATGATGGCTCATCGGATTCTGGCGGGGCGACCACCATCGGACGACGATCGAGCCGAGTACTCGCCAGTTCGGTTTTTCCGCGTAAAGCAAGGCTCGTATTAGAGTGCTTGCAATTCACAATCCTTTTGGAGGAATTCGCAATGAGGGTACGAGTCGACCTCAACGTCTCGCTGGATGGTTGCGCCACGACCGAGCGCGGCACACCGGACAACCCAATGGGGGAAGACTGGAACAAGCTCACCGCGGCCTATGTCGCTACGCGCACGTTCCGCCAGCGCGTCTTCCACGACACCTCGGGCGAGGGCACTGCCGGCGTTGACGACCGCTACGCCGCGGCGTACTTCGAAGGTGTCGGTGCCGAGATCATGGGCGCTGGAATGTTCGGCTTCCACACATTCCCCGACGACCTCGACTGGAAAGGCTGGTGGGGTGACGAGCCGCCGTTTCGCGTGCCGGTGTTTGTGCTCACCCACCGAAAGCGCGACCCGATCGAAATGCCAGGTGGCACGACGTTCCATTTCGTCAATACGACCCCGCAGGCGATCCTCGAGCGGGCTACCGCTGTCGCCGACGGGAAGGACGTGCGAGTCGGGGGCGGCGTCGGCACTGTGCGAGAGTTCCTCAAATCTGGTCTCGTTGACCAATTGCATGTCGCGATCGCACCCATCCTGCTCGGTCGCGGCATCAACTTGTGGAGCGACCTTCGCGGGTTCGAGGTCGACTTCGAGGTAAGGACCGAGACCGCCGAGAGCGGCACGGTCCACGTCTCGTTTACTCGCCCCTCGTAGGTCGGCTGGTCAACAATCGGTCTCGAAGGACACGCGGCGTTCACAGCCACACTCGCACAATCGAGGTCCACTATTTGGGGTCAGGGCAAAGTGGACCAAAAAGTGGGGGCAAGACAGAATCTTCTTGGTGTGGCGAAACTTGGCTGCCCGCCGGGCGTTTGGAACTGCTATTCTTTACAAATATGGAGAAAGTAAAGAAACGTTGGCGCGGTACCAAGATAAGCGAGAAGCATCAGGTGACCATTCCGATTGACGCGATGCGAATAGCAGGTTTGGAGGCGGGCGAGCGTGTCATAGCCAGAGCCGACGGGCCCGGACGAGTGGTCCTCGAACGCGAAGAGGATGTGCTTGAGAGTTTCTCAGGATCAATGACGGGCGTATTCGAACACGGAATCCTTGAGCAACTTCGCAACGAATGGGAATAACCGTCATCGACGCAGGTATCCTCATTGGTTTCTTCGACGCGAGTGACGCACATCATCTTGGGGCGAAGAGCGAATTGGCCAACGCCCGACAGCGCGGAGACCAAATTGCAATACCGGCCTCAGCGCTAGCTGTGGCGCTGGTGTCTCCGGCGCGTGCTGGCGATTCGTCGGTCACGGCAATTCTTGAGTTCGTCGAGCGTCTCCCACTCGTGGTGGCGGAACTTGATATTGAAACTGCCGTGGTGGCGGCGAGACTCCGAGCTCGTCACGGCCAGAAGCTTAAGCTTCCTGACGCACTGGTTATCGCTACCGCCATCCACAATGAAGCCGGCGTCCTCGTCACAACTGATCGAGGTTGGCCCCCCAAGGGCAAATTAGGCTTCGAAGGAAATCTCGTCAGGCTCTGACGATCACCTATGCGTGCGCGCGGCGATGCGTTGGAGCGGCGGAGCAAAGTCCGACGTGGTCGTCACTGATTCATCCCTCAAAACATCCCTCACACTTATCCGACGGCGCACGACAGAACCGACAAGGGNNGGGGTTCGAGTCCCTCAGCGCCCACTCGTTGACAAATTTACAACGTTGCCCTTGTTCAAGCGGCACGTTTGATGTCCGATCGCTTAGGTACCTTCTGTCTCTTGTTCGAAGCCTGGTCGTCGTCAGAATCGTCAATACGATCTCAACTGATTCATTCATTGAAGCGGCGATGGCGCCTCAATGTCGATGTGGTCCAAGCGACATCTTGTGGTGAAGCGGTTGCTGAGTGACACAGGGGTGCTCAAGTGTGCTATACCCTAGGGGGTATAGTTCTACTGATTAAAGGGGCAGCATGGTTAGCAAGAAGTCCGGACACGTGTTGCAAGATGCCAACCAGTCGACGGTGATCACTAACCGACTAAAACGTGCTCACGGACAGTTGGGCGCCATCGTGCGCATGATGGAAGAGGGTCGTGACTGTGAGGCGATCGTCACTCAGATGGCCGCAGTGGGCAAAGCCATCAACACGGCCGCCTTCACGTTGATCTCTTCCAGCCTGAAGGAATGCCTCACTGATCCGTCGTTCGACGCCGACGATATGTCCGCGAGATTGCAAAAGCTCTTCTTGAGTCTGGCGTAGGGGACTGTCGTGCGCGTTGTCATTGTTGGTGGTGTCGCGGGTGGCATGTCAGCAGCTACGCGGCTGCGGCGTCTTGACGCTGACGTGGAGATTGTTGTGCTCGAACGTAGTGGACACGTGAGCTACGCCAACTGTGGTTTGCCCTACTACGTCGGTGGTGTAATCGAAGATGAAGGCGAACTGCTCCTCCAGACTCCCGAGTCTCTACATGACCGGTTTCGTCTCGACGTTCGAGTGGCCAGTGAGGTCCAGTCGATTGATCCAGCGGCCAAGACGGTCTGCGTGGTCGACCTATCGTCGAAGACCTCATACCAATTGCCCTTTGACAAACTCGTGCTCAGTCCGGGCGCCTCTCCGGTGATCCCTCCGATTCCCGGGATTGGACGAGCTCTGCCACTTCGGACGGTGGAGGACGTTGAGCGAATGAGCGCTGCCGTTGACGCCCGACCCGCTCACGCTGTGGTGATCGGTGGCGGCTTCATCGGCCATGAGATCTCCGAGAATCTTCGTCATCGAGGAATTCCCGTCATGCTTGTGGAAGCATCGGACCAGGTTCTGGCGCCACTGGATCCCGAAATGGCCCAACTTGTCACCGACGAATTGACGAGCCATGGCGTTGAGGTCCGCCTGGGTTCCTCCGTCGTCAGCATCGATCCCGTAGGTGTCGAACTGTCGAGTGGCGAACATCTACCGGGCGAGATGGTGATTGTGGCGATCGGCGTTCGTCCCGATGTTGTCCTCGCGCGCACGGCGAATCTGACGATC
>PMTL01000033.1 GCA_003168075.1 Acidimicrobiaceae bacterium
CCCCTTGCACAATGTGCAAGGGCATTCCTTTAGCAACGCCGGCGATTACGTTTGGTCGCAACCGAACGCCGGCGAATTGCAACCCCAGTATTTTTGGAAAATTCGGCCACGAGGGAACGTCAGCGATCTGAGAACGAGTGCATGGCACGCAAGGGGTCAGGGGTTTGAATCCCCTTACCTCCGCCCGTGGTCAGAATTACAACATTTTTTTGCGCCGACAGAGTCCATACGCCTGTCCAGTCAGACGACCAGGCCCTTGCTGTTTGATTCTTTTCGAGATGGCCGATTCAAAATGCGCTAGGTCGAAAGTCAATTGCGGTTCTCACTTCGATTCAAGGCATTTGCCATGGTCGAAATAATGATCCCAATCCCGCATTTCTATCAGTCCACTGAACCTCTCGGGACGATCCATTCGACGACCTGACCCGTCACCTGGGCAATGTGACCGAAGTCGGCGTCGTAGTGAAAAACGATCAATCCTTTCTCCTCCGCCGCGGCGGCAATTAATAGATCTGGAATCTTGCGACCATGAAGACCTTTGGCGGCGAGCAGTCGCTGCACCTGTCGCGCTCGGGAGAAGTGCTCGACAGTAATAGGGATAAGCACCATGACTTCAAGCGCCATTGTCAATGCGTCCCACTCCTCGCCGTTTCGAGCCGAGAAGCCAATTTCAAGGTCCGACATCCCGGCCCGTCCTACCACTCCCACCTGGACTAGTGGCTCGAGTATTTCCCGCACCGATGTCGAACCCAATCGAGTGAGGACGCTCGTATCTGCGAGATGAGTTACCGCCACGCGTCACCGCGATCAAGCAATGCCGAATTTCCCAAGACTTCGAACGCATGACGGACGCCTTCGTTCCTCCGAGCGCCCGCCAAGCGAAGTGCTTCATTCACCGTGGCCTTGATCGTCGTGGTTCCAAGTTCGGCCTGCGCCGCTTCCAGTGATGGTTCGTCGATATCGATTAATCTCTTACCCATGAAGCAAGTATATACGGTCCGTTAAGCAATATATACATTCTTCACGTAGGTCTCTTCCCTAACACCTTCGGACCCTGGTACTCCAACGAGAAGAATGATGCTGACCAAACTCATGGCATGTAAGGGGTCAGGGATTCGAATCCCCTTACCTCCAAAAAATGTTTTAGTAGTGTCCCGCAAGGTCCTCCTCTTAACTGCTACGAGAACAAATTCACCGAGCACGGCCACAACAACGAACGCCGCCAGCGTGCGCTGAACAATCTCACTCCGATCGAGTTTGAGCTTGCCCTCGCGGCAACCGAGGCGGCATCATTATCAAGACCGCTGTTCCCGGAAGCCTGAGCAGTCCTCTTATTAGAGTTTTCCCTCGCGGATTGCCTGGTAAATAGTCGGCAGCTTTGGCTGGAAGCCGAGCCTCCGTGCGAGCGTCACGTCCATGTGGCCCTTCCATGGATTGATAAGAGGTTCCGCAGATGATTCGTAAGTTGAGCCGACAATCTGTGCAATTTCGTAGATGGTGAGTGGCGCCTCATCTGCGATATTGACAATGCGCCCGTCCATGGCTCCAGTCAGCGCAAGATCGAAAGCCGTCGCTAGGTCTGCGTGGTGAAGCACACTTAGCTTTTGTGCGGGGTGCCACTTCATACTGCCTAACATGTCTGGAACTGACTCCAAGTGCCCGTCTTTGTCGCCATAGACAAATGGGAGCCTCAGGATGCTCCAATTCAGTCCGCTCTTGCGGAGTTCGTTCTCTGCTTCGATCTTGCTTGCGGGGTACGCAAGTGTTGGAGAGACGTGGTCGTCTTCACGCCCAGGATGTGAAATGTCCGGATCGTACACATTGGAGGTACTTGCCATCAGAAAGCGAACATCGGGAGCGTGTTCCTTGACAGCGGCAATGAGGTTGCGCGTGCCTTCGAGATTCACTCTCCATATTTGGTCTTCGTCACCTGTTCGGAACAGTGCGGCGAGATGAATGATGGCCGACACGCCTTCAACAGCTGCCGCCAACGAATCAGGGTTGAGAATATCCCCTTCGATAGACGCAACTCCTTCAGGAAGTTCCTTGCTCGGCCGCACGAGTCCACGGCAATCAACACCGGCCGCTACGAATCGCTTCAAGAGTCGCGATCCAACGAGACCTGTACCACCTGTTACTAAGATCTTCATAATCTATTTGTTCCCTTTTTTATGGTTAATGAGCCGCTGAGTGGCTTCCCGAAGGATCCGATTTGTAGTCGCGATCTCCTCAGCATCGACTCCATCGAAAGCGACTGTGGCGATGAGCTCAATTGGATCGGGAGGCGTCGCCCATAGCTTTCTTCCGGCGGTTGTGATCTGCAGCACCTTTTGACGCTGGTCATCAAGGTCTGGCATTTGTTCGATGAGTCCTTTGCGCACAAGTGCACTGATCACGGCACTGAGTGTCGCTCGTTCAATCTCGAGCTTGCGCGTCAGATTTCGCTGGTTCACCGGCCCTTCATTGGCGAGTAGATAAAGGACATACCACTGGGTGCTTCCGAGATCGTACGGACGTAGGACAGATTCCATCAAAGCGCGGCTCGCAAGAAAATACTTCTTAGCCCACGAACCGGCGGCTTCCAGATTTGATATATCAGTTTTGTTAGGCACCTTACTAGTCTGTCAGCTACCTAACAATTTGTCAAGCTTCAAGCGTTTATGGTGCTCTGCCAGGATGCGGGTCAACGTGCGAAATGTTTGCGCTAACGACTTCGCCCATGCGTGTCACGAACTTGAATTCCGCGCTTCCGGAAGCAAGAGGCCACCGAATTCGCGCAGAACCCGAGTTGCTTGCCCACCTCCACGAGCGAAAGTTCGGACAAATACAGCCGTACCATCGCGTCGACGACCTCTGGCGTCGGAGACTGATGACGCATGGTGACTCCGGCCTTCTTCAGCCGCTCTGACACTGTCTGACGGCTACAGCGGAATTCCTTCGCCAGTTCGTAAACGGTGGCGCCACTCTCGTAGCGATCAACCAATTCAAGCGTGTGGGCTTCATTCAGACGTCTCTGTTGTTGACGAATAGGACCCACTAGTTGATAATCAAGGGTGGTGCGACTGTCCGACATCGGTATCGGCGATTCAAAGACGCTTTCAATCAGGTGTGACCATTTGTTTGTGTCAGCAGTGGATAGGGCCACCACTAGCGCGTTTACGAATCTTCAAGACAACTTGACACGACACATGAATCTGTCCACGCACATTGGAGATAACCCATGTGGGGCCGCCACGCCTCCCGCAATTGCAGGTGCGTTGGCCCGTCCCACCATGCTAAAAGTCCGTGGCCGAGTTCTAAGGACGGCCCAAACCACTGGAAGTGGCTATGCTCGGGTCGCAATGTTGTATCTCTACACGGAATGCGTTTCCTTGGGGGAGTTGCGCGGCGCTCCAATCGAAAGAAAGGCGCCGACCGGTCACCAAACTCGACCGGTACTCCGAGTCGCGTACCAGGAAGACACGTGCCCCGCTGATCCGATGATGGATAAGTGGCCGTTATGAGTAACCGGAAGAGACTGTTCACAGGAACGATCGCCAGTCTGGCAATGGTGCTGAGCCTCGCGGCCCCCGCAGGCGCCATGCTCCACGGAAAGAACGCGACCAGCGCCGCCACCTACGGCGACATCGGATCTCTTTGGACAACGTCGAGTTCCGGCAGCTCCATTTACTACTTCATCTGCTCTGGAATCTTCGTGACCCCGACGGTCTTTCTCACGGCGGCACACTGCATCGCCGGGACCGACGCCGACGCAGCGAAGTACTCGATCGCGACGCCGGTCTTCCACCTTTCGACGTCCAGCGCGATTGCTGGCTGCTCCGTTGCCCGCCCGTGTGCGCAGCCACCCTGCTCGCTCACGGCACCGTGCACGACCTCGCCGCCCTCGTGGATCGCCGTCACCGGCGTCTACCTGAACCACTCCTTCCATCTGGGCAGCGCGACCAGCTCCTATACCAACGACCAAGCGGCGTTGACGGTCGCCGCGGGTAAGTCAGGACTCCATGGATTCGCGCACTTCCCCCGAGACCCGGTCGTGGGCTACCTGAACACCCTGCGGTCCAGCCGAATACTCAACCAGCATTCCACGTTCTCGGTCTACGGATTCGGATCGGGGGTTCGTCAGGTGGGATCACTGCCCTTCAGTCCTCTGACCGCGAGCTTCGTCGACGAGAGTCAAGTGGATGCGGCCACCGGCCGAGCCAGTGGCGCGTGCACCGGTGACTCGGGCGGCCCGAACATACTGAATCCCGTCGTCGCGCGCCCGTTCGTCGTCGCCTTGACGAGCACCGGTGACGCCAAGTGCAACGCCACCAACGTGTCAGCGCGACTGGACACAACGTCAGCCCAGAAATTCCTCGCCAGTGTGCCGGGACTCTCGGCGTGGGTGGCGAAGCACTAGTCCGTCTGACATTCCAGGACCTCACGTCCCCCGCGAGTCCGGGGCGTTGACTGGTTTGTCAACTGGTACAACTCCGCCCGGCTTTACTCGAAGATCGGCAACGTCAGCCCCATCAACTTCCAATTCGCATTGCAAGAGACAGCGCCGGCTGACTAACCCGCCTTTTCTCCATCACCTTCGTACCTACGTTACAAGGCACGCCATCTCGATGACCAAAGAAGAAAGATCGGGGCTACCTCCCAATTAGCATTCTGGACTGTGTCACCGATTTCTTTGACTCTCGGCATTGCGCATGGCGTACCGGCATGGCGACACCCGAAAAAAACGAGGCGGCAACCGAGTGGTACCTTCGCTCAGTTCGGCCAAGGCTAACTTGAGCCCGGATCTGCTGACCGATCCCCCGGCTCGGCTTATTGCCTTAGCAATCTCGACTTTTTCTATGTCGTGGACGCCGTTGCCCAATTGGGCCGACACTACGTTCATGACGAATTCCTTGATATTGCTGGGCAGTCCGGTTGGCCTCAACCCAATGAATACAGCGGGAAGCTCGATGGTGAGGGTGTTCGGATGAAGTAACCCTCGCTCCACTGAGAAAGTACCTAATAAATAGGCATAGTGTGGACAAAGAATGGCTCGATGAATTTGGGGAACCGATGGTCGCAATTCGAAAAGTAACGACGCGAGCGTTGGCTGAACTTGTCTGGTCGAATATGCCAAATCGTGGCATGCGAGGGGAAGCAACATTTTACGATCGTGAGATTTCAGCCTCTGGTCAGTAATCGCGACGCAAGATTTAATGTTGTCTCATGCCGTCAGTTTTGTTACCAACAGTTCGCACCTATTCGTCGACTTCAACATTATGAGTGTGATAGCGGCGTCGAAGAGCCAAGGGCGCGAAGTTAAGTCGCTTCGGCGAGGTGATCTCGTGCTGCAAGATGATCGAGAAGTCCTCGAAAGCGTCGCAGGCGGTTCCGCTCAGGGAGTCGCGTTCGGCCAGCACTTTGTCCATCATGTCGGATGACCATTTGGTCGGGGCGATGGGATTGAGATGTGCTGGACGCTCATCATCTCTACTTGGAAGTAAGAACCAGGTCTCCCTCAAGTGGTGATCGAGGCGCGTGCCGCGAAGGTAGAAGAGGATCTGCGCGACCATACCCAGTTCACCTTGAAAATCCGGTCAGGGACAGACTCGGCCTCAGATTGACTTGCTCGTTATTCGTACGTAAGATCGCATTGCGGACATATCATTTGTGGTTGCCCTTGAGTTCTTGGGGCCACCATGAAGCGTATCGAGAAAGATTGGCAAATCCCTAATGACGATCGACCTGTCTTCAAGTAGTCAGTGTTTGGGGATTAACGGTGAGTGAACGACCAGGTCTGCTCGAAAATCAAGTTGTCATCGTGACGGGCGGCTCCAACGGTCTTGGCGCGGCCATTGTCGATCGATTCGTCGCGGAAGGCGCCCGCGGCGCAGTTATCGACTGGCAATCCAACTCACGAGCCCAACTACAGGATTCGTGGCAGGTTCTCCAGGCCGACGTTCGCGATCCTGAATCCCTGAGAGCGGCATTCGAAGAAACGATCCGCATTTTCGATAGGGTTGATGTCGTCGTCGCGAATGCGGGAATTGTCCCTCCGTTGACGAGTACCACCGAGATCGATCTCGAAACCTGGGAGAACGTCTTTGCGGTCAATTCCCGTGGCGTTATGTTGACCATCCGCGAAGCGGTTCGAGTGATGAACTCACACGGAGGCTCCATCGTTGCCATGTCCTCGCTCAACGGTTGGCGCGGGGATCCCCACATCCCTGCATACGCAGCGAGCAAACACGCCGTCGTTGGTCTCGTTCGCTCCGTAGCCCAAGACGTGGGTCGCCAAGGAATTCGGGTGAACGCGGTGGGACCCGGCCCTATCGCCACCGAGGCACTTCTCCAGCGCATGGCTATTCGTTCGACGTCCACTGGTCTCGATGTTGAAACGGCACTAAGTCACGCTGGCGAAAGCACTGCCTTGGGGCGCGTCGCGACGGCGTCAGAAGTCGCGAACGCCGTACTGTTCCTGGCCAGCAACTTGTCCAGCGGTGTCACCGGACAATTTCTCCC
>PMTL01000089.1 GCA_003168075.1 Acidimicrobiaceae bacterium
CTTCCACCAGTTTTTAGACCCAGTACCACGTTGGCCAAGACGCGCTGCCACGGAATCAGCCGTGACTCTTGAAAGACCACCGCGCGGCGTTGCGCGACGAGAACGTCGCCCTCGTAGTCGCCGTCAAGGCCGCCCAGTATCCGCAGCAACGTACTCTTGCCGGTCCCACTTCGACCCAGCAGGGCGACGAACTCATCACCATGAATGGTCAGGTTCACGCCCTTGAGGACGTCACGACCATTGAAACTACGATGCACATTGTTGGCCGCGACCGCCGTAGTGCGCGTCGACTCACTCGGAATCACTTGAAGTCCACTCGTCATGATCACGCCCCTTCAAAAACGCGACGCCACGAGAGGAGTCGACGTTCCAGCAATCGCACCAGCGCGTCAGCGAGTAGTCCGAGGACGGCGTAGATCGCCAGTCCCAACATCATGATGTCGGTTCGATCGGTCGTCTGGGCCTGCATGATCAGGTAGCCGATCCCACTTTGGGCATTGATCTCCTCGGCGACGATAACGATGAGCCAGCTGCCCACTAGGGCAAGACGCAGTCCCACCAAGAAGTTCGGCAGCGCTCCGGGAATCACAATCCGTCGAACCAAGCCCCATCGCGACAGGCCAAACGTCTGGCCCGCTTCCACCAGCTTGGTGTCGACGCCACGAATTCCCGCGAAGGTATTGATGTAGATGGCGAATGTACTTCCCAGCGCAATCAGGAACACTTTGGGCAATTCTCCGACGCCGAACCAAATGATGGCGAGGGGCACCAGTCCCAGGATCGGCACCGCTCGGGCGGCTTGTACGACGGGATCAACGAGGTCTTCGCCGATCCGGAATAGTCCGGAGATCACCGCGAGAACTACACCAATGCCGACACCGACGCCCAATCCTTCGACCACTCGCCGCAGAGAGACGAGGAGATTGGACTGCAGAACGCCCTGGCTCCACAGTTCGCGTCCCGCGTCAAAGACCGCGAGCGGAGACGCCACTTCATAACTTGTGAAGACGCCCGCCGAGCAACTCCATTGCCACAGAACCACCACGATCAGCGGCCCGATGACTCGCCGAAGCAGACGAGGCACGTGTATCACGCTGCGCCGACGCTGTTTTGGAATTGGGTTCGTTAAGGCGATGGGGTCAATCGAACTCGACCCCTCGTCATGCTTCGCCGACCTCTTGGTAACCACGTCGATCACGGACATTTCGACTACCTTTCTCTTCGAGTCAATTCACTGGTTGATAGTGCGAGTTGCGTCACGTCACGTTGGCCGCGATTATCGCGAGTGCGATCAGCCATTCTGCGGAGTCGCCTTGAGAATCGCGTTGTAATTAGCGGAGACGGACGCGGAGAAGAGCGCGGCGACGCTGTAGCGCTTAGGGATTGCACCGGCGCTAGTCAGAAGATTGACGACATTTTGCAAAGCGCTCTGCTCGCTGGCGTTGAGGGGGACGTACGTGCTGGTGCCACCAGCCTTCAGAATCAAGTTCGCCACCGACGCCTGCAAGTGATCAAGCTTGACGTAGTAGTCGTTCACGTACGTGCTCTCGTGCGTCTTCACCCAGTTCTCCGACTTGATCAGTCGCACGATGAAGTCATCGATTGCGGCCGTCTTGGCTTTGTTCGCCAGCGCGGAGGTCGTCGCGAGCAGATAGTCGTAACTCGCCGGCTTGACGGTGTCTTGTGTCGCCAAAACGACGGCACCCGGGTGAATCTGCTGATATTCGACCTTTTGTTCGACACTGACTACCGACGCAACTGCCGCTCCAGACTCGAGAACGGTCCCGAGTTGCTCAAGACTCACGTTGACCTGCGTCACGTTCCTTTGGGTCAGACCAGCCGTGGCCAGGGCCCGCAAAGCGAAGGCCTGTTCGGCGGTCCCGGTGGTGTAGGCGACCGTCTGACCTTTGAGCTGGGAGATTTTCGTGATGCCGGGCTTGGCCAGCAGGTACTCCGACGCACCGATAGGTAAGAAGGCAGCGGCGGCCTTCACCGGCAGACCGGACTTTACCGCGAGCGACGCGGGGAGGTCGCCCATGAAACCCAGATCAATTTGATGTGCGGCAAAGCCCGCATCGACGAGGGGGCCACTATCGAACTCGACAAAATTGACCTTGTAGGGCACACCTTTCAGCGCTCCGGAGTCTTGTAGGGCATTCTCGAGAAACTGCTGCTGGTCGCCGACGTTCAAGGTGGTACCAGCTGGGATCGTGGCCGACTTTGTCACCGAGGGCGACGACGCCCCGGCGTGCACAGCGCCCAACCCCACGACTGGCGACAACGCCAGAGTGGTCGCCAGAAGCGACGTGACGGTCCTTCGAGAAAAGGCAAAGGAGGATTTTGATGGGGTCAGGTTTGTTGGATTCATAGTGTGAGACAATAGATGACTATTTCTATCGTGTCAATAGAAATAGTAGATTAATATGAACAACAAAACTAAGGAGCCCGCAATGCCCTCACTACTTTGGAATTCGTTCACCCTCGGTGATATCCACCTCGACCATCGATTGGCAATGGCCCCCATGACTCGAGGACGTGCGACGTCCAAGGGGGTGCCCACACCGATCAACGCCACCTACTACGCCCAGCGCGCATCCATGGCGCTCATCATCTCTGAGGGCACCCAACCGAGTGCCGACGGCCAGGGCTATCCGCTCACACCCGGAATCTATAGCCCTGAGCAGATCGCTGGATGGCGACTTATCACCGACGCGGTGCATGATGCGGGTGGACGAATCATTATTCAACTGATGCACGTGGGTCGTATTTCGCACCCGCTCAACACACTTCATGGTCGCCAACCCGTTGCCCCCTCAGGTGTAAAAGCAGCGGGCACGATCTTCACCTCGGTGGGAGCTCTCTCATTCCCCCAGCCCCGAGCCCTCTCGCTGGACGACATCACGCAGACCGTGCGTGATCACCGTCGGGCGGCCGCGGCCGCCATTACCGCTGGCGCCGATGGCGTCGAGATTCACGCCGCGAACGGCTGTCTCGCTCACCAGTTCCTCTCGAGCAATGTCAACCAGCGCACCGACGAGTACGGGGGAACTATCGAGAACCGCATTCGATTCGCGGTCGAGGTCGCCTCGGAAGTCGCCGATGAAATCGGCGCTCAACGCACCGGCATCGTCATCTCGCCCGGCAACCCGTTCAACGACATCGTCGAAGAGGACATTGACGACATATACCCTGCGCTCGTGCGAGCCCTCTCACCGATAGGGCTGGCGTATCTGAACGTGGTGTCCACCGGCAACGAGAACTTGGTGCAAGGGATCCGTCGTGAGTGGCCGACGGCGTTTCTGTTGAATCGCAGCGGCGCCGATATTGATACCCGCATCAAGGATCTCGACAGTGGTCTCGCAGACGTCATCACGGTGGGTACTCAGGCCTTGGCCAATCCCGACCTCGTTGCTCGAATCAGGGGCGGCAACTCTCTAAATGAAGCTGACCTGGCGACGTTCTACGGGGGGGGTGAACGTGGTTACACCGATTACCCGACATTAGAGACAGTCGCTCAAAATGTCTAGAGTAGCGATTGACAAGGACGGCGGGGCGCCGATGAACGGACTAAATCTAACTTTGGACAAAATCCAGATTTCGTGTAGCCTCGTGGTGTGACTTTCAGTCCAGCGGACTCTCTTCGCCAACACGGTATTCCAGCCACCGCTCAACGCTTGGCCGTCTTGCGGGCGGTGTCGAGTCGCCCCCACATCACGGCCGATGACGTGGCCGAGATCGCCGGTATCCAAATCGGTACTATCTCACGACAAGCCGTATACGACGCCCTCGGCGTCTTGGTCGACAAGGGTCTCATCCGGCGAATTCAACCCGTCGGGTCCGCTGCTCGCTACGAGGGTCGCGTTGATGATAACCATCACCACTTGATTTGTCGCGAGTGTGGTCGAGTCGTCGACGTCGACTGCGCCGTCGGCGCTGCCCCGTGCCTGACGGCGGCCGACGACATGGGCTACGAGATCGACGAGGCCGAAGTCGCCTACTGGGGCCGCTGTCCGGAGTGCCTGAGCGAAGAACAAGAGTCGACACTCGTCGATTCTTCGACACGTCCACGTCAAGACCGGTGGAGCGCCGCATCGCAAGAAATCTCAAACATCCAACCAGCCAAGAAATAGGAGAATCCCAGTGACTGACATTTTTCCAACTGCCCACACAGAGAACGTGGAGAACGTGGAGAACGAAGGCAAGTGCCCGATCTCGGGTGGCGCGAATACTCTCTCGACTACGAGCAAGCCGAACGCGCAGTGGTGGCCAGACGATTTGAATCTGAAGCTTCTACACCAGGGATCGTCCCTGGCCAATCCTCTTGACGACGATTTCGACTACGCCGAGGAGTTCACGAGCCTCGATCTCGACGCCGTAAAGAAGGACATCTTTGCGCTGATGACCACGTCGCAGGACTGGTGGCCCGCTGATTACGGCCACTACGGTCCGCTCTTCATTCGCATGGCGTGGCACAGTGCGGGCACCTATCGCATCGGCGATGGCCGCGGCGGCGCCGGGTCCGGCGCGCAACGTTTCGCTCCCCTTAACAGCTGGCCCGACAACGTGAACCTGGACAAGCCGCGTCGATTGCTCTGGTCGATCAAGCAGAAGTACGGCCAGAAGATTTCGTGGGCCGACCTGATGATCCTCGCGGGTAACTGTGCCCTGGAGTCGATGGGGTTCACAACCTTCGGTTTCGCCGGCGGGCGCGTGGACATCTGGGAGCCCGAGGAGGAGACCAACTGGGGGCAGGAAGACACGTGGCTCGGTGATGAGCGCTACACCGGCGACCGCGAGCTCGACAATCCCCTCGGCGCTGTGCAAATGGGTCTTATCTACGTGAACCCCGAAGGACCGAACGGCACCCCGGATCCGCTCGCTGCGGCTAAGGACATTCGAGAGACGTTCCTTCGTATGGCGATGAACGACGAGGAGACGGTGGCGCTCATCGCCGGCGGTCACACCTTCGGTAAGACCCATGGTGCGGCCGATCCGAACGAGTACGTCGGCCGCGAACCCGAGGGCGCTCCCCTCGAGGAGCAGGGTCTGGGCTGGAAGAACACCTACGGCACCGGCAGCGGTGCTGACACCATCGGCAGCGGGCTCGAGGGCGCCTGGACCACCAGCCCGGTGAAGTGGAGCAACGACTTCTTCGACAACCTGTTCGACTTCGAGTGGGAATTGTCGAAGAGCCCCGCTGGTGCGCGCCAATGGAAACCCAAGGATGGGGCGGGAGCGGGCACCGTGCCGGATGCCCACGACCCGTCGAAGACGCACGCCCCCACAATGCTCACGACAGACCTCGCTCTACGACTCGACCCGGTCTACGAGCCGATCTCGAAACGCTTCCACGAGAACCACCAGGAGTTCGCCGACGCCTTCGCCAAGGCGTGGTACAAACTGACGCACCGCGACATGGGTCCCTACGTGCGGGGACTCGGCGCATTGGTTCCGTCAGAGCCCCAAATCTGGCAGGACCCTGTTCCGGCGGTCACGCACGAACTGATTGGTGCGAAAAAGACGGCGGAGCTCAAGGAGAAAATTCTCGCATCCGGTCTGACCATTTCCGAGCTCGTCTCGACTGCTTGGGCCTCGGCGTCAACATTCCGCGGCACTGACAAGCGCGGCGGAGCCAACGGCGCTCGCATTCGCCTCGCGCCGCAGAAGGATTGGGACGCCAACAGTCCGAGGGAATTAGCGAAAGTCCTCGCAATTCTCGAAGGAATCCAGCGCGACTTCAACGACTCACAGACCGGCAACAAGTTGGTCTCGCTCGCTGACCTCATCGTGCTGGGCGGGTGTGCCGCAGTGGAGCAAGCGGCGAAGAACGCCGGTCACGACGTTGTCGTCCCCTTCGAGCCAGGCCGAACCGACGCATCGCAGGAGCAGACTGACGTCGAGTCCTTCGCCGTGCTCGAGCCAACGGCCGACGGATTCCGCAACTACCTGGGACACGAACACCGTCGAACAGCGGAAGAACTGTTGCTCGATCGCGCGCGTCTGTTGACGTTGACCGCTCCGCAGATGACAGTTCTCGTTGGTGGCCTGCGGGTTTTGAACGCCAATTTCGGACACTCCGAACTCGGTGTCTTCACTCAGCGGCCTGGATCGTTGACGAATGACTTCTTTGTGAATCTGATCGACATGCGTACGGAGTGGCGCGCTGCGTCCGAGGTGGCGTTTGAGGGTCACGATCGTGCCACTGGCGCACTCAAGTGGACCGCCAGCCGCACTGACCTCGTGTTTGGCTCAAACTCCCAGCTCCGCGCGATCTCTGAGGTGTACGCGACCGACGACTCCCAGGAGAAGTTCGTGCGCGACTTTGTCGCCGCGTGGAACAAGGTGATGAACCTCGATCGTTTCGATCTCGCCTGATCTTCACACAGATGTAGTGATGCGACGCTCGTTCGATCGCACCGGTTCACGGACAACCGGTCCGCGCGAGCAGGCGTCGCATCACAGTCAACATCATCAATCACGGCGAATGACTTCTCTGCAATGGTCAAACTGTGTGGGCGTAGCGGCAAGGGTCCACTGCGATAGTGCGGCGCCCGCCCAACGGCACTCGGTGGCTCCAGTAGTCACAGTGATGGTTGGCAATCTGCCCGCGGTCGAGTGACACACTGAGATATGGCCCAGTACGATTCCTTCGCTCGATTTTACGACGCAGTGAACGGTGAGCCAGAGGATTGCGTCTCGCAGATCCTCGAACTCATCGAGCGGTACCAACCCGATACCCAATCGGTCTTGGAGTTGGGCTGTGGCACCGGGGCCATCCTCGCGGGACTCGGATCGAGTTTCTCGCTGACCGGAATCGACTTGTCCGACGAGATGCTCACCTTCGCCCGACGCCGATGTCCCGCAGCGCGACTAATCCAAGGTGACATCACTTCCTTCTCCCTGAGTGAAAAATTTGACGTCGTCGTCTGTGTCCACGACACCCTGAACCACGTCACGACCTTCGAAGGATGGACGTCGGTGTTCGCCAACGTTGCCGATCATCTACACGATGGCGGACTCTTCATCTTCGACATCAACACCCTGGGGCGACTGCGCGACCTGGCCGACATGGCGGCGTGGGTGTTCGATTTCGACGGACATACCCTCATCATGGACGTCGACTTAGACTCCGAGCCGATCGCGACATGGAATATTCGAATCTTCGAGCGCCAACACGACGACTCCTTCGAGCTACACCACGAATCGATTCTCGAACTCGGCGTTTCCCTCGATAAGGTGCGCGACGCCCTGGTGCCATACTTCAACATTGTGGTCGAGTCCGACACCCGGGGGTCACTTGCGAACGATGAGTCCGCCAGAGCCCTCATCGTCGCGCAACTCGCGAAGCCCTGATCGGCTCCCCCCACCGACTCTCAAAATTACGACGCGGGAGCCACCTGCTCGTTGCGGCGCGGTAACACCCAGTCGGGTCGAGGAAAATGACACGTGTACCCGTTAGGTATTCGTTCCAAGTAATCCTGGTGCTCGGGTTCGGCCTCCCAGAACGGTCCCGCTGGCGAGAGTTCGGTGACGACGCGACCCGGCCACAGTCCCGAGGCTTCGACGTCGGCGATGGTGTCTTCGGCAATGCGTCGTTGCACGTCATCAACGTAAAAGATCGCCGAACGATAACTGGCCCCCCGGTCGTTGCCTTGGCGGTGGGGCGTCGTGGGGTCGTGGATCTGGAAGAAGAACTCCAGTATCTCGCGGTACGAGGTCACCGAGGGATCGATGACGATCTCGATCGCCTCGGCGTGGTTGCCGTGATTGCGGTAGGTCGCGCCCGTAACGTCGCCGCCGGAGTAGCCCACGCGAGTCGCGATCACACCCGCGCGTCGCCGAATGAGGTCCTGCATTCCCCAGAAACACCCCCCGGCCAAAATTGCCTTCTCGGTCTCGTCGCTCATTGTGTTGCCCCTTCCTCGTTGGCGGATTCATCGAACAGGCGACGGTACTGGCCGTAACCCTCGGTATCGAGATCCTCGCACGGTACAAATCGTAGGGCGGCAGAATTGATGCAGTAGCGCAGCCCACCCTCGCTGGGCGGGCCATCATTAAAGAGGTGTCCCAGGTGACTGTCCCCGTGGGTCGAACGTACTTCAGTCCTGACCATGCCGAGAATGACGTCACTGTTCTCGACGACATTCTCGTGTTCGATCGGCGCAGTGAAACTCGGCCAACCGCACCCACTGTCGAACTTCTTGAGAGACGCGAACAATGGTTCTCCCGATACCACGTCCACGTAGATGCCCGCGTCGTGGAGGTCCCAATATTCGTTGTCGAAGGCCGGCTCAGTCTCACTTTCCTGGGTGACCTGGTACTTGCCTGGAGGTCAGTCGGGAAAGGGCCTCCGGGGTCACGGGGTAACTCTCTGACATTTCTACTCCTTTACGTCGTCTGTTCTACTGTCTCGCATATCGCCGTCGCGTTACAGGTCGACCACCGCGGTTTATCACGGTGACCTCCAACGTGCGCAATCCGAGAGGACAATAAATGTTGCCATGGTGAGACGCCACCAGAATGGTGTCATCCACCGGCAACACTGCAGTGGGGTCTGAGGGACGCTATGCACGAGACGAAATTTCCTCCAGCGAAATGAACCGAAGGGCGTGGCACTCTTTTCAACCCCACCAGGGGCGTTGACCAGGGAAAAAAGACACTGCCAGTGAATATTCACGCAGGCGCGACGCTCTCGGGGCGAATCCTGCTGACCACATCGTCAGGGGCGTGGATATCCCGCGCGGGCAACTTCCCACGAATGCAGGTCACTCAGGCCGCCCATGCGCCGAGTGATTCGAGCGGCACACGACACCACCGACTTGCCAAGTTGCTCAATTTCCTCGGCACTCAATTCGACGCCGTAGCTGGTCGCGCACACTGCTCCGTTTTGAGAATGGCGGTTGCCAAGAATTGGCGCGGCGACGCTCCACATTCCTCGACTCAACTCCTGGCGTTCGACGGCGTATCCCACCTGGCGGGTCGTCGCAATCTCTGCGGCCAAGTCATCGAACGTGGTAATCGAATACTCCGTTTTCGCCTCGTAGGGTCCGTCTCCCACGACACTGCGAAGACCTCGCTCATCGATGGACAGCATTGCTTTTCCCAGTGCGGTGCACGTGGCCGGAGCCCGACTGCCCGCTCGCAGATTGAGCGAAATCAATTCGTCCGTCTCCACTTTGACCAGGTACAACACGTAGTCATCGACCAAAACCCCGACGCTGGTCGTCAGACCCACTTGCTGGGCGAGACGCTCAATTTCGACCGTGACCACGTCACGCATCGTCGTTCGATTGGCGATCTGACAGCCGATCTCAAACAAGCGAAGCGTGAGACGATATTCCTTCGAGTCACTCAGTTGTTCCACGAAGCCCGTGCGTTCTAGGACTCGCAACATCCGGTGAGCGTTAGCGACGGGAATCCCGAGGTGCCGGCTCAAGCGGGTGACGCCAATGCGATCGAACTGGGCCAACTCTTCAATCAAATTCAAGAGTTCGACGGACGAGGACCGCGGTGCTTTCGCGTCGTCATCCTCATCTTTGGCCGCCTTGGCCCGAGTCGTCCGCGTCGTCTTCGACGACGCTTCAATCGACGTTGATCCCTGTTTATCTATCGTCATGCCCTACATTTCGCTAGGAGAAGCACTCGGTAATTATTGCACAAAGTCTTCGACATTCCATCCACAGAAAATCCATTCACGCCCGTGACGCCGACGTCGCCACCCAGGGCGCTACGCAAGTCGAGCCTTCGCGACGCTGTAGCGCAGAGTGCTTGGGACATGCCGCCACTCCTTCGCGACGCAATTTCACTCATGGACAACGGCTCGGTCATCAGAATTGAACCTCAGCGCCCACTAGCGACGTTCTATACAGTTCGTCAAGTTTGTCAAGAAATGTGTCGGGCTCCTGCGCTGCGCCGTACCACTCGTCAAAGTGATCAATCATCGCGTTTTGGAACTCCGCGAAACACGGACCGTTTGGTCGCGTCCATGACCGCTCCAGCACCCGACCGACCCCCGAAAAGAATCCTCCCGACAACACGTCGAGGTCCGCGTCCGACCACGCGGCGTAGTGGGCCGGTTGCCCACCCGATGTGAAATAAAGTCCTCGCTGTGTGTCGCCCGACGCCACGTAGAGGCTGTAGGCGACTGCCTCGTCTATCGTCGCACTGAACGCCGAGATCGCCAGCCCCGCGCCGCCGAGGAGGGCGCCGAGTGCTCCGACTCCCTGGTGAGCCGCCGGGATGTCGCCAAAGGCGACCCGGTGGCCCGAGTGGCCATCGCGCGAATAGTTGACGTAGCAAAATGCCAATGGTGCGTACACGAACGCATCGGAGTGGGCCAGGGCCTCCAACACATGAATTGGGTTACTCGTGAGGCATTGGGGGTCGCTCAGTCGAGCGACCGCGTACATGATGTTGAGGGCCCAACGACCCGCCTCGCGATCGACAAAACGTTCGCTCGTCGTGGCGCACTCAGCGCCCCGGGCCATCGTCAGGGTCATGAAGCTCGCCGCGGCGTCCACCGCGCATAAAGGCCACATCACCCGACCACTCGACGCCAGCGCAATCACGCCGGACCACGTAGTTGGAGCAGCCGACAATAGATCGGGTCGCCAGGCGCTGGTCTGGCACGCCGTGTCAATCGCGAATGCCCATTGCCGTCCTGCGAAGTGGTAACTCTGATGAGATCGTCCGGGCGAGTCCTGAGCCAAAGCAGCGAGCGCGGCGGAGTCGACGTAATCATCGAGCGCCACCACGCACCCCGACTCCGCCATCGCGCCGATGTGCGGGTGGTCCATCACGATCAGATCGAAATGGTGAGCCAACTCCTCTACCGACACCGTGCCGAACTCCTTGAGCGTTCTGGGCACCCACGCGATTGACAACTCACCACCACGAGCCAGTTCGTACGCGGCGGCGGTGGCGACCATCGGCGCCTGCCCTCGAGGGTGGTCCCATGACGAACCGCGGAGTCGGACCACGTGATGTGTCATCTCACCCTCGCCCATCCCTAAAAGGCCGACTGCGCCGATAGGCCAGCGTCCACAATATAGGGAGCCCCGGTGACCGCACTGGCCTCATCACTGAGCAGGAACACCACGACATTCGCAATCTCCTCGGGCTCGATGACAGTACCGCGAGGGTGAAGACGACCCCACTGGGCGACTGTTGCTTCGGGGTCCCCGGGGGCTAGCTCGGCGGCGTGACGCAGCATCGGCGTGCGAACCGAGCCCGGCAATACCGCGTTGACACGGATCTTGTCTTTAGCGTGGTCCAAGGCCAGCGTCTTGGTCAACGATACGATCCCACCCTTGGACGCCGCATACGCCGCGACTTCACGTTGACTAATCAGTGCCTGGACGGAAGACAAATTGACAATCGAACCGCCCCCGCGAGATCGCATCGAAGGAATCGCGTACTTCGACATCAAGTACTGACCCTTCAAATTGGTGTCGACCACCGTGTCCCAGTCTTCTTCCTTGAACTCGGGCACTTCGCCGTATATGACGACGCCCGCGTTGTTGACGAGATAGTCCACCCCTCCGAATTGCTCATCGGCCACCTTGGAAGCGCGCCGGGCATCACTGGCTATGCTCACGCTTCCAATGACCGCCACGGCCTTTTGACCCAGCGCGTTGATCTCTGATGTGACCTTCAGCGCGGCCGCTTCGTCGAAGTCGACGATCACCACTGACGCCCCCTCTTGAGCGAGGCGCCGAGCGACGGCCTCGCCGATACCCATGCCCGCGCCGGTGACAATGGCGACCTTCTCGGCGAACCTCTGCTTCGTATCTGCTGTCACTTCTTCATCTCCTTAATTGACATTGCGATCCACTGAACGCACCGCCCTCGAGGTACTTTGCTCACGGTGTCGCGAATTTCACGACACCGCCTTCGGTGATTCCATCCACTGCGGTACTGCCTTCAAATAAGACGGCTTCGATGACGACCTCACGTGACTCGTGCCCGCCCAGACGTACGAGGGACTCACCCCTTGATCGAGCCGTTACCGCGCCCCGACCAGGAATTGTCGAAGCAGGTTCCACGGCGACGACGTACGCGCGTTGGAACCACGGCCATCCCTGACCGGAATGTATCTCCTGCCACAACCAGGCCTTATCGAACACCTCGAGAGGCCAGCGCATTCCGACACCAAGTCCCAGTGTGGGATTCGTAATCGCGAAGAATCCCGACGTGAAGTCCGTAAGATACGCCAGTACCGCCCGGGGCTCACTCGGATCAGGGACAAAACGTAGGTCGACAGAATCACCGTTCACCGACGTGACAATTGGCCAGTCGTGCAACGAATCAGGCGACAAGAGAGTCCCCGGAGTGGCGTCGTCAGCGTGCACCGTGAGGCACCCCACCGACAAGATGCAAGAACCGTCGAGGAAGGGCGCCCCAAAAGCGGGGTGGTGCGACCACATCACTTCGACTTCTTGTGATGATTCGTTCGTGACGACCTCGTGCACGCTGAGCACGGACCCCGAGAGGCGCAGTTCACGACGCACTCGCAGTGGAGAAGTAATCAGACTCGCCTCGAGCGTCAACGCGTCGTCACTTTGTTCGACGACGGTCCAGGGGATCATGGCGGCCTCGCCGTGAAAGCCCCACGTCACGCCTTGTTCGACGCACTCGTCGCCTCCGTTGGGAAGCAGCAGCTGCCATCCACCGGCGTAGGCGCTGATCCAACGTTCAATCGAAGTCGACGTCTCGGACCACGCACCCGGTTGACGCGCACCCCACGGTGATTTAAAGAGCACGTCAATCCCGGAGCGTCGATCAATCAGCGAATAAATATCGGCGCCCTTATTGACGAGAATGACCACCTCGATGAACTCGTTACGAATCGCCACCGCCCCCAGTTGCGCGGGCAAGTGGTCGAGGGAGATCGTCATCGATCTACTTCTTGTGCAATGCAGTGCCGGTAATCCAGCTCACCATGTCATCGATGTTGTACTCGCCTCGATGAAGTTCGGTGACGACACGACCACGTAGCAGCACGACGACACGGTCGCAGAGTTCGTGTACCTGGGGCAGGTTATGGCTCACCAAAATGACCCCGACGCCCTTTTCTTTCACCCCCGTGACAAGGCCGGCAATCTTGTCGGACTCCACCACCGCCAGTGCCGCGGTCGGTTCGTCAAGTAGCAGAACCTTCGATCCCCACATGATGGCGCGAGCCACTGCGACCGCTTGGCGCTGACCACCCGACATCAAGCCGCACCGTGTCTCCACGCTCTTAATCTCAATTGCCAAGGAGTGCAGCGTTTCGATGGCCGAGGCGTACATCGCCTTTCGGTCCATGGCCCCCAGCAGGCCCATGACCCCTGATCGCTTCATTTCACGACCCAGGAAGATGTTCTCCGCCACCGAGAGTTCGTTCGCGAGTGCCAGGTCTTGGTACACCACCTCGATGCCCCTCTCCCTCGACTCCTTCGGTGACGAAAAAGTGACTTCCTCGCCGTCGATCAGGATCTGCCCGTCCGTGGGCTGGTGTGCCCCGCACAAGGTTTTGACCAGGGTCGACTTCCCGGCACCGTTGTCACCGACGAGTCCAACGATTTCTCCAGAGTTCAAGTGAAAATTCACGCCGGTCAGTGCGGCGACGTTCCCGTACGCCTTAGTGATGCCACGCGCCTCCAGAAGTGGTGTGACGTTGTCGCTCATTGCTCTGCCCTTCGTACAAATTGGTCAACTAATACAGCCATGATCAAGAGACATCCCGTGACTAAGTTCTGCAAATAGCTTGAGAACTCCAAGAGGGCGAAACCGTTCTGCACGACACCCAAAATCGCCACTGCCAGGAGTGTGCCGCTCAGACGTCCGCGACCGCCCGTCAAGCTCGCACCACCCAGGATGACCGCGGTCACCACGGCCAGCAAATACGGATCACCAATTTGCGGAGCCGACGACACGAGCTCAGAAGTCACGACGAGACCAGCGAAACCGGCAGCAAGTGAGTTGAAAATAAACAAACCCATTCGGATCTTGTTCGGTCGAATACCTGAGCGATCGGCGGCGTCGATATTGTCGCCCGTCGCATAGATGTGGCGCCCCAAGGTGGTGTAGCGAGCAATATAAGCCCCTACTAGCCAGATCGCCAGAAAGAAATAGACGGTGGACGGCACGGAGAAGATGTAGCCACTACCGAGAAAACCAAAACCTCCGCCAGAAATTTGAACCGTCGTCGTCCCCGACAACACGTACGCCAGGCCCGTAGCAATCGAGAACGTTCCCAATGTCGTGACCAGCGAGTTGATTTTGAAAAAGACGGTGATGATGCCGTTGATCGCGCCAACGCCGGCCGCCGCCACCATACCGACAGCCGCAGCCAACCAGATATTGAGCCCGTGACCCACCAACAGACCAACGATGACCGAAACGAGAGCCATGACGCCACCGATCGAAATATCGATCTCCGCGGAAATCACCAACAAAGTCTCAGTCACGGCCATGATGCCAAGAATGCTCACGACGCTCGCCGCGGTGAGCAGGTTGTATTTATTCATGAAGTACGGCGAACTCACCCACATAATGCACACGACGACGATGAGGACTAAGGCCAGGCCTTGTTGTTGCACGCGCTGGAGAAAACGGCGGCGGCGAGCCAGGCGTCGCTCCATCTCGAGGCTGCGTTGCTCTTGTTCAATCTCAAATGCTTCTTCAGTAATTGGTGAAACCTCCGCCTCATTGACCACGTCGGACTCACTCATCTTCGTCACACCCACTTCATCTGAATTCACAGTGCACCTTTCCTTTTCACAACGATTGAAATCGCCTCACCTCGATGGTGAAATGCGATTCAAACGTCCTACTCGCCGGCATTTTGGGAGATGCCGGCGAGTAGGACGAACGTAGTGAGTTACATCAACTCACTACGGTGCAGCAACATCACTTACAACCGGCCATGCCGTTGGCCTTGGTGGCCTGCACGCCCAGGATGCTGGTGCTGGCAGGTACCTTCTTGCCGTTCTCCTGATCCATCACGAGAGTGAGGGCCGTCGGTCCCCACGTCGATGGCTCCAAGTTCCACGCTCCCGCGTAGCTCTTGGGGTTAGCGCACACCTGCGACATGCCGTAGCTGTCACCACCGAAGCTCTCGGCGGTCACCGCCTTGAAGCCACCGTGAGCCGTGACACCCTGCCATACGCCGGCCGTGTCCTCGTCATTCACCGCCTGGGTCATCACAACGCTGCCCGCAGGAATTCGTGACGCCGCCTGCTTCGCCACGGAGTACGCGGTTGACTGCGTTCCGTTGGTGTCAACTTCGATGATGTGACTTGCGGGAAGTCCGGGGAACGCCTTCTTGAATCCAGCGACTGCACCCTTGTAGCGCAGGAGAACAGCAGCGCCACTCTCCGGCTCTGCACCACCGACGAAGTACGGCGACACACCGGGGTACTTCGACTTCACGAAGGCCGCCTGAGCCAACATGCCCTTTTCTTCGCCATTGTACGGGTCAAGACCCAACGATGGGAAACCAGGCAGCAGCGCACCGACAATGGTGACCGCCGGGATGTGGTGAGACTTCAGCAGATTCGCAATCGCCTGCTGATACGGAGCCAATACCTGGAAGTCGACAAAGAGATTGATGCCTTCGTTGATTTCGGTCTTGACATTCGCAATCGCCTGGGGTCCGTTCATGTTGTCCACTTCGGTGATTACAGAGGCACAACCAACTTTCTTGGCTGCGGCCACAAGGCTCTTCGAGACAGACACAGCAAATGGCTGGCTGCTCGAGAAGACTTCGTAACCGATCTTGTACGTCTTGCCGCTCTTGCACAAAGCCTTGGTTGGGTTGGACAAACTGTGAGCCGTCACTGCATTCGAACTCTTGACCGCCGCGCCAGCACCGGACGTGGCTACCGCCATACCAGCCACCAGAACTACCGGCAGTACCACCCGCCCAACCACTTTGATTCCATTGCTTTTTCTATATGCCACTTTCTTTCCTCTCTATGTCTTTAATTCGCCTATTGGCGAACCCCCCTTTTGAAATTCCGTCGTCGAGCGTCGTCGTCGGGGAAGGTGATGACGGCGCTCCGTGACGAGCACTTCTAAGGACTTCACGCCACCCGCACTGGTGACGATTTGAGTTATCGAGCATTGCTGCCCCCCGCCGGAACCCACGCGGAATCGAGGATTCCTTCCCGGGCCAATTGGTAGAGGTGCGCCCGCGCCGTGGGAGCAGTCTGGGGTGTCAGCGGCGGTTTGGCGCCGATCAATTCGCCGATGCGAATGGCCAGGTCACGGGTGAGAACAGGAGAGGGTGCGCTCTGCTCGACCATGGTTCGCGCGAGATCGTCCACCTCGTCGATGAACGCCAGGCTTTCGCCGAGAAAACTCAGCCCGGCGTCGCGGTCCATCGGGGCCACGTGCGCGGGACAGAGCTGCTCAAAGGGCAGTTCCAGCAGTCGAAGAAGTCCCCAACGAGCTTCGGCCACGTCGACGTAGAGGGGAGCGAATACGGTCGTGCCATCACTGCTGCGAATCCCGCGACCCTGTACGGCGTCGCCCGTAAACAGCGTCAGGGTTTGCTGGTCGAGGAAGGCGCAGTGGCCCCAGGTGTGGCCTCGCGTCTCGATCACGCTCAATCGACGCCCACCCATCGCCACCTCATCACCGTCACGCAGCAGCAGGTCGACCTTGGGCTCGGGGACGCACAGGCTCGCTAAGAACTCGCGCGACGGATTGTTGTCGATGGTGCCGGGATAGTCGTCCCAGAACTGCACCCACTGACGGTCGAATGACTCGACCCACGGCGCATCGACCAGTGGCGCGGCGATGCGCGCTCGAGGCGCGTCGTCCTTCCACGAGCTCTGACCACCCGAATGATCCGGGTGACCGTGCGTGGCGAGCAAGAGATCAGCGCCGCCAAGATTGAGACCCATCTTGTCGATGGTGCCCGACAAAGTCGCCGCAAAGGTGCTGCGTATTCCGGGATCAACGAGGGCGAACTGGTCACCGCTGACCAAAAGGTAACTCCACAATGGCGCGTTGCAGACCTCCGGGTAGTCGGTCGGCAACTGGAAAATACCGTCACCCAGCGCGCTGAATTCTCGCGCGAATGGTGCGCTCGAGTCCGCCCCGCCGTGCGAATGTATGTCGCTCACCTGGACTCCTGTGACGCTACGCCGAAAAACTCTTGCGTGTGCTGGCCCAGGTCGGGGACGCCACGATGCAGTGCAGCGGGGGTGTGGGAGAAGACGAAGGGGGTGCCCACGGTACGAAAACGCTGCCCGCCGTTCCCAATGCCCACTTCCCAAAAGAGATCATTGTGCAGGGCCTGGGGGTCGTTCATCAGTTCGTCGTAATTCTGGACCGGAGCACACCACACGTCGTGGGCCAACAGGACATCAATCCAGGGGCCGGTAGGGCCCTGCACCAACTTCGCGGAAATCGCAGCGTAGATCTCACGACGATTCTCCAGCATGAGCGCATTGGTGTCGTACTGCGCCAACTCCGCCATGTCCAAGGCGCGCGCGATGACGGGACAGGGGGTCATCGCGATAACGAGGTAGCCGTCAGCGGTCTCGTAGATTCCAAAGGGGGCAGTGGCCCAGACCGATCCGTGGTTTTCCACCGGCCTCTCGGGCACCTCGCCGTGATTCATGTAGTACGTAAGCTCTTGCTGTTGGGCGGCCACCATGCAGTTGAAGAGATTCAGCTCCACCCGCTGTCCCTGTCCGGTGGCGCCGCGGTGCAACAACGCCGAGAGGACGCCAATCACGATGTGAAGGCCCGTGTACTGGTCGGCGATCCCTACGCCCAACGCAGTCGGTGGATCGGCCTGGCGTCCCGTCAAGAACATGACTCCCGACAGGGCCTGAATCAGCATGTCTTGGCCGGGTCGTTTGGCGTAGGGCCCGTCCTGACCGTAACCGGAGGAACTCACGAAGATAATTCCGGGATTGGCCTTGGCAAAGTCCTCGTACCCCAGTCCCAGGCTCGCCATAACACCGGGGCGGAAGTTTTCGACCACGACATCAAAGTCCTTCGAACGCTCGAGGATTCTCTCTCGCGTCTGGGGGTCCTTCAAATTTGCGGTCACACTCCGCTTGTTGCGATTAAACGCGAGAAATGAATCAGTCTGTCCGTGAGTGTGTCCATCGGCGATACCCCAGTGGCGACTCCACTCCCCTTCGAGTCGCTCGATCTTGACGACGTCCGCTCCCAGGTCACCGAGCATCTGGGTGGCTAGTGGTCCCTGGACGAGGGCCGTGAAATCGAGAACACGAACCTGCGCGAGTGGGCCAGCCCCGACTTCGGACGGACCCGAGGTGTTCGTCGCTCCGTTGTCGGTCACTTCGCGCCCAAATCTTGGCACGCGCGCAAATTCCTCGCCGCACCTTCAATGTGACGGGTGCACCTCACCATCGCGCTGACGGGGGCGACAACCTCAGGGCCCACGCCGGACAGCAGCTCCCCTCGGGCGGCTACACTGGCGACTTTCACGTGGGGCGCACCAGCGACGCCCTCCAGAAGATCACTGTCGTCACGAGAAAGGTGAAGCCCCGGGTTTCGCGAACCTCGCGCCAGCGACACGGCCCGTGGACGCGCCGCAGTGCACATTTCAGTCTGATTCACCTCAGCGCCCCCCCAGGAAATATGAGATTTATATTCCGTTTATATAAATATTTGTTTCACTGACACATAGACAATTTCAATTTTGGAACAGTATCACAGGGCGCCGACACTCGCAAGGAGTGAATTGGCACTCCTCTAGAGCAGCAAGTGGCCACGATCGAAATTGCCCAAACGGGTGTCGTACGCGAGGCCACAGCAACGTAGGAGTAAGGGCGCACCACTACACACCCTTGAACTGCGCGGGACGCTTCTCTAGGAACGCTCGAATACCCTCACGAGCGTCTTCGGTACCAAAGACCATTGCCCCCAGTGACTGCTCGAGGTCGAGCGCCGCGTCGAGCGAGGCATCCGCTCCCGAACGCAGGAGTACCTTGGCCAATCGCACGGGAAGGGGCGCCTGGGCGGCAATTCTGTTCGCGAGTTCGACCGCCGCCGCGAGCGCATCAGGGTGATCACCAATGCCCAGGGCCATTCCCCACTGCACTGCCTGCGTGCCCGAAATCCGCTGGGCGACCATCAGCATCTGCGCAGCGCGCATCGTGCCAATCAGTCGGGGCAGACGCTGAGTGCCACCCCCGCCCGGCAAGAGACCCAGCTTGACCTCGGGTAGACCGAGCTGCGCATCCGGGGCGGCGACGATGAAATCACACGACAACGCCAACTCCAAGCCCCCGCCGAGCGCGTACCCGTGCACCGCGGCGATCACCGGCTTGGCGCATTCAGAGAATTTCGACTGCACGCGATTTCCGGTCTGCATGAAGTCGAGGTACTGCACCGATCCAATGTCGACGTAGTGCTCGATGTCGGCACCGGCGGCGAAGCTCCGTCCATTGCCGTGCAACACCGCAACCTTCGCGTCGCTCGCATTTGTGAATTGCGTGACGTACTCGTCGAGCAACTCGAACACCCTTGGGCTGAGCGCATTGAGTTTTTTGGGCCGGTTCAACGTGATGAAAGCAACGCCCTCCTCTTCGTGGTACAAGACCGGCTGGTCACTCACTCAACACCCCTCAAATTCCCCAACTCACATCGCGTCGGTGCCGTGTTTTCCCCTCACCAGTCCGCGTATTTTTCAGACTCTAATCCTGAATGTACGTCTCGAACCAAGGTTCATTCTTGCAATCGCGTGACGAAACTCGTGCTCGCAGAATCGTGGAGGCCAACGCGTTCTCACCACTGAAACCCGACGCCGATCCTTGGGGCAATTGTGGAGGTTTTTCCCCTCCACACGGCCTAACAGGCCGGCCCTGTTTTCACCCAAAGAAAATTCGTCGGGTCACCACGTCCTCGTCGTGTTACAAAACATTCACGGAGAATCTTGAAGCGCCACCTCGGTGCCACAACGACAGCGTGAACCCGGTACGACGAGGCAAGCGGTCCGAGTGATGCACGCAGTACTCGCTAAGGTGATCGCGTGACTTCGTTGCAACGACTCAGCCAGTTGCGCGTCGTTCCCGTAGTCGTTCTCGACGAGGAAAAATACGCTGATCCGCTGGCGGACGCTCTCGTGGCGGGCGGTCTCGCGTGCGCCGAAATCACCCTTCGAACCGAAGCGAGTCTCGCGGTCATTACGACGATGGCGAGGCGAGGCGACATCGTGATCGGGGCCGGGACTGTTCTCACCACCGAGCAGGTGGATCAGGCGGTCGGCGCTGGCGCGCACTTTCTCGTGAGCCCCGGATTTGATCGCGACGTCATCGAACGGGCGCAAGCAGCGGGAGTTACCATCATTCCCGGGGTCGTCACCGCCTCAGAGGTACTGGCCGCTCTGCGCGCCGGGCTCGACCACGTGAAGTTCTTTCCCGCAATTCCGGCCGGAGGATTGTCGGTTGTGGGGGCGCTGCACGGTCCGTTCCCCTCGGTACGCTTCATGCCCACCGGCGGCATCACATTGGCCACCTTGAACGACTTCCTCGCCCACCCCGCGGTCTTCGCGGTGGGTGGAAGTTGGATGGTGCCCAAGTCCTGTCTTGATGCTGGCGACTTTGCCACGGTCGGGAGCCTGACGCGCGACACCGTCACTCAAATGGAGTCACTGTTATAGGTGCCGAGCGAATGTCGGCGCGAGAGCCTAAGCACCCACCGCCGTGTCCTGCAGATCCATCATCTCGATCAGACCTTGGATGTATCCCAGGGCGAAAGAGCGCCCGCGGTGACCGTAGGAAGAGTCACCAATGAGCTCGGGCGTGTGGTCATCAAGAATGAAGCCGTCGAAGCCCCCCTCACGCAGCGCCTTGATGACAACGGCGGGACGGTAGTTACCTTCTCCGAGGAAGCACTCCACAAAACTGGGTACCGTGCCGTGCACGTCACGCAGGTGCACGTAGGAGATTTTGTTGCGTGGAGCCAGATATCTCACCGCCTCGAGAACCGCGGCCTCGCCTCCCATCTCCGATACCGTCCCCAAACAGAGGTCGAAGGCGAAGCCCGGACCCGGGGAGAAGTTCGCAGCCCGCTTGAGTGCATCGACGCTTCGAAAGATCCGCGCGATACCGCCGAGAGTCGGCACCGGAGGGTCGTCGGGGTGAAGTGCGAGAACCACTCCGAACTCCTCGGCCACCGGTACGACCGCGCGCATGAAGTACTCGTAGGACTCCCACATGTCATCGTCAGATCGCTCAATATTGATGTCGTAGTGCTGGCCCCGACTCCACGAATCTTTCTGGTCCTCTACGCGACGATCACGTCGTGCGATGTAGATATCGTTCGTGCGTCGCGGGTCCATCGCCGCGTCAAGGTCGAACCCCGAAATCACCGCTCCCCCTCTCCCGGTGGGCGAAAGTTCGGTGCGCCACACCGACGTGGGAAGCCAGCAGAAGCCGAGGATTGGGATGCCGGCTCGGCCAATATTGCGAATGGTGTGAGCAATGTGGTCAATCTCTTCGTCGCGGCCCGCCACTCCCAGCATGCATCGTTCGTAGAAGTGATTGGGAATGTTTTCGATAGCCTCGAGACGAAGCCCGAAACTCTCCACGCGCTCGCGCAAGGCTCGCAGATCGTGTTCCTCCCACCGATGCTCGCCCGGCAGGTCGGGAGTATTGAACTGCACGCCCTTGACCCCCAATTGTGCTGCCCAACTCAAGTACTCATCGGTCGCTCGAGCTGCTTGTCCGGTCGCAATTCTCATTGCCATGGTTCTGCTTCCTTCCAGTGATTGCTTCTTGGTTGTATTTCATCAATCAATGTCGTGCGATGGTCACGCTTGCAGGAGCGCTCGAGCAATCAGGTCCTGTTCGGCGGCGATGCAGTCAGCCAACAACACCGCGCGCTCCTGAGCCGGAACGAACTCCAGTCTGCGAATACCGAGAGGGTCAACCTCATCGCGCAATATCCGCAGCATTTCTAGTGACGGCAGTGAGGTCTCGACGAGTTGGTCCGACACAGTGAGCGAAAATCCGGTGGCGGCGCGGACCTCATCCACTGTCAACCCGGAGTGCACACTCGTCAACACCAATTCGTCGAAGTCGTCTACGTACTCGTAACACCCGAGATTGGTGATGAGCCAAACCTCACCGGGGACGAGACCAGCCCGTACGCGTTCCTGGGGGGTCTTCAGATATCGCGACGCACTCACGCGGTTGACGGACTCAACTAAGGAGAGCGTCGACTGGCGGGTCTGGTAGAGAAGAAAATCACGATGAAGGTCGGCGACGTCGGCCATCCCCCCCTGTCCCGGGAGGCGAACGCGCCGGCCCTTCGGACTCATGACCTCGATGTTGTTGGTGCGGGCGTGCCGGTCGATCTGAGCCGAGGCGACCACTTCGCACGTCACGCGACCTTGCTGGTAATACCAGCGATAGGTGTCCTCGCCGCCGCACTGCACCGGAGCGCTCGCCGTATCTAGCGCTTCTCCGAGGCCCAGCAGCATTGGCCGCAGTGCGATATCCACCAGGCCTCCGCTCGTCATCATGATGGACATTTTGGGCGCGTGGGTGGCCTTCGCCAGTAGGTACGACGTCACCGCCAGAGGCGAAACGGCCCCGGCGGAACATATCGAGTCATCAGTGAACCGATTCGCCAACCAGCACACCATGATCTCGTCGGTTGTGGGCGGTCCGAGCGTCGGACCTCTCGACGCCACCAGTTCAGACACCGTCGTGCGAATCCGTTCGTGGCTGATGGAGGGTGCTTCGCGTAAGCGCCGTGCGACGCCGCCAGTCGGTCGCGCTGGCTGCGGCGGCGGTGAGTTCGACGTCACGTCGGCCAAGCATGCAAAGTCCGCAATGTAGTTGGGAAGACACGACGTGGGATAGGCCCCGAAGGGTTCGATCGCGATTTGATGGACCACGTCGCGAGGGAAGACGAAAGAATCCTTGAGGGCGCCCAACGCCCCGACCGGAACTACCTCCTCCGCCGTCACGAGCACCGTTCGAGCACAAAAGACCGCGAGAGCGTCCATGCCGCGCGCACCGCATATCTCGACGTTGCCCGCTTCGTCGACTCGCTGAGCGTGCATCAAAAAAACGTCGAGATCGCGGCGCGGCGCGAGGCCAATCTCCACTTCAGTAGTGGAGTCGGGCGACCTTAAGACTTCGAGGCGGTTCGCAAACAGGTCCGATCCTTTGGGAATGCGAAAGGGCATCGACGGCAGATTCTGTTTCGACGCCTCCAGTCCAGCCGTGAAACCAAACGCGGGCCACTCCTCGTACGCAACTGTCCCCTCCTCGATGGACTTTCGAAAGAGCGGAGCGAGGCCGAAGATATCGAGACTCGAGAAACAAAAGACAATCTTCGAGACGGCACCAGCGCCCAATAAAATCTCGAGAGGCAGACCGCCGCCCCAACTGACGTACTCCAGACTCTTGGGCTCGCGCGCCGCGAGGGCGTGCAGCGCGGCCAAAGGTAAACGGGTCAAGAGTGCGCCGCCGACACCAATCTGGTCCCCATCCCTGACGTTCGCCACGAGGTCACCGACGCTGACGAATAATGGCTTCACCTGTTGCGGCACTACGTCCCCATCCCCTGTAACGCCCCTTCACTTCCAGTAACTTCATTCACTCCAGGGGCCTCACCAAAATTTCTTTGATAGAAAAGAAAATCACCTTGAGTCGAACACTATTTCATTCAGAGACAATACCACAGGCCGTTTCATGGACTCGAGATTGGTCGATGCGATTGACGAACGACGTACCAAACAGAGTGACGCGTCATCGCACACCGAGTGCAGCGTTGCCAAAACCATTCGATCCAGACCACCGAGGCGAATCGGCACCCCGAGCAATCCGCAGCAGACGGTTGTACTTGGCCAGCCGCTCCGAGCGCGCCACGGAGCCCACCTTGATCTGACCCGCTCCGCTCGCCACCGCAAGGTCCGCCAACCAGTCGTCCTCGGTCTCGCCCGATCGGGCCGATACGACCGCCCGCATTCCAAGTTCTCGAGACCGATCCGCCACCGCCAGTGCTTCACTGAGCGTGCCGATCTGATTGGCTTTGACGAGTACCGCGTTGGCACAACCCAAGCTCGCCGCTCTCTCCAATCGATCGAGGTGCGTACACAGCAGATCGTCACCGAGCAGTTGCACCCCGGTCTTGAAAGCTATTGCGGCCAGTTGCCATCCGTCCCAATCGTCTTCGGCGAGTGGATCTTCAATCGACACGATGGGATAGTCAGTCTGCCAGCGTGCCATGGTCGCCACGAGTTGCGCCGATGACATGCTCACGCCGTCCAATACGTAGTTACCGTCGGACTGGATCATGTGCGTCGCGGCGACGTCCAAGGCGATGCCCACCTCCGCGCCCGCCTCGCGGCCCGCCAGCGCAATGGCGTCGCACGCCAAAGCGATGCACTCCTCACTGGAGGAAGAGGGGGCGCCAAATCCTCCTTCGTCGCCGACCAGCGTCGACGCTCCTCGACCAGCCAGGAGCTCCTTCGCCGCGTGATAAATGTCGTGCACCCATTCAATCGATGTCACCAGATCCGGAGCGGCGAAGGGTACAACCAGCACGTCTTGAATGGTCATACCGCCTCGGGCGTGCAGATTGCCGCTAAAGAGATTCACCATCGGCAGAGGTAGCGTTGCCTTACGACTTCCGGCCAGATGCGCCCACAATGGCGTCTCGTTCACGAGGGCACCCGCGCGAGCGCAAGCGGCCGAGACGGCCACCATGGCGTTGGCACCGAGGTGCGAACGGTCTTCGGTGCCGTCAAGCGACACCAAACGTTGGTCGAGCGCGATCTGGTCCGTCGCGTCCATCCCAGTCAATGCCACGGAGATTTCTTGTCGCACCGACGCCACGGCGCCCAGCACACCTCGCCCCGAGAACCTTCGACTGTGCGTGTCGCGCAGCTCCAGTGACTCGTGCACGCCGGTCGAGGCTCCCGAGGGAGCTTGAGCGAACGCGTAGCGGCCATCGCTCAACGTCACGGTCGCCTCCACGGTCGGAACGGCGCGGGAATCAAGTACCCAGTCAGCGGTGACTGACGCGATGGTGGCCATCGTCAACTCCTTTATTCATTGTCGAGCAATGCCAGTAAGCCATCCACGGTCCGCACTTGGCCGCTGAGGGCCATGGTCCCTATCTGATGCGCGCGTTGACGTGACACCTCGTCGACGAGATAGTCCACTGGTGACTTTCCGTAGAGACGCGCAAGCATGACGCCGCCCGTATGGCGGATCGACTGATCGACGCCCGCGGGACCCCCATACGCCAACCAGAATTGACGCGCCGACTCAACCAAGTGGTGAGTCGAGCGAGTAACGCCATGGTGCAGAGCCTTCAACATGAAATGTGCGCCCATCATGCCCCGATCGAATGCGGGGTCGCCGACGTGAATGACCTCCCAATCCAGGAGAACGGGCGCCATCGTTGTTACCAAGACGTTCTTCGGACTGAGGTCACCGTGGACCAGTCCCGTCTGCGGCGCGTTGATGGTGTCGTCGACCAACGACAGCAGGTCGCGTCGTAGCTCGGGCCGGCGCTGCGCGGCCATTCGGTAGTAGGGGTCGAGTCGCAATTCGTCGAACAACTGACGCGGACCCGGACCCGAGAGGGTGAGCGGTGGATCGATTCCGTGCAGTATCCCTAAGGCCACCCCAAGAGAGCGCGCCACCTCAGGGTGGCTGCGTCCGGCGAGGAGCTCGTCTTTGTAATTCAGTGTCGGCGGCGCAATGAATTCTTCGCCCAGCAGTACGTGGGACCGATCGTAAAACAGCAGCCGAGGCGTCCGAACCGGCCCCAGTTGACCCTCGAGTAGCTCCAAGATGGTGGCCTCGTTCGCCCCGCGCTCGCGGTCGGCCAACCATTCGTCGTCAACACTCAGTTGATCGAGCGGGGCCTTGACGACCCACGGCTCATCACCGCCCTCGATGACAGCGACGAGCGCCGAGACGCCGCCGGTCAGCGCTCGCAAGTGTTGGGTGTCACCGACTCGACCCGTCGACCTGAGGGCCAACATCAAGTCATCGAAATTCGTCAACGCAGACTGCATGAAATCCAATCGTCGCGAGCGCCATCAGCACCTGGATTGCTCCGGCAACACTAACTCAACTCGATGAGTGAACTTTGGTGAACACTGGCTCGACGNNGGCTCGACGAGGACGATTCGCCTCACATTTCTGCGAGAGAAATGTGCCAGTTCCTCGCGACGACTTTTCAATTGTGGCGACGAGCGTGCGTAGAATGACGCCTGTGCTCCAGCACTTCGCAGTCGATTTGCGGGTATCTCCATGCTGAGTGAAGACCCGTCGCGTGGCGACGTAAACCACTCGTGACGACGTATCTCGGAATTGACGTTGGAACGTCCGCCACGCGAGTGGTGCTACTCGGTGACGACGGTTCAATCATCGCGACGACGTCGGGTTCGTACGAGACCGTGCGCGCGGCGTCCGGCGTCGTCGAACAGAACCCGACAGACTGGACCGACGCACTGGCCCACGCGCTGGCGTCGATGCCGGAACTGGCGTCACACCCTCCCACCGCTATTGGTTTATGCGGTCAGACGCCCACGGTGGTCGCGGTGGATGACCGGGGCCGACCCACCCGAAACGCTCTGACGTGGCAAGACGGTCGCGCCTCAGCCGAGGCCCTCGAGTTAGCGGAGCGCTTCGGCGACCCGGCGTCATTGGTCGGCACCGAACTCCCGTGGTCGGCGGCCAACATGCCCGCCAAGCTCCTGTGGTTGACTCGTCACGAGCCCGAACTGCGGGCCCAGACACGTACGATTCTCCAGCCCAAGGACTACATCGGTCTGGAGCTCACGGGCAGTTTGCTGTCGGACCCCTGGTCGTCCAAGGGACTTTGCCGTGTCACCGACGGCGCTCCCCTGGCTGACGTACTGGACGCCTGCGGATGGCCAACGGCTGTGTGTCCGCCCACGGCACCACCTTGGGCACTGCGCGGGATCGTCAGCGTGACGGCGGCCGAGCGTTACGGCCTGCGCGAGGGGACTCCCGTCACCGTCGGGGCCAGCGACGCGCTCTCCGAGATGATTGCATCGGGCAGCTTCGCTCGATCGAGTGCCTTCGTCTTCAGCGGCACGTCGTCGATCGTCGGAACGACAGTTGACGACGATCGTGTTCGGGTCACGGGGCTCTTCAGCGTGCCCACAACGTGCGCGCCGACGCCCCTTCTCTACGGTCCGACGCAGTCTGGGGGGGCAGCCCTCATGTGGGTCGCGCGATTGCTCGGGTGCGAGGTTGACGAAGTCCTGGCTTTGGCGGCTGCGTCGGGCCCTTCGTGGCCGATGTTCGTACCGTATCTCGCAGGGGAACGCGCGCCGCTGTGGGACCTCGACGTTCGCGCTCTCTTCCTCGGTGTTGACGAGAACCACGGTCGAGCCGAGATCGCGATGTCCGTCGTCACGGGCGTCTTTTTGGCGGCGCGACACGTGCTGACCCTCATCGAAGAAGCCACTCATCGAGAACTGAGCGACGTCGAAGTTGTCGGACGCGGCGTGCGCAATCACGACTGGGAGACGGTAGCGCGTCAAACACTTGGTCTAACGTTGCGACTCCACGATGACTCCGACATGTCGGCGCGCGGTGCGGCCATGCTGGCTCTGGCCTTGGACGGGACAACCGTCGTCGACGCGAGTCGTCGACTCAGCGCCGAGAGCCGACTGGTGCGCCCTCAATCGCGCGAAGTGGAATCGGCGCGACGGTTGCTCGAGCGTTACCGCCAAGCGAGCGACCAGGGAGTGCAGTGGCGCCACTACGAGTCGGAGTCACCGCACTCAGTCTCATAACAACTCTCGTCACTCGTGAGCGCCGAGAATTCTACGACGCCACAACGAGATTGGTCAGTTCACCGATGGCGTCGATGGACACCGTCATGGTGTCGCCGTCCTTCAAGTAGATCGGTGGTTTCATGCCCAACGCGACTCCCGACGGGGTCCCAGTGGCGATGATGTCACCGGGTTCGAGCGTGATCGCCGCGGAGATATGAGCAATCAATTCCGCTACCGGTGTGATCATCAGGGAGCATGACGCGTCTTGGCGCAGTTCGCCATTGACGTACGTGCGAATCGTCATCGACTCAATGGGCGGCGCCGAGTGCGCATCGAGCACGACGGGACCGAGAGGAGCGAACGTGTCGAGTGACTTCCCGCGAATCCACTGAGCCTCGGCGATTTGTAGGTCCCGGGCTGACACGTCATTGATCACCGTAAATCCTCCAATAGCCGATAGTGCATCGTCGGCACCCACGCCCGAGGTGCGCCGCCCGATGACGACGGCGAGTTCCCCCTCGTAATCGAGTTCTTTCGTGATCGACGGGAGCCGCACGGCTTCGCGATGTCCAACGAGACAGTTGGGAAATTTCGCGAAGAGCACGATGCGCTCAGGGCGTGTGCCACCACTCTCGGTGATGTGATCCATGTAATTCAGCCCGACACAGACGATCTTGCTGGGGCGACGAACCGGTGGAGCGAAGCGAGCCTCTTCATTCACAATCGAGGTCTGCGCGTCAGGCGACAGTTCGCGCAGGTCGTCCAGGGCCCCGCCACCGAGGGCGTACAGCTCGCCGACGTCACGTAATCCTTCGAGGTGAGAAAGCCCCGCGGATCGTGCGAGTGCGTCCACCGACGCGAAGCCGTCGGACGTCTGGAGATGTAACGCGCTATCGTCACCCTGTCCAACGCGCAATGCCGCCAATCTCATGTACTCTTCTCCTTCTCGTCTCGGATAACGACGACGCTCAACACCGCGGCGATGCCGTCCAATAACCCCTCAGACTCTCGTTTACTGATACGCCGCCTCGCGCAACCCGGTCATGTAACCAATGGCGTACAACCGACCCAGCGTCGAGTAGCCGAACGACGAGTTCGAGTCCCCCTCGAGGGCGGGCACGTGGTCGGGACGAATCACACCTTCGAATCCGATGTCGGCGTACGCGCGCATGCATTCGAGCATGTCGGTCGGTCCCTCATCGTGAAACGTCTCCACGAACTTCTCGCGCGTCCCGCGAACGTCACGGAAATGCGCAAAGAAGATGCGTCCGTCGCGTCCGAGTCGACGAATGAGTGTCGGCACGTCGTCAGTCATCAACGCGAAGTTGCCCTGGCAAAAGGTGATGCCACTCTGAGAACTGGGCACGATGTCCAACATTCTCTCGTACGCTTCGGGACTGCCCATAATGCGCGGCACGCCACGAACATAGGGAATGGGAGGGTCGTCGGGGTGAAGCGCGAGGCGTACACCCGCTTCTTCGGCCACCGGCACGACCGCGCGGAGGAAGTATTCGAGTCCCTCCCACAGTTGTTCGTGAGTGACCGAGCCTTCTTCAATCATCTTGGGGGCGGCCAACATGACGTCATTGTCGTAACCCGACGTCAACGCACCTCCGCGCAGGACCTCGTTGTTCGAGGTGCGGGCCCACGGGATAATGGCGACCCAGTTGTAGCACAAGGTTCCAATCCCCAGGCGCCCCATGGCCCGAATCTGGTCCGTGACCCATTCAATGGCTTCGTCACGACCGGGTCCGTTGAGGCGAATGGCGTCCATCGGCGCAGTGTCCTCCAACACCGACAGTTCGAGTCCGTAGTCGCGGTACTTCTCCTGCATCCACGTCAGAGCGGGCAGGTCCCACGGGCGTTCACCCTCCGGGGCCACCTCGTAGGGCGTCGGGGTGTAGACCTGCGAACCTTCACTCTTGGGCCAGCGCCACTGCTGTTCAGCCCCGTCGAGCAAGCTCACCACTTCATCGACACCCGCCTGCTTGACCAGCCGCCACAGGGGTGACGGCGTCGGCTCCAGCAGTTCTGAGATGTTCAACATCATCTTTCTCCTTTCGAGGTGACGGGCTGAGGACGCAACCCGCCAGTCATTACGAGTCGAAATCTTTCCTGCATCACGACGGCGACGAGCTCAAGACACCATCGGCCACGGCGCGACGGAAGTGTTCGATAGTGGCCCCCACACCATCTTCGAGAGAGGTGTTAGCCACCGGACCAATGACGTCGCCAAGAGCCGGCGACGAAAGCAGGGCCGGCGCCGAAATGGGTTTGGTCTCCCAGCTCAGCAATCCCGCGGCCTCGGGCAGTAATTTTTCGATGAGGGCGACCAGTTGGGCCACGCCGACGCGACGACCGGGGACATTGAGCACGAGGGCGTCGCCCGAACCGGCCGCAGCTCGTGCTGACTCGATGAATGCTCTCGCACAATCTGGAGCGTAGGTCAGCAGCATGTTGCCGCCAAACTTGAATTTGAAGGGTTCGCCTTGGACGGCCGCCAAGATCGCCTTGGTGGCGTCTGACGTCATTCCCTGGTCGCGACCAGGCCCGTAGACGATGAAAGGACGAAGGCCGATGGAGCCGATGCCGTTGTTCAGCGAATAGACCCGAGCCGTACCCTCGTTCGCCACCTTGTACACGCCATAGTGCGTATCGGGCATCACCGGCGAGACGTCTCCGACAACTCCACCGGAGTAGGCCGAACTGGCCCCGAACACCGCCGCGCTACTGGCGTAGGCCAAACCGATGCGTCGGTCGGCGGCGCGCACGGCGTCAAAGACATTGACGTTGCCCACGACGTTCACCATCGCCCCGAGTGGGGGATTGGCGGCGCAGAAGGGGACCTGCAATCCGGCCAGGTGAACGATGTGGGTGATGTCGAACTCTTGCACAATGCGCGCAACTTCGGTCGTCGCGGTCACGTCGAGGGGAACGAAGCTCACCTCATCAGTGTGCGGATGTGACAACAGGCGAAAGCGCCGAAGATCCTCGCTGACGTCACTGGCAATGACGTCAACACCCTCATCGAGTAGTAAACGAATGGACCAGGCACCGATGCAGCCCGCCGCACCAGTCACCAGGAATCGTTCCTTTTCTTCATTCATTGACACTCCTCTTTACTTGCTGATCCGTGCGCGGCCAATAAAGTTGATCGCAGTCCGCGACTCTCGTGTCGAGGATGCGCCGGGGTCACTGGTGCTGATCCTGAGGTCACCCGGGACCCGGCCGAGAATTGATTCATCTCGGACGTCGTCTCGTCATTGCGGTTCAGGTTGAGTCCCGCGGATCCTCGCGAGAAATGCGAATTACTCTGGCGCACGACCTCACGCACCTAGAAATATCGACGCAATACTTACGGTGAAAAATAAATCGACCCACGCGGGGACCAACTCTCCCGCGACGGTCTCGTCAGCCGCCTCCCCTGCCGCCCCACAAATCACTATGCCCCCCATAGATTCACAACAACACGTACCGGATTTCACTTCACGAAATTATTATTCGCTCTAGCAGTACGCTATTTCATTCATCATAACACGGTGGACGAATCGCATCCATTGCTTCGCCCCAATCAAATTTTCGATGGTACCACGTTGCATGATCACACCACACCTCGCGTCAGGCCGAAGAAAAAGAGTGTCTGGCCATCTCGCGGAGGGCCATCGCGATTCATCACTGCGCCACCTGACGTCGCCTCCGTTCGAGTTCGACGAGAGAGTAGTCATCGTTATAAATGGATTCGTGAAAGTGAGTGACTGATCCATCGCGCAAGAATCGTCTTTGGGGGCTCGGAGCCACGAGCAACCTGGAGAATGGGAGGTACACAGGATGCTCATGGCCCCGAGAGAGGTGAGAGCCCTCGCGTGCGGGCTCTGCGATCGTCGTCAATAGTCCCGGTAGAACTGTCTGACCAGAACTCGTGGCGCGTATATGAGCGCCGAGCGAGTGCTCGAGCACTAACGGGCCGGAGAGGAATTGTCGGACTCAGCACGAGTTTTGCCTTCTACGCTGAATCGCTTGATGCACTGGGGGCGACCAAGGAGATGCCCGCCAGAGCACCGCCGTCGACTCGTAGGTCCGCCCCGGTAACGAACGAGGACAAGGTGCTCACCAAGAACAGAATCGAATCGGCAATCTCGCGAGGCTCACCGACACGACCCAGTGGATGGCCCATCCCCCACTCAGCAATGACCCGATCAGGATTGTCGGGATCAATGCTGCGGGCCGACTCTCTAAGCATCGGTGTGTCGACGGATCCCGGACAAACGGAGTTAACACGAATATTCTCGGCGGCGTAATCGACCGCCATCGCTCTAGTCATCGCGACGATAGCGCCCTTGCTGGCGGTATAGGCCACGACGTTTTTCTGACTCGCAATTGCCTGGCCGGACGACACGTTCACGATTGAACCACCGCCGTTGATGCGCATCAGTGGTACTGCGTGTTTGACCGCCAAGAACATGCCCCGAAGATTGACGTTGAGCACCTCGTCCCACGTCTGCACCGACGTCGTCTCGGCGGTACCGTACCGTTGGATTCCCACTGAGTTAACCAACGCACTCAGCCGACCTCGACGTCGCGACACATCATCAAAGAACTTCTTGACCTCCTCGGGATTCGCGACGTCGACCGTGGACCCGCGGACGTCATATCCCCGATCAACCAACTCTTTGGCCACGGCATCGTTGGCACTCGAGTCCACCGAGAAGAACTCAACGATTGAGCCGTTTTCGGCGAAGCACTCGACGACCGCTCGACCGATTCCAGAACTGCCACCGGCGACGACGGTCACTGCGCCACTGACTAGCTGATTGGACATGTTTCCTCCGCTCATTGAAACTCCACTTGAACAAATCCGAGAGCTCCAAAATCCGCGCTCACCACGTCACCCGGAGCCGCGAAGCAGTGGCCCGTGCAGGTACCGGTGCTGACGACCTCGCCCGCGGCCACGGACCGGTCATGCGACCGAGCCCAATTGATCATCCACGTGAGGCTCGTGACGGGATGACCCATCGCCGCGCTTCCCCGGCCCGACTTGATATAGAACTCATTGAGGTATAAGTCCATTCCCGCGTGTATGAGATCTATGGAACGCCACTCACTGATCTTCGTTCCTTCGATGAACGCAGCGCCGCCTCCATTGTCCAGGCAGGAGCCGTAGTATCCGCTCGCTCCGTACCAATCGAGAAAGACGGTGTCGCCAATCTCCAGGGCCGGGAAGAGCGATTCAATCCCGTCGGCGACTTCGGACTGCGAGTAGGGCTCATCGCGGACAGCAAAATCACGACCCAATTGGAAGGCGAACTCGCACTCGACGTTGCGAAAGTTGATGAAGAACTCCGGCCCGAGAGCGACGCCATTAGCGAAGATCGTGTCACGATAGAACCGTCCCGGAGAGGGACTCGGAAGACCCTCGGCGCGGCGAATTTCATCGCTCGCGGCTCCGACCTTCCATCCGGCCCCTTCTCGACCCAGTCTCTCGTCGAGTCCAAGGATCACCTTCTCGACGGAGGACCAGTCACGAGTCCTGATTGCCTCGGGGAGATCAACCGCGCGGCGCAGCAAGCGACCAGCCGCGATGATGTCGACCACCTGATCAATTTCGCTGGCGGTCAGGGGCGTCATCCTCTTGCACGAAAGAGCGCCCGATGGTGGCGTCTCTCCGTACAGGAAGCGCCCGCGCACTCCCAAATTGCTCGACGTCATTCCACCCTCGCGCTGGAGTGTCGCGCGCACCTCATCAACTCGTGAGGACCGTGTTGACATCACGCCCCACTTCTCTCGAGACGTGCGATGACGCCACACATCGAACTGCACGTGAGGCCGCTCGCCCCAAGTCCCACGATCACTGCGCCCCCCATCGGTTGAAATCTATCTGCGTCATTGTTTCTTATAAAGAAACAATTATTTTACTCAGACATATATCATTTCAATTTCAAGTGAAAGTAGCACAGCCACCCGAACCGCGCAAGAGCCATCGGGGATTCACCCGAACGCTGCTGGGGACGTCGACGACGATTCTGCCGTGGCGTGTCACCGCCAGTACTTCGCACGTCGTGACGTCGTCACTGTGATGGTGTTGAACTCGACGATCTCAGGCGCATCAACAAATTGTTAGCGAGTACTGAAGGACGCACTGACGTCTCCCAACATGTCGTTGTGCACGACAACAACGTCGCCAGAATCTACCCACTGGGTCTGGACCACCGAACCCAAGAGCACGATGTCTCCGGCTAGCACCGGTGTGCCCAGCACGGCGCAATTGTTCACCAACCACGCGAGGGCGACGAGCGGATGTCCGAGGATGTCCGATCCTCTCCCGTGGCCGACGTCCACGCCGTTAATGGACATCGACGCCGTGGCGTCTCCCAGTTCGTGCGGATCCCGTGACTCATCCTCAACGCCGAGCACGCAACCGTAGTGAAAAAAATCGTCGGCAACCAGCGTGGGAATATCGAGGGCGCGGTAGTCGATGTACCGGTCCTGCACCACCTCAATCGCGGCCATGACTGCCGACACCGCGTCAGCGACGTCGCCGGTCGAATACGGCTGACCACCACCGGGAAGGTCGTCACCGAGGCGAACGGCTATCTCACACTCGACCCCTAAAACGCACGGAGGCGCGACGGCAAAGCGATGTTGGCCGTGCCACATACTGTGACGGAACATGGCACCCGACACGGGAGACTCGACACCAAGAAACTCCTGCATGACCGACGTGGTGCAGCCGATCTTCCAGCCACCGTGTCGACCAAAACCCGAATGCGAGAGCACGTCACGCGCCACTCGTTGCACGAGGTAGCCGTCTTCGACGGTGCGCGGGCGCACCTGCACCGGAAGAGAACTGAACTGGCGTCCCGCAAGCCTCGACGCGACCAGTAACTCGGCCGCGAGCAAGGCCAGTTTCTCGGAGTACTCCTCGTGCGACTCCATCGTCATTACGTCCTCCCCACTACAGGTAGTGGCCCCCACAGCGCGCCACTTCATTCACACACACGTGCGACGGTCACTTCAAGTTCAACAGAATTCCGCATTTCCACGAAGATTCTTGGCCCCTCGTCCCAGTAGAACCTCTGACCGTGACGATGAGGCGCCATGTCGTCGCGTCAGCACCGTCGTCATGGGGTCGAGTCCGGATCGACCCCGGGAACGTAGTCGAGTGCTGCGCGTAACACTTCGGTCAGCGCAACGTCATCGACGGGCCTCGGGTTGTTGCTGACGAGCCTCGTGATGCGGCCACCGGCAGCGGCCAGCGAAGGAAGGTCGTCGTCCTTGACCCCGAGGGACCTCAAGTTCGGCGTAATACCGACCGCGAGCGCCAAATTGGCGAGTATGTCCGGTAGCTCGGAGGCGGCCTCGGAGTCAGCACGGGCCAGTGATCCAAGAAGCCGTGCTACCTGAGCAGCTTCTGATTGTCGCACTGACAAGTTGAAACGAACCGCCGACGGCAGTAAGACCGCATTGCCGAGACCGTGAGCCGTCTTGGTCAATGCCCCGAGCGGATACTGCAGTGCGTGGACAATTGCGGTTCCCGCTGAGGCGAATGCCATACCCGCGAGCAGGCTCCCGAGGGCCATATCCGTTCGAGCCAGCAAATCTTCGCCCGACCAGACCGCCGTCACGAGACTTCGCCCGATGAGGGTAATGGCCTCCTTCGCGAGAGCGTCGCTGACCGGGTTCTTGCCGACGAAGGCCTGGTCGAAGTACTTCTGCGTCGCCTTGTCCTCAAAACTGATAGCGGTAAAGGACTCGATGGCGTGAGTGAGCGCGTCCATACCGGAATACGCGGTCACCCTCGAAGGACACGACAGGGTCAGGGCCGGATCGACCAGCACCGCTCGAGGAAGCAGGACCCGACTTTGGAATCCCACCTTCGTGTGATGAAGCTCGTCAGTCAACACTGCAATAGGTGTCACTTCAGATCCAGTCCCCGCCGTCGTCGGCAGCGCCACGACGGGTAAGGCGGTGGCAGGAACACCCTCGGTGGTCCAACTCGAAATTCGACGGGTGTCTCCGAGCCGCGCGGCGACCACCTTGGCCAGATCCAAGTTGCTGCCGCCGCCAATGCCGACCACCACGGTCGGGGCAAAATCCATCACCCGCGCGACGCATACCTCCGCACCTTCAAAACCGATCTCGGCTTGGCCCTCGTCATAGACGAGAACTTCCAACCCGGGCAGTGAACGAAGAGCTGTCGCAATTGGCTCAATGACGCCAGCCCTCACCAGATTTGCGTCCGTGCAGATGAGCACCCGATGGCCAAGATCTGCGACGACTTCCGGCAAGAATCTGCTGCAACCCACGCCGAAGCTCACTCGACCCGCGGTCGAAAAGCTCCACCACGGTGCCTCGCCATCAGGGGGGGAAGTGCTCATCTGATCACCTCATCTCTCACGATCCGGGGCTCTGGTCCCGAACGACAAAGCTGCCGAGGGGATCGAGATTCATGCCGCTCGCGTCCACGCCACCCGCCAAGTCGACGGCGGCCTCCCAACTGGTGAGAGCCACCTCGACTCCCGACGTTGTGCGTCTCGCCCGCTCGCTCGCGGCGCGCTCCCCCGGGATCCTCACGCCCGCCGAGCCGGCTACCGCCGGCGTCGAGCGAACGTCGTTCAAATACTTCGATACCTCGTCGCTACGCGGCACTCCCGTGACGACGGTCTGATCGATGCAGACGAACACGTCGCCCTTGTTACAGACCTCCTCGGCGTCCAGGGTGCCGTGAACGTCTCTTCCGAGGGCCGAATTCGTCAATGACCCCACCAAGACCTCGAATGCAAGGCCGAGCGCGAATCCCTTCGGACCACCAAATGGGGAGATCGACCCACCGAGTGCCGCTTGCGGGTCAGTGGTGGGCTCACCTTCGCCGTCGACGGCCCACCCCGGTTCCAGGGACCGTCCGATCTGTGAATAGTGGATGATCTTGCCCATCGAAATCTGACCGGTCGCCATGTCCAACACGAACGGTGAAGGGTCGGCGGGCACCGCTATCGCCAATGGGTTCGTGCCGACCATTGCGTCTCGACCACCCCACGGGTGCACCAGCGCCTCGCTGGTCGTGAGCGCGATGCATATTAAGCCCTTCGCGGCCACGTTCTCCACGTAGGGCGCGAGAATACCCAAATGGTTCGAGTTGGAAATAGCGATCAAGGCAATCCCGGTCGTTTGTGCGCGAGTGGCGCCAATCTCCAGTGCCTGTTGCGCCACCACGGGCCCGAAACCACGCGCACCGTCGACTGACAAGACCGAGTCGCGTCGCCAGTTCATCGTCGCAACGGCGTCGGGCACGAGAAGTCCGGCCTGGATGCGAGCGACGAGCATCGGAAGGCGAGCGATGCCGTGCGAACTCTGTCCGCGCAAATCTGCCTCGACCAACCAGCTCGCCTGAACGACTGCCGGCTCCCGAGAGGCACCGTGTCGTTGCAGTACCGCCGCGATCACGTCGCGCTCTTGGTCCGCATCCACCAGGACCGTTGGCTCCGTCATCCGTCACCCCCCGTGGCCATCGTCATAACTCGCGCCGTCTCACCCGAAAAAAATCGCGATGGCGCCGCCCGTCTCCACGGTAAACCCCGCACGCGCGTGCTGGGCCCTGCTTCACGAGTGCCGTCGGTGCGCACGATTCTCGACCCCTACGACATCGCGTCGAGGGGCGTATCAGCTTCGCCATGTGAATGCGAGTTCTCCACCTCATCGTCCCGAGAATCCAGGCCCGCCAACACTGCTCCGTGCGACGCAGAGCCGACGAGTAGTGCGTAGTGCGCCAGTGCGCCAGTTCGCACGTATGGTTCGTGCGTCGTCGACGGACGGCTCTCGAGGTCCACGCCGACGACATTGATACTCCTCCCGGGAACATCGATCTCAATCATGTCGCCCTCGCGAAGCTTGCCGATCGGACCGCCGACGGCCGCTTCGGGGCATACGTGACCCACCATCAATCCCCTCGTCGCACCCGAGAATCTGCCGTCGGTCACCAGCGCGACGCTGTCACCGAGTCCCTCGCCCATGATTGCCGAGGTCACTTGCAACATCTCGCGCATTCCGGGACCGCCCCGGGGCCCCTCGTGTCGAACGACTACCACGTCGCCGGGCACGATTCGCCGATTGAGGACCGCACTGATGGCGTCCTCTTCACACTCAAAGATCCGAGCGGGACCGCTGTGGGCCACCAGTCCGTGGTGGGCGATCTTGGTCACCGAGCCCTCGGGCGCCAGGTTGCCCCACAGCACCGCCAGACTTCCGCCGGTGGAGAATGGCACGGCAATCGTGGAGACAACACGTTGGTCGGGTCGCTCGACGGCCGATTGACAGGCTTCGGCCAACGACTGGCCCGTGATAGTGAGGGCCGAGCCGTCCATATGGCCACTCTCAATGAGACGCCGCAGAACGATGGCCGTCCCACCAGCCTCGTGCAGGGCGTTTGCGGCGTACCTCCCACTGGGCTTGAGATCGCAGATGAGCGGAGTCCGTCGTGAGATGGCGTCGAAATCCGAGAGCGAGAAGTCGATGCGCGCCTCGTGCGCCATAGCCAAGAGATGCAGCACCGCATTGGTCGAACCACCCGAGGCCGCCACCGCCGCGGTGGCATTCTCGAAGGCGGGTCGGGTCAGGATCTTGCTCGGTCGCCTGTCGGCCGCGAGCGCGTCCAACGCGATCGAACCCAGTTCCTGGGACAACGTGACTTTAGTGGGATCCATTGCGGGAACGCTGTTGAAGCCGACGGGCGAAAGACCAATAGCCTCGAGCACCATCGACATGGTGTTGGCGGTGTACTGACCCCCGCACGCACCCGCTCCCGGGCACGCGACCTCTTCGAGCAACTCCAATTCCTCCAGGGTCATGGTCCCACCGGCCACTTTTCCCACGGCTTCGTAGATGTCCCCGGAAGCGACGTCGTTACCCCGAAAGCAACCGGGAAGTACTGTTCCGCTGTAGGCGAGTACGGCCGGGCGATCCAGGCGGGCGACCGCCATTGCCGCTGCGGGACTGGTTTTGTCACAGCCGGTGATACATATCATCGCGTCGAAATAGTGCCCGCGCGCCACGAGCTCAATGGAGTCAGCAATCACCTCGCGACTGATCAGCGAGGCACGCATTCCCGCAGTCCCCATGACGATGCCATCGGCGATAGCGATGGTCCCGAATTCCATGGGCGTGCCGCCGCTGCGCGAGACACCTTTCTTGGCCGCCGCCGCGAGATCACGATGATTCAAATTACAGGGAGACGTATCCGTCCAACAATGCGCGACACCAATAATCGGGCGGTTGAGGTCCTCTTGGGAGTAGCCGATATTACGAAGATACGACCGAGCGGGCGCCCGCTCCATGCCTTCAAGAAGTGTCCGACTGACCCGCCGTGCGTGTTCCGGATCCGCATTCTCCGCCACAATGCCCCCAATTCAGACCAAAAAATTCCATTAAAAGAAAAAACTATTCCGCTCATCCATAGTCATTTTCATTTTTTTTCGACCCTACCACCCACGTCGCGTATCCGCAAGCAGACACCCGACCCGTACGGATCGATCGACCATGCAACGGACCCGGAGCATCACGTGAATCACTATTCGTATCGGCATCGATCACGACCTGGCGGCAATTTCACGTGGCCGGCAACACCAACGTCAGCGAAGAGTGGTGCCTGATTCGCGAGACAGTAATTCGAGGTCGTCGCGTCGTGGCAAGCATTCCCAATCTCCGAAACGGCTCGCGGCGAAGGCACCAGTGACGCAACCCATTTTCAAGCGACCCGCGGAATCCTCTCCGTCGAGGGCGGCCACTAAATACCCCGCGACGAAGGCGTCGCCCGCACCGACGGGATCGACGGCACGAACACTGACGGCGGGTTCGTCGAGAATCCCCGAGGACGTGATCGACGTCGCGCCTCGTAATCCTCGTTTGATGACGACTTCGCGTCGTCCGTCGTCAGCCAGTGCCGTGACATCTCTCATTTCGTCATTTCCCAAGACAAAGAGCTCATCCTCACCTGCGAAGATGATGTCTGCGAGATGAGCCAGGGGTCGAATCACGGACGCGGCCTCTTCCTCGGACCACAGGCGCGAACGGAAGTTGAAATCTAGCGAGACGATGACGCCCGACGCCCGAGCGATCTGCACTGCGTGATGAACCGCAGACCTCGCGGTGTCGCTGAGCGCCAAAGTGATTCCCGTGACGTGCAAGATGCGCGACGACTCAATGAGTTTCGCATCCAGATCTTCGGGACAGAGCGCGGAGCCGGCGTAGCCGCTGCGGTAGTAGCTGACACGCACCATGTTCTCGGCACTTCTTTCCTTGAACATCAGGGCCGTTTGTCGCGTCTCGTCAACGACAGAACTCGCTACGTCAACTCCCTCGGCTCGGAGAGTCTTGAGAATCAATTGACCAAACTCGTCGTCGCCAATCCGTCCTATCCAGGAGCTGCTTCGTCCCAACCGGCAAAATCCGATGCCAACATTGGATTCGGCTCCGGCAATAGAGACTTCGAGATTTCTCATGTCGCGAAGTCGTCCAACGAACGGTGTCGAAAAAAGTGCAGTGGTCTCACCGATTGTCACTAGGTCACTCAAGGTGCTTTTCCTTTCAGGCACAAATTCCGAAGCGAACTACATTTTGCCCGCGCCGTCGACCAAATATTGCCACTCAGTCGCTCGACGCCCTGGTGGGTACCCACTCGAGCCACTGCTGGTGACGGTCTATCACCTCCCTCAGTGTCTCGAGCGAAGATCGATGTCCCTGTCGGCGGTTCGACAGCGAATCGTCACGCCCTTATTGAATTGCTGAAACGCCATCCGCGTCGAAGAGCGAGGCCGACGACCACGGGACTACGGAGGGCTACTCGCTCCGACCCGTCACGACACGCAGAGGGGAGTTGAAGTAACTCTCAGCACTGGAGACAGTGATTTTCTCTCGCTACTTGGCCGGCAACTCCTCGTCGGCCCACTCCCGGGCGTTCTTCTCGGCCCACTCCTCGCTCACTTTGCCGTTCAGCATCGACACCATTGCGTCTCGGTGCGACAGGGCCATCACGACATGCCCGGCCACGATGATGAAGAACGCGAAGGCGAAGAAGTCGTGCGTCACTGTCGCTCCCTCGCGCCAGGACACCGGGAAGAAGCGGAACCACTGCAGGATGTAGCCCGTCGCCCACATGATGATGATGCCCGCGCCGACGAAGAGGGCATTGGCCTTCTGGCCAGGGTTGAACTTGTCGAAGTTGATCCTCTCGCGGCCAAAGGTCCGCAGCCAGCGCAACTCGGATCTGGTCCAGTAGCTACAGCGATGCAGATCCTGTCGCATCCGATGGCCCCACGGACCTAACAACGACACCAGGATCGGCAGCGGGACAAAAATTCCCGACCAGAGGTGAATCTCTTGGATCACGTGGCGCGGGAAGAGCACTCCGAAGAACGAACCGAAGTAGAGGGGTATTCCGGTGAACATCAACACACCGAACATGAGTGCATTTATCCAATGGACGAAGCGCTGCACCGCGTCGAATCGCAGCAAACGAACCACCGGCGCGGTAGCAATGCGTGTACTCACGACAAGTTCGGACTCGGATTGGTGAGGCCGGTCGATCCGTCGAGCCACCCGTTCACCGGATAGCCATTCTGCTCCCAGTAACCCACCAGTTGCTCATCCATGACGCGAATGCCCGAGAGCCACTTGAGTGACTTGTAGCCGTACATCTCGGGGACCACGAGACGCACCGGACCACCGTGCTCTCGTGACACCGTCGCGCCGTACATCTCGTAGGCGACGATGACGTCAGCTAGATGGGCCTGATCGATCGACAGACTCTCAGTATCGGCACCGTCGTACGAGTCAAAGCTCACCGCCACTGCGCCGCTGTGCGCTCCAACCATCTGCAAAATGTGGCTCAGCGGCACACCTTTCCAATGGACGTTGGGCACGCGCCAGCCGGTGACGCACTGAAAGGCCTTCACAATTTCAATCGACGGCAGCGCCTGAAGATCGGCGTAGGACAGTGTCATTGGTTGGTCGACGAGACCGCTGACCTTCAGTCGATACTTCGTCGTGCTGATCGACGGATAGGTACCGGTAATCGAATAGATACGAAAGTGATCCCCGCCGGGAAGAAGTGAGGCGAGGCCCGATCCCAATTTGTTGCCCACAAAATTCTGTACGCTCGCGCCAAACGCCACGCCCGCCGCTCCTAAGGCGAGAAGTCCTAGAAACATTCGTCGCCCGACGGGAGTCTTGGTGCCATTCACCGCGAACTCATCGACCATGGGACCTCCAGTTCCTTGACAAATTGTCCTCGCAGAATCGCTGGCGTTACAACAATCTTGGGATTTTTTTCCCCGATCCCCCCACGTTACGGGGGCGCTCTCAAATCTGAACAAAATCGAGGTCAATCGATTCGCCCTCACTTCACGCATCACCGCGCGCACGTGGACCCGCCACCGCGAGAATCAACGACCCTGCGCGAATCACGGCGAGACTGCGTGCAGTGGTCAGTATCCTCATAGTACTATTTCAAGTAGTACTATGAGGATACTGATCAGCAAAGGGACATCCGTGACGTGGACGCCGACGAGGGACGAATTGAACACCAAGATGTCTGACCCTACGGAATTGCTCATCAAGGAGGCCCGCCAGAACGCTCTGCGTCGACGCCTTCGTGTTGCGTCGATCACTATCGTCGCACTCCTCGTCATCACCCTGGCCACTGCGTACGGCTTCGACGCCACGCGAGGCTCGATAGCCACCCGTGTTGCACAAGACGCCTCTTCCTCACGTCGCACCATCGCGCCTTGCACCACGGCAAAACTGCGTCTGACCGACTACGGGACGGATGTGCACGCTGGCTCGTGGGACATGCTGTGGCAACTCACGAACGTGGGAGCCCACGCGTGTTCAATGGTCGGTTATCCCAAGGTCGCCTTAATGACCAGCCAGGGTCTTTCGCGCTCACTGGTGACCTATCACTTCAAGGATCAAGTGGACCCGAAGTTTGGCGACTTGAAGGGCGGTCATCTCCCGACCACGGTGTTGTCAGCCCAAAGTGCAGGGGCGTCCTTCTGGATTGCCGGCGCCGACACCCCGTCGCGCAGCGACCCCGTCGTCCTGATGGCCACCGAAGTCCTCGTGACACCTCCCGGAGCGAAAAAGGCGCTGGTATATCGCACGTCGGATGACGCGACCTTCGCGTGGTCACAAAATGCGATCGACCTGTTTCCCATAGTTTCTGGCACGTCGGGAGACCTCCCGGCAGAGCCACTGAACTCCTACGGACTCGAACGTGCCAACTAGCCTCGTTCCAGGCATTTGCCTGGCTGGCGGCACCCAAGATTTGGTGCGTACTCGGGGAATTTGCCCCATTGAATGACCCGCCCGTAGGCTCGCCAACGCCATGGAGATACGCCTCATACACGCCGACGAGAGCGGTGATCTCGGACGCATCACCGTTGAGGCGTACCGCAATCTACGCGGCACTCAGCCGATCGGGCCCTACGAGAAAGAACTTCGCAATGTCGAGGCGCGCCGCATCGACAGTGAGGTCTACGTCGCCCTCGACGAGGACGGCCAACTAATGGGAGGGGTGACCTACGTGCGCGACCCCAGTCACGAAATGGCCGAATTTGAGGACCCCGACGCCTGCGGCATTCGCATGCTCGCAGTCGATCCGCGCTTCCAGGGTCGAGGAGCTGGACGCTCTCTGGTGGAAGCGTGCATTGCGCGAGCACGCGAGCACGGTCGTGAACGCATCATCCTGCACTCGACGCCCTCGATGACCCTCGCCCAGGCGATGTACGCGAGATTAGGTTTCGATCGCGCGCCCGAACTCGACGAATGGATCGACGAGGCTCGCGACGACGATGGCCAGCCGCTGCACTTGAAGGCGTTCACCTACAGTCTCTGACGTACACACATCGCCCGACTCGGGTGACCATGAGCAACAGGTCTCAGGTTGAGCCAGAGTGGTCGACGTGGTCTCGGCGACGACGTCACACGTCTTGGTTCGCGGCGTCGAGCAGATCGCGAAGGATACGACGAAGTTCGACCGTCGTCTTGTCGGCCTTGACGTGCACTTCGCACGTGATGTCGAGCGGCAACGCGAGGTCGTGGTAGCGCGATTGCAGTGCCAAGTCCTCGTTCACTACCGCGACCTCGAAGTCGACGGCGTCACGTAAGCGCTCCTCGGACCCTTCGAGGTCGTCGCGCCAAATGCTCGAGTAAATGGTGACCGTCTCATTATCTAGGGGAACGAGGAAGAAACCAATCACGTTGGTGCCACCCGAGTCGAGGAAATTGAGGGCCAACTCCAAGTGATACGGCGCGACGTAGCGATACGTCAATCGACGCCGCTGCACGAGTGGCCGGATACCTTCCGCCACGCCCGGGTCCTCGCGGTTGGCGAAGTCGTGTTCGTAGACGGCGGTAAACGCGTACCCCTCACGCTCGAGGCTGTAGTTCCCCACTTCGGTTGCTTCACCCGCGCCGAAGGTGCCGGTATGGATGAAGGCGAAGTGCGCCATGTCGAGAAAATTGTCCGCGAGCAGCCCCGCGTTCGCCCTCGTCGTGATGGGCTCGAGGTCACCGCGCACGAACGCGGAATCGTCATCGGCACCCAGCGACGGTAGTGGAGTGAGCGGTGACTCGGGAGCAACAAAGACCATCCCGTGCGACTCGGCCACGGCGAAGGGGCCACGAAGCTCCGCTCGTGGCGGCAAGGTGGCGTCGGGACCCAGGGAAGGGATTTCGACGCATTTCCCATCCTGGTCAAAGACCCACCCGTGATAGGCGCATCGCAACGACTCGCCTTCGCACTTTCCGAGCGAGAGCGGAGCAAAACGGTGCGGGCAGCGATCGTAGAAGACGCGCAGTTCGCCATCGGGTGAGCGGTAAACGACGAAGCGCTCTTGCATGAGCGTGAAAGACCGTGGTTGGCGGGTGGCTTCACTCGAACGACACAGCGGGTGCCAGGCCCGGCGAAGGGCCGCGTCGACGTTGCGAAGGTGCAGAGACATCAGAGCATCGTACCGGCCTCGCGGGTCGAGCGGTTGAACCCGCCGTCACTCGTGATGATGGTGCCAGCGATCAGTCGTTCTCGACCGTGAACTCCCACGTCACCACGGGGTGACCCGCGGGTGCCCAGCGAATGCTTCCCGATCCAATGGCCATGAATTCTCTGACCCGTACTGACACCGCGACGTCCGACGCGACCGTGACACTGCGCTGGCCCCCCACGAAGGTCGCGGGAAAGTACCTCGTCCCGTTTCCGTCAATGATTGCGAAGTCCTGCGCGCGCAGTGGCACGTCACCCGATGTGCTGCGCAGTGCAATGGTGAGGGTGCACGTCGTATAGGGAGGAGGCGGAGCGACGAAGGGTGGAACCTGCGGGCCGGTCATCGTTGCCCACGTCGTGCCCGTGAGCAGCGCGACTTTGACGACATCACCCTCGATGCCTAGTTGCGGATGCGCGGGACTGGCGACGAGGACCTTGTTGGTGGTTGGCGACGTCTGGGGCAACCAGCTGGGCAAACCTCCGTAGGGGTAGTGAACAATCGCCGGCGCCGGTGCCGTTGATGCCACGGCGCGGTCGACGACCACGCCAACCAGTACCGTCGCGCAGAGAAGCAACGCGAGAAGCCAACGGAGGCCGGGCGTAGCCCGACCCCCATTGGCGCGCGCAACCCTCAGTTCACTGGTCACTGGTCTGACTCGTCGTCCTCACCCCTCTACCGACGGCAGTCGTCGTCACAGTAGTTATTGAAGACGTCGCTGCCAAAGGACTTGAGTCCGGGCTGCGCCGCGAAGCCAATGTGGCCCTTTCCGTCAAGACCCGGTGACGCCGAAGCCACGTGAAAGATATCCTCCATGGAACGCAGCCAGCTGTAGTGGTTGTAGAAGGTGGCGTCGGTCGAACCGGGCTTGATGAACTTACTGATGAGCACCGAACCCACGTCACCACCACCGTTGGTGGCACTGGTGGCGTTGTAGAGCGGATCGGTCGTCAATGTCTCACCGGCGAGGGTGATGCTGGTAACCGGTCCGGTCGGCGACGTCGCCACGCCGTTGACATAGAGCTGGAACGTACTGTGCACCGCACAGGAGTTCGAGCAACCGGCTCCGTTGGGCGACGTTGCGACGTCGGGAGTGTTGTACACGGGGCCGACCGTCGCGCCGGCCGGGATGTTGGTGCCAGTGACACCGCGTCCCTCGTCGATGATGGAGATCGCCGGGTCGCTGATGTATGAAGAGCCCGCCGCTCCGCTGACCGCGTCGGTACGGAGTCCCGGCGTCGTTCCCGCACCGCCCATGACGAGGCCGGGAATGGCCGGGTTGCGGTCGACGTAGGCGTTGTCGCCCGGTCCGGGCAGCAACTGGTCACCTGATGCGTCCGTGGCGAGCGGCGTGTTGGGACCCGTGGGCTCGTAGTGCACGTTCTTGCCGAAAAGATTCTCACCGGCCGTGTCCGAGGCGACCGAAGTGGCTGCGGTTGCCGGGTCGGAGGTCGAGTTGGCGAAGCTGTTGGCGGTGAACGTGAAGGCCGGGAAACCTTCGTCGAAGGAAACGTCGATCAGGCCATTGTCCTTAAAGGCCGGTGACGCCTCGATCTCGGGGATGACGTGCTGGAGGAACAGGTCCGACGCGTAGAGCCCGCCGGTGTAGTTGATCGGCGCATTCGGCGTGTTGGGGTCGGAGAATCCGCCCGACAGGTTGTTCCCGTGGCACACGGCGTCGTGAGCATCGGAGCAGTTGTTCGGCGAGATCCAACTGAACTCGGGTGTCGTCGCTTCGTTCTGTAAGTCGGCGTACAGGCCGTTGGTCGAGTTGAAGAGGTTCGCGACGTGGGTCGACGTGCACATCGTCGATGAGTTGTCGATGATGGAATGGAACCACGGCAGGGGGAAGTGCTTGGGAACGTACTGATCCGTTGCGTTGGCACTACCGGGGTTGGTCACCGGATTCGTCGTCGGGTTCAGACTCGGCGCGCCGCACGCGCTAAGCGCGTGGGTCTGTCCGGTGCCGTCACTGTTGCCGAGGTCCTGGGCGTAGGCCTTCCACGTGACACCCGCGGACGTCAACTGGTTGAACAGTGTCGGTACATTCGATGGGTAGACGCAGCCCTCACCCGAAGCGTAGGGCGTGCCCGCCGCCACGAATTGTCCGTAGTTGGCGCTCGAGGGGTTGGTGTCCACTGCGCCGCCCATGTCCTTATAGACGGGGCAGTCATTTTGAGTATCGACCTCGGGAGCCTGACCCGACGCCAGGGCGACGTAGTTGTCCAGGCTGAAGTGGCCGGTGCCGTAGTAGTTGGTGAGCAGCGTGCCCTGAGAGGGCAGCGTCTGCCACAAGTAAGTGTTGTTGTTCAGCCCTGTGAACGTCGCGTCGTAGGACTTGTTCTCCAGGATGATGAACCAGACGTGCTTGATCGGCGGTAACGATGAATGGACCTCGTTCCTCGAGGAGGAAGCGACAGCCGAAGGAATCCCAGTCATCAACAACAAGACTGTGGCCAGAGCCAAACTGACGGTAATTAGAGAACGGCGACGCTTCACCGTTGGAACGGACTGTGCGGATCGGGTGGTTGTGGTCATGTTCAATTTTTAGTAAGGCAAAGTTAAGAACCGCCTACTGGAACGTGATGGTCGTGCAACTCTCTTGCACCAATTGTGGGGAGTCCGAGACCCGAACCTTTCTGCCCGCCCATTCAGTGACGACGAGGCGAGACTCACAGACTTTTCACAAGTTGTACGCCGTTGTGGGCACTCTCTCGGCGCGGCGCACCAACGTGACCAATCAGTTTTAGGTTGTTCTTAGTCGGGCGCTAACCCACCTTCACCATCGCCGCCCATAATGAAATCAGTTACGCTGTGTAGGAGGTTCCATGGACTGGACCACGCAATACGAAGATCACAATGGCGACGAGGAGCAAAACCCCGAGTCGCCGCAAATCCCGCGCGCTACGTCCTCGCGTGGCGGCGCGCGTCGAACGGCGGTACTGCTCGTCGGCGGTCTTGTTCTCGTCGCGGCAATCGGTGGCTCGGGCTTCATCATTGGACACTACGCGGGCAACACATCGACACCCTCGGCCATCGGCCGGACCTTCCCGCGCAACGGCAACTCCTCGGGGGGATTCGGTAACTTCTTCCCCGGTGGAAACTCCGGTTCAACGGTGACACCGACGACGCCAACGACGCTGCCGGCCAACGCGCCGTCAACTTCCGCGGCCGCAAAGATCGCCGCTAAGGTCGACGGCGGCGTCGTCGATATCACAACGCAGTCGTCGTACTCGTCCTCGAGTGCCGCGGGAACGGGCATGATTCTCTCGTCGAATGGACTCATCCTTACCAACAACCACGTGATCGACGGAGCCACGTCGATCAGTGTGCGCATCGTCTCCACCGACACGACCTACACGGCGTCGGTACTGGGCTACAGCATTACGAGTGACGTCGCGCTGCTGCAACTCAAGGGCGCCTCGGGTCTGACTCCGGTGACCACCGCCAACTCGAACGCGGTGAAGTCCGCTGAGGCCGTAGTGGGTGTGGGTAACGCCGGCGGCGTCGGCGGTACTCCGAGCTACGCACCGGGCGCTGTCGTCGCCACCAACCAGTCCCTCACGGCGTCGGACCCCGACAACCTCACCGGTGCCGAAAAACTGACCGGCATGATCCAAATCGCGGCCAGTATCCAGCCCGGCGATTCGGGTGGTCCGTTGGTCAACACCGATGGACAGGTCATCGGCATGGACACCGCCGGTTCCGCCAGCGGCTCGGGCTATGGCTTTAGCGACAACACCTCTACTAACACTCAGGGCTACGCAATCCCGATTAATACGGCTCTGGCCATCGCTCGCACCATCGAGAGTGGTACGTCCACGTCGAGCGTGCACGTCGGGGCTACGCCGATCCTCGGCATCGAGATCAGCCCCACGCTCTCGGGATACGGCGGATTCGGCTCCACGCCCGTCACGGGAGTGCAAATCTCCGGCCTCGCCACCGGCACCTCCGCGGCCTCGTCGGCGCTCACCGCCGGTGACGTCATCACGGCGTTAAACGGCCAATCGGTCACCACCACCACGCAACTCTCGACAATCGTGCAAAAGCTCGCGCCGGGCGCCGTCGTCAAGGTGAGTTACACCACTTCCTCCGGTACCTCCGGAACGACTAACATCACCCTCGTCGCGGGACCGGCTCTGTAGTCGCGAACCGCCCGACGATCCGCACGCGGGCGCAATCGGATTACCACACCAATGGCGGGGGCTTGCGCCTCCGCCATTGGCCACTCACTACGACGGAGGTCCAGTGACTCGTAGTGTCGCCCCCTTGAACTGGTGAATCAAGCAGGAGTGGTGATACTCGACCCGCTTCTGGGGAGCGCGGAACGTCGTGGTCTCATTGGGCCAATCCGTCGCGTGGAGAATTGCCCGTAGCCGCCAACGTGACCTCGCGTGATGGCGGCCACAACTTCGGTCATCTGCGCGAGTGGGCGGCGTCGAATAATCTCTTGAAACGGGGGTCCGGTGGAACAACGCGAAGACGCAAGCGATGCCCAATTGGTGACCCTCATTGGTCGCTACAACGAATCCGCCCTCGCTGAGGTGTACCGGCGCCACGGCGGTGCGGTTTTCGGACTAGCGCGCAAAATCTTGAACAACCCCAATGAAGCCGACGACGTCACCCAGGAAGTCTTCCTCCGACTCTGGAACAACCCCGACCGTTTCGACCCGGCGCGCGGTTCGCTGCGTTCGTTCCTCCTCAATGATTCGCACGGCCGTTCGGTCGATCTCGTGCGCTCGCTGAACGCGCGCCGCGCTCGTGAGGTGAAGGACGCCAATCGGTCGCCGGTCGCCACCTACGATCTGCAGCACCAAGTCTGGGACCTGGCGGTCGCCGAGGAAGTGAAGCGCGCACTCGCCACGTTGCCCCCCGAAGAACGTCGAGCGATCGAACTGGCCTATTTCCAGTGCCACTCGTACGTCAAGGTGGCCGAGATCCTCGGCCAACCCGAAGGCACCATAAAGAGTCGCATCCGCAACGGCATGCGACGGATGCGTTCGTCGCTCGTCGAAGCCGGCATCCAAGGAGCAGACCGACAATGACCCACGAAGAAGCCCGGGAGCTCTTGGCGGTCTACGCTCTCCACGCCGTCGATGGCCCTGAGCGCACCGAACTCGAGCTCCACGTTGATGACTGCGTGCGGTGCTCGAACGAGCTCGACGCTCTACGTGGTGTCGCGACCGCCATGGGAAACGTCGGCGAGCCGGCGTCCGCTGAGTTGTGGCAACGCATCTCGGAGCGCCTATACGACGACGTCGATTCCGCCGGTGTGCCACCTATTCGCGCCCTCGAACTACCGAGTGCCGTCGTGGCACCGATCACCATCCACCGCAACGCAATGTCGCGGCGCACCAAGTTCGCGGCTGGCACCTTTGCGGTCGCCGCCGCGGTGCTGGTGGGCGTCTTGAGCATCAATCTGGTGCGGGCCGACCATCACGTGACGCAGTTGAGCACCGCACTCATTGTCGCGAGTCACCGCGCCGTCGAAGCGGCGCTCGAGACACCCGGCCACGTCAACGTCACCCTCAACGCGAACCACCACTCAGACGTTGCCCAGTTCGTCCTCGTCCACGGACACGGCTACCTGGTGTCGTCGACCTTGGCCACGTTGTCATCGGCGAAGACCTACCAACTCTGGGGCATCATCGCCGGTAAGCCGATCTCCATTGGCCTGATGGGCACGGCGCCTTCCAACGTCACCTTCACGGTGGCCGGATCACCGCAACCCACTGAGCTCGCCGTCACGATTGAGCCGGCCGGTGGCAGCGTGACTCCCACGACGCCGATCGTGGCGTCGGGCACGCTCACCGCCTAACGACACGGGCCGTCATGTCGCATCTCGCGTCGTGACTGCTAGCGCAACGTCCACGAGACGCCACGATCGGCGTCGCGGTGGAGTCACAATTCTTCTTCGGCGCTGGCGCGTTCATGGATGAGAGGAATTCGTCATCCGCTCGGCCAAGGGCACCGAATACTTATCGTCACACCTGAACGACGAAAGTGAGATCATCATGGTCGGAGAGATATTTGGAATGGACGGATTCATTGTCCTCATCGCGGTCGTTGCTCTGCTGTTTGGCGGCACGGCAATTCCCAAGCTGGCTCGCAGTCTGGGTTCGGCGAAGAACGAATTCGAAAAGGGGCTGAGCGAGACAAAGCCCGTCGAACCCACCGCGCACGTCGTCGATTCCCAGTAGCGCCTCGCCGGCGCAGGTCAGTGGGCGAGTCCACCGTTCTTGGTGACCGGTCCGTCGCAGGACCAAGGGAAATCGATCCACTTATCGGTCTTCTTCCACGAGTAGTCCGGACGAATCACCGTTTCTGGCTTCTCGTAGAGAACGACCGATCGTACTTCGTGAACGGTCTCGGCACAGAACTCGGTCACCATCTTGAGGGTGTGACCCGAGTCGGCGACGTCGTCGGCGATCAGGACCACCGCACCCGACAGGTCCACCTTGCTCGGTACCGGCGGGAGAACGACCGGCATCTCGAGGCGCTCGTTGATGCCGGTGTAGAACTCCACGGACATAACGAAGGCGTTCTTCACGCCCAACGCGTAGCCCAGTCCAGCACCGAGGAAGAATCCTCCGCGCGCAATGCTCAGCACGATATCGGGAGCGAAGCCCGAATCGCAGATCTCCTGGGCCAGTTCGCGTGTAGCGCGACCAAAGTCGTCGTAGGTCAACCGTTCACGAGGGGCCATCTAAAAACGCTAGACGATTTGCCACCCGTACGGGCGACGTATAGCAACGAGCCTCCGAGCCCCGCACGGTGTTCACTCCCGGTACCGCGGTGGATAGATTGCCATCATGGACTACATCACTCTGGGCCACACCGGCCTCAAGGTTTCACGCATCACTCTGGGTTGCATGAGTTACGGCGCAACGGATCGCGGACGTCAGACCTGGTCGATAGACCGCGACGACGCATTCCCCTTCTTTCGCCAGGCCCTCGACGCCGGCATCAATTTCTTCGACACTGCCAACGTCTACTCCGACGGCACGTCTGAAGAGATAACCGGGGCCGCCCTATTATCCATGGTCCCGCGCGAGGAAGTGGTCATCGCTACCAAGGTGAATGGTCGGATGCACCCCGGCGCCAACGGTCAGGGGCTGTCGCGCAAATCTATCTTGAGCGAGATCGACAACAGTCTGCGCCGCCTCGGAACGGACTATGTCGACTTGTACCAGATACACCGGTGGGACAACGAGACGCCAATCGAGGAGACACTCGAAGCGCTGCACGACGTCGTCCGCGCGGGTAAGGCGCGCTACATCGGAGCGTCGTCGATGTACGCGTGGCAATTCGCTCAGGCCCTGTACGTCGCGGAATTGCACGGATGGACTCGTTTCGTCTCAATGCAGAACTATTACAACCTCCTCTACCGCGAGGAAGAGCGCGAGATGCTCCCTCTTTGCGTCGACCAGGGCATCGGCGTCATACCGTGGAGTCCCCTCGCGCGGGGGCGCCTCACGCGCCCCTGGGACTCGTCGACACCGCGATCGGACAGCGACGACTTCGGTCGCGCTTTATATGGCGACGTGGACAAGCCCGTAGTGGACGCAGTCCTTCGCGTCGCCAGCGCCCGTGGCGTAGCCCCGGCCCAGATCGCCCTGGCATGGGTGCTCTCGAAGTCGGTGATCACCAGTCCCATCGTCGGCGCCACCAAGGTCCATCACCTCGACGACGCGGTGGGCGCCTTGAAGATCCATCTCGACGACGCGGAAATCACTGCGCTCGAGGAATCGTACCGTCCTCACTCCGTCGTGGGATTTCAGTAGGAGCGTGACAACGTCACCGCGGTGCCTAAAGTGACTGCGCCATGATTCCCCTCTCTGTTCTCGACCTGGCCACCGTGTCGTCGGGGTCCACGCCGGCCGACGCGCTGCGTGACACGACGGCAATGGCGGTCTTCGCCGAAGCGCTGGGGTATCGACGCTTCTGGGTCGCCGAACACCACGCGATGGCGGCGGTCGCTTCGTCGGCGCCGGCGGTCCTGATCGCTCACCTCGCGAACGCGACCACGACAATTCGCCTCGGGTCGGGTGGCGTGATGCTGCCCAACCACGCGCCACTGGTCATCGCCGAGCAGTTCGCCACCCTCGAAGCGCTGCACCCGGGGCGAATTGACTTAGGACTCGGACGCGCGCCGGGTACCGATCACGTCACCGCGCGGGCCCTGCGCCGCGCGGCCGACTTGCGGGCCACGTCATTCCCCCACGACGTCGTGGAGCTCATTTCCTACCTGGTGCCCCAGGAGTCGCCTCCGCACCCAGCCCCGACGCCCGGATCGGGCTACCTTCCAGAGATCTGGCTTCTGGGATCCTCGACGTTTAGTGCGCAGCTCGCCGGACAACTTGGTCTGCCCTTCTCATTTGCGTATCATTTCGCACCCGCGCTGCTCGATCAGGCCGTCGCCACGTACCGCGCCCACTTCGAGCCGTCGCGATTCCTCGACGCGCCGTATTTGATGGTGGCGGCCTCAGTAGTTTGTGCGCCCGACATTGACGAGGCCCGCTGGCTCTCGGGTTCGGGTGCGCTCAACATTTTGCAGCGTGCTCAGGGCCGACCCGGACCGCTACCCTCACCCGAAGAGGCCGCGGCCTACGTCATGAGTGACGCCGAGGCGGCCCTGGTGAGCGAGACGCAGTCCTCCCACCTGGTCGGCTCACCCGAGCACGTCGCCGACGGCTTGCGCCAGCTCGCGGTGCGAACGGGAGCTGACGAGTTAATGGTGTCCACCCGCGTTCACTCCCTCGCCGCGCGACGCGCCTCGTTGAGCCTGCTCGCAACGCAGTGGGCCCGGTCGGACAGCGGCGCCGTGTCCGCGCAGAAAGGAGCCACTGATGTGTCGTAACATCACCGTCCTACGAGGCATAGAACCCCCCGCCACCGCGCAGGAGATCCAAGACGCCGCGCGACAGTTCGTGCGCAAAGTCGCCGGACTGCAGTCGCCCACTCAGATGGCCCGTGGTGACGTCACCTCGGCGATCGAACAGATCGCATTGGTCACCCGTGGTCTCCTCGACTCATTGCCGCCGCGGCGCAGCGTGCCCGTCGGACCGCCAGGACGCTGGCGCACGGAGAACTCCGAGAACACGCAAAAGAAATAGCAGAACAGATACTCCCGGGGGGTATACTGGAGTCATTGAAGGAAAGGGGTGCTCATGCCAATGCGATTTCGACCCGGTGGATTTAACCCAGGCTTCGGCGGTCACGGCTTTGGTTTGTTCGGTATCTTGCTGATGATCGTCTTCTGGGCGGTCGTCGTTCTCCTGGTCTTTACCTTGGTCCGCAACTACCACCGCGGTCCTCACCACTCGCACGATCACGGCCACGGATCCGGCCACGGTCCCGGACCCTCAGACGCTCATACCAACATGAATCCCGCGATTGACATCTTGAAGGAGCGCTTCGCCAAAGGTGAAGTCTCTGAGGAAGAATTCACGCGGCGCCTGGTCCTGCTCAAAGAGAGCTAAGCCGACAGAGACGGCCCGTCACCTCCGAGCGACGGTCCCGCGTTCGCAGAGACGACGCCGACAAGGGAGAAATATGACGCAGCCTGGCTACAGCGATGACAAGAGCGCCGTCCTCGTGCGACTCAAGCGCATCGAGGGACAAGCACGCGGTATCCACAAGATGGTCGAAGACGATCGCTACTGCGTCGACGTCTTGCAGCAGATCTCCGCGGTCACTCGCGCGCTGCAGGGTGTGGCCCTTCACCTCCTGGACGAGCACTTAAGTCACTGCGTCGCCCACGCCGTGGAGGCCGGTGGTGACGAGAAGGACGCCAAGCTTCGCGAAGCGTCAGCCGCGATCGCACGCCTCGTGAAGTCGTAGGTCGACGGCGCCGTGGAACACGTCGTCATCGAAATCGCACGGTCGCTACGCAAGAGCGGATTCATGCTCTGGGAGACGTTGTGGGCGCTCATCGTAGGTTTCAGCCTGTCGGGCGCGGTGCAGGCCTTCGTCTCCAAGGATCAGATGCAGTCGCGATTGGGCGACCACCGTCCGCGCACCGTGGCGCGTGCCGCGGGTTACGGCATGGTCTCATCAAGTTGCTCCTACGCGGCGTCGGCGATGTCCAAGTCCCTCTTCGCCCGCGGCGCCGACTTCACGAGCGCCATGATCTTCATGATTGCGTCGACCAATCTCGTCGTTGAACTCGGCGTCGTCCTCCTGGTCCTGCTCGGCTGGCAGTTCGCCGTCGCCGAGTTCGTCGGCGGACCGATCATGATCGTTCTGCTCTCGCTCGTCGGCGCCAGCGTCTTCTCTGCTGCGCTGGTCAGCCGCGCTCGACAGCGCGTTCTCGCGATGTCACCCGATCATGGTGTCACACACGATGACACAGCCTCGTCACCCGAGCATTCAGCGCGCACTCTCACCGGGTGGTCCAACGCCTCGACGTACGCCGTCGCCGACGCGACCATGCTGCGTCGCGAGCTCCTCATCGGCTACGTGGTGGCAGGATTCTTGGCAGTTCTCGTTCCCACGTCGTGGTGGGGCGACGTTTTCCTTCGCGGGCACGGCAACTGGACGAGCGTGGAGAATGCCCTCGTTGGACCGCTCATTGCGGTCGTCAGTTGGGTGTGCTCGGTGGGTAACGTTCCCCTCGCTGCCGCTCTGTGGCACGGTGGCATCTCCTTCGGCGGCGTCATCGCGTTCATCTTCGCTGATTTGATCGCCATGCCACTAATACTCATCTACCGCAAGTTTTACGGAGACGCCTTGACGCTACGCATCGTTGGAGTGTTCTACGCCGTGATGGTAGTGGCCGGACTCACCACCGAGATGCTCTTTCGATCGACGGGACTCATACCCACCAGTCGAATCCTGCACGTTAGCGCCGAGCGACTGTCGTGGAACTACACGACGTATCTCAATATCGTGGCGTTCGTCGTGGCCGCGGCGGTGTGGTCCCTCGCTCGGCGCGGACGACATCTGCGCGAGGCGTCGGGGTACGCGATCGATCCGGTCTGCCAGATGCAGGTACGTATCGCCGACGCACCAGCTCGAGCGAGCGTTCATGGCCAGAGCTATTACTTTTGTTCCGACCGGTGTCGCGAACGCTTTATCGCGGACCACGCGGACGGTGACGAGTCGGCGCCAACAGTGATATCTCCGAGCACGATGGTTGAGCGCACCCACGGCACCGCGGCGGCCACTAGTGAACCGAAATCGGACTTCATCGATCCGATTTGTGGAATGAGTCTAACGCCCGACACCAGCACTGACCAGCGCCCGAGCGGCGGTGTTCCCGTGTATTTTTGCTCGTCACAATGCGCCAAAGAATTCGACGCACGCGATCGCGCGCACTAGAAACTGCGTCAATCACACGGTCGAAAGTCACGCAAGATATCCTGGCTTATTGAAACACCCTCCTACTAAGGTGGCGCCATGACGACCTTGTCACCGGTTGCAACACGACGCGAAAGAGTACGATCGTCCTTCTCTCCCAGTGAGTGGAAGCGACTGTTCGGCATGTTCGGCTTCATCGTGTTCTTGCACGTGCTGGGTTTTGGACTCTTGGTCTACGCTTCCACCCTCCACTACGGACTGGGGTCGCACCAGTCACTCGGCATCGGCACCGGTATTCTCGCCTACACGCTCGGTATGCGCCACGCTTTCGACGCGGACCACATTGCTGCCATCGACAACACCACTCGAAAGTTCATGTCCGAGGGGAAGCGACCGATGTCGACTGGCTTCTTTTTCTCGCTCGGACACTCGTCCGTCGTCTTCCTCCTCACGCTGATTCTGGGCCTGGGAGTGCGCGCCGTGGGTGGTCAGATTCGCAACTCGGGATCATCACTGCACCACTACGGAGGGTTGATCGGCACGTTAGTGTCGGGGAGTTTCTTGTACCTGATTGCGATTCTCAACTTGATCATCCTGGTGGGGATCGTGCGCCTCTTCATCCAGATGCGACAGGGCACTTTCAATGACGCGGAGCTTGACAAGCATCTCGACGCCCGCGGCTTCATGATGCGTTTCTTCGGTCGTTTTGCCCGCAGCATCGATGCCCCCTGGAAGATGTACCCCATCGGATTCCTCTTCGGTCTCGGATTCGACACTGCCACCGAGGTCGCGTTCTTGGTGCTGGCCGGTACCAGCGTGGCGGCCGGTCTACCACTCTGGGCGCTGCTGAGCTTGCCCCTGCTCTTCGCCGCCGGCATGAGCCTGCTCGACACCATCGATGGGTCGTTCATGAACTTCGCCTACGGCTGGGCGTTCTCCAAGCCGGTGCGCAAGGTCTATTACAACATCGCCATCACCGGACTCAGCGTCTTCGTAGCCCTCTACATTGGCACCCTCGAGTTAATGCAGGTCCTCACCAGTCAACTCCAACTGCACGGCGGCCTGTGGAACTTCGCGGCCAGTTTCAACATCAATTCCGCTGGTTTCGCGATCGTGGGTATCTTCGTCGGCATCTGGACCTTCGCGCTCCTGTACTGGCGCTACGGCAAGGTCGAGGAACGCTGGGAGCGAGCGGCAATTCGCGCCCAAGAGGCACGAGGGGAACGACCGAATCTCCACTCGGCGGGCATCACCCTCGGTAAAGTGCACCGCCCCTTCACCATCGACGAGTAGCGACCCTCTCGCCGACGCCATATCGCAGACGTGCCTAGAATTCAACGGGGGTTGCGACGACGTCGCACACCAGGAAGGTCGCGTGGCGCGTCAGGACTCACGAGGTTTCGGGCAGATTTCTTACGTGGTGATCAGCGCTTTTCTGCTGGTCGCCGTCTCCTCGGTCGTGTCGTACAAGGTCGTGAACGCTCCCTATCCGCCCGGTCCGCCCACTACGACCACGACCATACCGGCCCTGAGTCTCGGGGCCGACGGCGTGCAGTCGCGTGCCGTCATCGAAGAAAATCTCAAGCCCGGCACGAGCAACTGGCGGATCACGCCAGGCACGTCGCCCACCGCAATTCAAGGCTACGCAACCGCGACCAACGCCCAGGTTGGCCAGAGTGTCAATATCTACGTCAACACTCAATTCCCGTCGTTCCACATCGAGGCGTATCGCATGGGGTACTACCAGGGCAAGGGAGCGCGCCTCATCTGGACGTCGCCGTCCGAGAAAGGCATCAGCCAGCCCGTGTGCCCCCTCGACACTTCGATCAACATGGTGGCGTGCTGGAACTGGAAGATGTCGGCGACTATGCAGGTCACGTCAGACTTCGTACCCGGAGATTACCTACTCAAACTGGTGGCGGGCGCCAAGGCGGCGAGCTATATCTTGTTGACCGTCTGGGATCCCTCGAGCACCGCCACCTACCTCGTCGTGAACCGCTCACTCGTCGAACAGGGCTGGAACGCCTACGGTGGATACTCCTTCTACGCCGGACTCGGCGCCTGCATCATCGACAACACCTCGTACCCCAAGTGCAACCGCGCGCGGGTAGTCTCCTTTGACCGCCCCTACGACACCGGATTCGGCTCGTCGGACTTTCTCACCAATGAATACCCGCTCGTCGAGTTGATGGAGAAGGAGGGTCTGGACGTCACGTACATGACCGATATCACCCTCTCGGTCTACCCGAACTTATTGTCGGACCATAAGGTGTTGATCACGCTCGACCACGACGAGTCCTGGACGTACGGCGAACGCCTCGCACTGTTGCACGCCCAAGCCGACGGGCTCAACGCCATTTTCTTCGGCGCCGCCGCGATGGTCCGTCATGTCCGTCTCGAACCCTCGATCTTGGGGCTCAATCGCCAAGAAGTCGACTACCGAAACTCCGGCGAGGACCCGCTCAACGCGAAGGGCACCGACCCGATGAACGTCACTGGTAACACCTGGGAGGATCCGCCGTCGAGCTGGTCACCGATCTCGCAGATCGGCGAGGAGTACAGCGGCTACTTGAGCCCTGATGTCTTCGTGCCCATGGTCATCTCCGATGGCAACTCCTGGGTCTTCAAAGGCACCGGACTCGCTAACGGCTCCTCGATAGCCGATGTCGTCGCATCGGACTTCGACCACGTCATCCCTTCCCCCGCGGAGCCGGCCAACGTCGATGTTCTCGCCCACTCGCCGATACCTCTGAGTGAAGGAACTGCGGGCGGCACCGTGTGGAACGGAGTGAGTTACTCCGACATGGTCTACTTCACCAACCCGGTGTCGCACGCCGGCACCATCGACACCGGCAATAACGTCTGGGTCGGCGACCTGGCGAGTTGCACCGGCGCCGATCCGCACTGCCCCGCACCCACGCTCACGGCCATCACCAACAACATCCTTCACGTCTTCGGACAAGGACCGGCGGGGCTGATCGATCCGGCGACGTCAAACTTAGCTTCGATCGTCCCCGCGGGGTCCTGAGGGTCCGAGGACCGCGACCACCCTCGCACGACTGCCTTTGGGCAATGTAGTCGACGCCACTGTCGATCCCTGAGTTCCCGTCGCCGCGAACAGCGATGCTGCGAGGCACACACAGGTTTCCTCGAGTGGCTGGCCAAAAATATGGCGACGACCGTGAATTGCTGCGAGTACGTCGTCGGCAATGTGAATTTCACGTGTCAATGCCGTACCCATGAAATAACGCTGCGGTCGCCCAGAGAACCACCATTCCTCACACTTTGGTTACCTGCGTTCTCTAACTTGTGCCAGGACCGCTCCAACCGGGGCGGTTTCGACTGTCCAGTTATGCCCCCCAACAAGTTCCTGAGGAGGAATGAGTATGTTAAAGAATCTTCGAGTCACCCTTGGTGTCTCGACTGCGATGATGGCTCTCGTAGCCACGGTGGCTGTGCCGGCGGGCGCTGCCTCATCCACGACGGACCCGAGCCTCGCAACCGACACCACTATCAGCGGTCCAGCCACCATCTCGGGCGGAGGTTCCACCTTCGACGCCCCGCTGATGAACGCGGCCGAGGCGATTTACGACGCTCGCAATCCCAACGCGACGATTTCCTCGTACTTGTCGGTGGGTTCGGGCGCCGGTCAGACTGACATCGCCACTGGCCTCGTGAACTATGGAGCTTCCGACGTTCCCATGACCCAGACCAACCTGTCGGCCATGTCACACCTCGGGGCCGGTGAGAAGTCAATCTCGAACTACATTCAGGTTCCCGTCGCCCTCGGCGGAATCGCCATGGGCTACAACTTGCCCTCGATCTCGAAGAACAAGGTGTTCTCGAAGATCGGCGTACATCTGACGGGGGTCATCATCGCGAAGATCTATCGCGGCGTCATCACCAAATGGAATGACAAGGCGATCTGCAACGTCAACCCGTTGCTGGCGATTATCAAGCGAAACGCCAAGCACAAGATCATCTCCAAGACATGCGCCCTGCCTAACCACACGATCACCGTGGTCGCTCGCTCCGATGGTTCAGGCACGACCTACGCGTTCACTAACTACTTGAACACCGTGGTTCCCAATCTGTGGCTGACCGTGTCGAAGTCCGAGATCGCGTTGCCGTCCAACGGCGTCAACGAGCCGGGCAACGCGGGCGTGGCCGCTGAGGTCGCCAACAACGGGTACACGCTCGGATACATCGAGTACTCCTACTTGTTGCTGAACCAGGGCATCACCGCGGCGTACGTGCAGAATGCCAATGGCCTCTACATCCAGCCGTCGGTCGCGACGGTCGCAGCCGCTGCCGCCCAGAAGCCGAACATCTCGTGGACGAACTTCTCCATCGTGGACGAGCCGGGCAAGAGCTCCTACCCAATCTCCACCTACAGTTGGGCGATCGTGCGCAAGGAGCAGCAGGGTGTCGCCTCGAGCAGTCTGCAGGCAACGCTACTGGTCAAGTACCTAGACTGGCTGTCGCACTCCAGCGGCGTCACTGGCGTCCTCGCGGGCCAGGATGTTGCCGCCGAGCAGGCCTACGTTCCGCTGCCCACCAACATTCAGGCTCTGGCCCACGCGCAGTTGTTGAAGGTAACCTACGGCGGCACGCCCTTACTGTAAGGGCTGACGTTCAGTCGAAAGCTAGTTAGCAATGAACCAGTCGACTCAGAGATTCTTCTCTCGTCGCAACGCATCTGACTCGCCCCAGGGCCTACGGGCTCGGGGCGGGTCAGATCGCTTTTACGTCTGGACGCTTCGCGGCGTTGCGATGTTATTTTCCGCGATTCTTCTGGAGTTCGTGTACAGCATCGTGCACCAATCCTGGCCCGCGTGGACCCACGAGGGCATCACCCTCCTCACGGGAACGACCTGGAACCCGGCGGCCTCGGTATACGGCGCCCTTCCCCTCATTCTTGACACCGTAATCAGCACCCTCGTCGCTCTTCTCTTTGCGGTCCCGATCGGACTGGGCACCGCGCTCGTCCTCATTTTCGTTCTCCCGCGGCGACTGCAGGCCATCGCCTCGGCTCTCGTGGAGCTTCTCGCGGCAATTCCCTCCGTCGTCTACGGGCTGTGGGGTCTCTACGTTCTTGTTCCGTGGATGTCCGCCACCGTCCAGCCATGGCTGGCGAGCCTCACCGGCGGACGCTGGCCCTTTAGCGGTGACAACCTCGGTGCGGGCATCATGTTGGCCAGCGTGGTTCTCGCGGTCATGATCCTGCCCACCATCGTCGCGATTTCTCGTGACGTCATCGCGGCGCTGCCCAAGGACCTCAATGAAGGTGCGCTGTCTCTCGGGGCCTCCAAGAGTCAGGTACTTCGTAAGGTGATCTTGCCGAGCGCCAAATCGGGAATCCTGGGTGCCATCTCGTTGGGCGCCGGTCGCGCCCTGGGCGAGACGATCGCCGTGCTCATGGTCATCGGGGGAAACGCGCAGATGCCACGCTCGCTCTTTTCGGTGGGAGCGACCCTCGCCTCCACCATCGCCACGGAGTACACCGAAGCGTCACCCCAGAATCTCGCGGCCCTCGGAGCCCTCGCGGTCATCCTGATGGCCCTCACCGCCGGAGTCAATGTACTCGCGCGTCGACTCGTAAATCGATCAAGTGGACTCAGTTCATGACCGACACTTTGAACTCTCTGCCCCCCGACCCCATCTACGATCGCCGCGAGCAGATTCGCGCCATCACCGCCAAGACGCTGCGGCGACGTTCGCGCATGTCCCAATTGTTCACGTGGGCGCTCTCGATGTCCCTCGTCATTGCGCTCATTCCGCTGGTGCTCGTTCTGTTCACCATCGTGCAGCGCGGTGGAAGTGACCTGAGCGCCGCGTTTGTCACCAAGCTTCCCCAGGTGCCCACCATCGGTCAGCAGAATGCCATTGGTGGCATTGCCAACGCCATTATCGGAACCTTAATTGTGGCCGCCATGGCGGCCGCCATGGCGGTTCCACTCAGCCTGGTCCTCGGGCTGTACCTCGTCGAGATGGATACACGACTGTCGAGAATCTTCCGAGCGAGTGTCGAGATACTCTCCGGCATCCCGTCGATTCTTTTGGGTGTCTTTGCCTACATCTTCATCGTCCTGCCCGAGCACCATTTCTCCGCCTTCGCGGCCTCAGTGGCCCTGGCTCTCCTCATGACTCCAGTCATCACCAAGTCCGTGGAAACGGCAATTCGGGGAGTCCCCGACACCGTGACCGAGGCGGGCCTGGCCCTGGGGGCACGTCGCTCCGTCGTGGCGCGGCGCGTGGTGCTTCCTGCGGCGCGTGCGGGTATCATCACCGGCACCCTGCTGGCCCTCGCGCGCGCCATGGGCGAGACGGCGCCTCTCCTGTTGGTTATCGGGGCCACTTTTTCTCAGACCTGGGACTTCAATCCCTTCCACGCCATGTCGGCACTGCCGCTCCTGACGTACTCCTACTCGGGGTCGGCGTTCCCCAGTCAACATCGTGCGGCGTGGGGAGTGGCCCTCGTCCTCGTCCTGCTAGTTCTCATACTGAACCTTACGAGTCGATTCATCTCGGCACGACTCAGCAGAAAGGCCCAGATGTGAGCGACGGTCACGACGCTGTTGGCAACAACCCGGGGGTGCTCAAAGAATCCTCCATCACTCCCGTACTCCAGTTGCGGCGAGTGAACGTCTCGTTCTCGGGCCGAGTTGCCGTGCGCGACGTGTCCTTTGACGTCGCCCCCAACAAGATCACCTCGCTCATCGGTCCCTCGGGTTCAGGCAAGACCACTATTCTGCGGTCGCTCAACCGCCTGCATGATTTGACCAAGGGGGCGAAGGTCGACGGCGACCTCCTCTTGGACGGCGTCGACATCTACAAGGGCGGCATCGCGACGATGTTGTTGCGCAGTCGTATCGGCATGGTCTTTCAACGTCCGAATCCTTTTCCCACTCTCAGCATTTACGACAACGTAGTCTCGGGCCTTCGCTTCAACGGTGTGCGCAAGAAGTCGTTGCTCGACGAAGCGGCTGAATCCGCTTTGATTTCCGCCGCCCTCTGGGACAGCGTCTCGTCGCGTATGAAGGTCCACGCGTCAACCCTGTCGGGTGGCGAGCAACAACGATTGTGCATCGCACGGGCATTAGCGGTGGAGCCGGAGATTCTCTTGATGGATGAACCCACCTCATCGCTCGACCCCGTTTCGACGCAACGTATCGAAGAATTGATGACGGAGCTCAAAAACCGCGTGACCATGGTGATCGTGACACACAACATGCAACAAGCCGCGCGGGTGTCCGACGACTGCGCGTTCTTGCTGATGGCCGACGACCGGGCCGGTGAGCTCATTGAATTCGGTCCAACGGACAAGATCTTTCACGACCCCTCAGATGCACGTACCTTGGACTACGTCCACGGTCGCTTCGGCTGAGTCACGAGACAACGTCGTCAGTTGGAGCCCACTGGCGGTTCTGATGTCGTCGCTCCACAACAAGAATCTCACTAAGTGACGCATCGCTATGTTCGGCGCAGTGCCACGATCGCCCATAATCGTCACCCTAGGGGCGCCTCGACGAGGCTCGCGGAGACAGAATCCTTGTGGATGAACCAGTCAGGGCTTAGAGTCAAGTCACGAGGACTATTTGTCGGCTACCTCAATTGGGGATGAGAATGTTGGTGCCTTGGCACAAAGTTCACTCGAGCCATTCACCTCTTATCTGCCGCCACCGCCCTCATGATGGCGATGGGCACCTGCTGAGTTCCTGGTCCGAGCCACGGGCAACCTTCGCCTTATCGTGGCATTCCACTCATCCGTCACGCGCGCTTCACCTTTGTCGTGTGCCCCGAATCTCTTTCCAAGGGCGGATATCGGGTCGTCGTGACGGCCAGTGTCGCAGCGGCTCAAGATGACCGCGCGTCAAAATGCCGATCATCGCTTCGTGAACACGGTCTCGCACGCCAACGAATTAATCGTGCAGATCACGCTCGACGGATCAATAGTGTGGGTGTCATCGGCGCTATCCGAGTTGTTGGGTTGGGACTCCAGTGACGCCGTGGGTCACCCTGCTAGCAAATTCATTTGGAGGAGCGAGGGCGGAGCGAGGGCGTGGGAGAGCGCACACCTCGCCGCGCGCGAGACTCTCGAAGGACGACTCTGCCTGCGCCACCACGATGGATCTACGCGCGATTGTCGTGCAACCATGCACCCGATGGTCGGCGCCGATGGCACGGTCGATACCGTGATCGTCGCCATGCGCGGCTTCACGTCAACGTCGACGACGAGCGGCGACATGGGCGATCTCGACTTGTACCAATTGCTTGCCGAAAACATCTCTGACGTCGTCTCGATGACCGAGGGGGAAGGACAGATCTCGTGGGTCTCGCCAAGTGTTGAGACTCTGTTGGGTTGGCCGGCCGGGGAGGTGATCAGCCACCAGTTTCGCGACTACATCGTGCCCGAGGATCTCAACATCCTTGAGGACTCGCTGGCGAGAATCCTTCTTGGCGAGACGGTCCAATTTGAACTGCGCATGGTCCGTCGCGATGGCAATGTCCGTTGGACCGAGATCGTGTCTCACCAAGTGGACCTTCCCGGCCGTGACCGCGCTCGCATCGCCGTGTGGCGCGACGTGAACGACGCCGTGGAGGCACGCATTTCTCTCGAGCAGTCGCGCCAAGATTTCCAACGAGTCGCCGAGAACGCGTCGGACGTGGTCATTCAGACTGACGCCAGAGGCCGAATCGATTGGGTGGCTCCTTCGGTCACCGCGGTGCTGGGTTGGCGATCTGTTGACGTACTCGGCAAGAGCGTTCTTGAGTTCATTGCCCCCAGCGACGCGGCGCGGGCCGAGGCCTGGCAGTCGCTTGTTCTGACGGGAGAACGCGTTCGTTCCGCGCAGATGAGGTACCGCACCGCATCGGGCGGATCGCGCTGGCTGGCGGTGCGCGCTCAGCCGCTCATCGAAGGCCATTCCGCTCGCGGCGTCATCATGTCCTTGCGGGACTGTCACGAGGAGGTCATTGCTCGCCGTGCCCTCAACACCCTCTCCGCCGCCAGCCGCGCGCTCACCCGAAGCGAAGACGAGCAAGAGTTACTCAATACCATGTGTCAGGCCGCGGTCAACGAGGGCGGTTACCTCCTGTGCTGGTACGCGCGTCCCGCACAAGAGAAGGCGAACTACTTCACGTGTGTCGCCTCGAGTTTCGAGCACCGCTTTTACGCCGAGTCCAGCGAACTCGCGTGGAGTGACGACCCCGACGGTCAAAATCCCGCCGGGGCTGCGTGGCGCACTGGCCAGACGGTCGTCGTCAATGATCGTTTCCACGACCACCGCTTCAGCGACCTCGACACCGAGGCGCAAGTTCGGGGTTTTCGAGCCACAATTGCCCTGCCCGTTCGTTGCGCCCGAGTACTCGACGGGGTCCTGATCGTCGATGCTCCCGAAGTAGGCGCTTTCGATGTCTCGGTCACCAGCGTCCTGGAGGAGCTTGCAGCGCAGATCGGATTCGGGATCCAGCGACTGCGCGACCGCGACCTCCTGCTGCAGTCGCTATCGGAGCAACAACTCCTCAGCGCCGCCGTCACCCAATCCGGTGAGTCGATCGTGGTCACCGATTCTCACGCGCACCTCGTGTACGCGAACCCGGCGGCCCTGCGCTCGAGCGGCTACGAGCTCGACGAGCTCGTCGGACAGAATCCCCGAATCTTTCAGAGCGGATTGCAGAACCAAGCGTTCTTCGAGGACATGTGGCAACAATTGACCAACGGATTGACGTGGCGCGGCGTCCTCGTGAACCGGCGTAAGGACGGCGAACTCTACGAGGAAGAGACCACCATCTCACCGATTCACGACGATCGCGGACGTGTCAGCGCCTACATCGCCGTGAAGCGCGACCTCACAATTGAACGCCACCTCCAAGCCAATCTCACGAGCGACGACAATGACCGCAGCACCATTCTCGAAATTATGCGCGAAATGCGTCCGGTGAGTTCCCTCGAAGCGATGGCGAATCTCTTTTGCCACCTCGTGACCCGCCTCGACGGTATCGATACTTCGACTTTCTTGATTCTGCACCTCAACGACACGCTGACGGTGATGGGTCAACACGGACCCGCGCTGTTCGCGACGTCGCCACCGCCCTCGTTTCCGGCGTCGCTCGTCGCCGATCAGGTACACCGCGGGCACCCCGCGGCGGTCCTGTCTCTGGAGGACAAACAATGGAACGACTACCCCGAGATCCGCGACGCGATTCAGAGTTCCGAGGTCGCCGGCGCCGTGGTGTCGCCGCTTCGATGGAACGACTCGGCGATCGGCGTCCTTGTCCTGGCCACTCGCGACGAGGCAATTGCCACGAATCTGACGCGTCGGCTCGCCGCCTTCGACCAGCTCGGTTCGTACGCCGGCTCGTTCTTTGGAGCCCAGCTCGAGATTCAGCGACACCGTGAGTCACTTCGTGCGCAGATCCAAGAGATCCTCGACCAACAGGCCTTCACTCCCAATTTTCAACCCTTCGTCGAGCTCGCTACCGGCAAGGTCGTAGGGTACGAGGCGCTGACCCGGTTCAAGAACGGCCGACGACCGGACCTCTGCATCATTGACGCCCACCTCGTGGGCTTAGGCCCTGAACTTGAAGCCGCCTGCGCCAGCGCTTCGATCGAGGCCGCCCGCGCTCTCAGCCCCGAACTCTGGCTCAGCCTCAACTTCTCACCCTCAGCGCTTCTCGGCCACTACGTTGAACCGGTACTCGCCCGGGCGAATCGGAAAATCGTTCTCGAAATCACCGAGCATGAACCAATCGAGGATTACGCCGCAATTCGCAGCGTCGTTGCCGCGATTCCCAACTGCAGTGTGGCCGTCGACGNNCGAGACCCAGGCCGAAGCCGACACACTGCTTCGCCTCGGAGTCTCGCTCGGCCAGAACTCCCCTCTACTGGGCCAGGGATTCTTCTTTGGAAAACCGGCCCCCCTGAAGTAGCGCGTCAACGTCAAGTCGGGCGACACCAGATGATCTGCGAGGTGAGGGCGAGGACTGGTACTCACGCCTCGCGAAATGTCCATTCTCTGAAGAACTGCCACAATGACCGGGTGTGCACTCGGTCGACGCGTGGTCGAACATTCTGCACGAAAATGTCGTGTGAACCAAGTGTCTGAGCGACGACGAGAGATGAACGACTCACTGGGTGAGTCACACTCTCACTGACGTCTACCACAGGTGGCGGAGGTGATGGTCCGTGGCACATAGTGCGCTAACCGGTCCGGTCCCGGTTGACTCTTCGTCAACTCAACGTGCATTTCTGCGCCCAGCACTCGTGGCGACTGGCCAGTCGACGCACGTCGCCAACGACCTAGCGCGCTTCATCACGTTCGCAAGTATCTGCGAATCGAAATCGGAAGGAATACTGCCATGGTCGTAGCCGAGTAGACCAGTGTGGCAACACCAATTGCATTGATACCCAGGTGACCAATGAGAAGGTAGACCATCACGAGGTAGATGACGCTGCTCACGACGTTGCGCAAAGTCATCCACCAGACCCGTTGGTCCAACCAGGCGAAGGTGCTGTAGAACACCATCACAGTGCTGCCCACGAGAGAAATGAGCAGCATCCTCATCAGCGCAGTTCCCTGAGCAGCGTAGGAGCCACCGAACAGTCGAAGGATCGTGGGAGCAAAGATGCAGCCGAGAAGCACGCTCGGGAACAGCACAATGACCAGCGCACGAATTGTCGAGTTGGCGTGACGGCGCAGCTCCTCGGGCTCGCTCGTCGCTTCGACGAGAAACGACCGCACGATGCCCCAGCAGAACAGCCCCAAGTTGGTGGCAATCATCGCCGGTAAGTAATAGTGGGCATTGGCCACCGGACCGAGCCGTTGGATGACAATCAGCGTCACGATCGATGGTAGGAACACACTCGAGAGCAGCGATGCGTATTGTGCGCTGGCCAAAACAATCAGGTCGCGGGTGGACGGCAGCTTTTCGGTTGACAGATTGGTTGAAGCATGTTCAGGAATCCGACGGCGAAAAAGATACCAACTGACGCCAACAATCGCCCCGATGACCGGAACCATCCATGCCACAAAGATACCCTCGGTGGCAGTGATGATGATCGTCACTGGAAGAAGAGCGAGCTTCACCGCGCTCACGGCGATATTCTCCACGGCCACCCACCGTGATACGCGAAGTCCAATGAGGACAGAATCCTGAAGAGCGAAAACCGTCCACATCACTACCGCCGCCACGAACAGTAGTTTCCATCCAAATGAGGGCGGGAGAAAGCTCCGGCCGAAGCCAAGTGCGAGGTAGCCGATGGCAAGTACGAGACCGAACGCAGTGCACATGAGATACGCACGTTTGACAAAGGGGTAAGTGAACTCACCCGCGACCGGCAAGAATCGTTCAAAAATGGACCCGAAACTCAGTTGAGCGAGCGTCGCCAACAGCAGCATGGCGGCAATCTCCGCGGTGGTTCGTCCTAGTTCTGTCGGGGTGAAGAGACGTGCAGCCACTATCCAGAACACGATGCCGAACACGGCAGTGCCTCCAGACGAGATCATCAATGCGATTGCGTTCTGGATCAGAAGCCCCGGACGCCAGCGCGACCAAACCCCACCGTGGTGTGAATTGCTCATCATCTATCGAGATTTTCCTTAATATTGGCTGCAGAATTCAAGAGCAAAACTTGACCAGTCGAAGGCGGCCCAACAAGCCGTTACCTCACGCCAACTGGCCCTGGTCCCGATTCTAATTGAGCGACATTGACCCGCTACTCTCTGGTGGTCCACACGGCACGCCTGTGAGTGGCGCGCGCACGATCCCGGGCGACGTCGGCAGAGAAACGACGTGTTGAAACGACGGCCTGATCGCGTCCATGCATTCGACCAGAATCTTTGGAGGTCGACTCGACATCAGTACGCCGGCCTTGTCGTGGGCCCTCGGAGTCGAGCCCGCCAGAGCACTGCTCATTCACACGGTTGAAGAGGTCCTCAACCAGTCGCTCGTCCTATGACCGGACCAGAAGTTTCGCACTCGGGTCCGGGCGAATGGGTTCCTACGTCGTGACGTAATTGATCGTCCAGGTCTTTCGCGAGGCTGCAGTGATGGTGAAAGTGTACTTGCCTAGGCGGCTGCCTACGCGAACCGTGACCAAAAGTGAAAGCCTGGTCGCGCTGGCGTAAATCAAGCGCACGGCTGAGCCCGGCTCGTTGCTCGTCACGTGTGACCTACTGGAGAATCCAGTACCGTCGATTGTCACCAAGCGACTCTCACCAACCACAACACTCCCCAACACTGAGGAGACGTGAGGCACCGGCACGACGACCGTCCACTGGGCGTACAGGGTGACACCGGCTTTGAAGGCGTACCTCGCGCGATTGGCGTATTTGGTCCC